>NZ_JBFTHT010000011.1:0-157204 GCF_056394385.1 Arthrobacter sp. 10N44_2 | reverse complement strand
AAGAAGGAGGGCCTCCACACCGTGTGTGAGGAGGCCGGCTGCCCGAACATCTTCGAATGCTGGGAAGACAAGGAAGCCACCTTCCTGATCGGCGGCTCCGAATGCACCCGGCGCTGCGACTTCTGCCAGATCGACACCGGCAAACCCTCCCCCGTGGACATGTTCGAGCCCACCAAGGTGGCCCGCTCGGTCCAGGCCATGCAGCTGCGYTACGCCACCGTSACCGGYGTGGCCCGCGACGACCTCGCCGACGAGGGCGTCTGGCTCTACGCCGAGACGGTCCGCAAGATCCACGAACTGAACCCGGGCACCGGCGTCGAACTGCTGATCCCTGATTTCTCCGGCAAGCCCGAGCACATCGCGGCGATCTGCGACTCCAAGCCCGAGGTCTTCGCCCACAACGTCGAAACCGTGCCCCGGATCTTCAAGCGGATCCGCCCGGCGTTCCGCTACGAGCGCTCCCTGGACGTCATCACCCAGGGCCGCAAGCTCGGCATGGTGACCAAGTCGAACCTGATCCTGGGCATGGGCGAGACCCGCGAGGAAATTTCCGAGGCGCTGCGGGACCTGCACGAGGCCGGCTGCGACCTGATCACCATCACCCAGTACCTGCGCCCCTCCGAGCGGCACCTGCCGGTGGACCGCTGGGTCAAGCCGCAGGAATTCGTGGACCTGCAGCACGAAGCCGACGAGATCGGCTTCCTGGGCGTCATGTCCGGGCCCCTGGTGCGTTCCTCCTACCGCGCCGGCCGGCTCTGGGCCACCGCGATGCGCAAGAAGGGCTGGGAAATCCCGGCCGAACTCGCGCACATCGAAAGCTCCGGCAGCACCCGCCAGGAAGCCAGCTCGCTGCTGGCAGCTACGGCCTGAACAACCCAACCTTGATGCCCAAAACCTGATGCCCAAAAACCTGATGCCCAAAAAATCTGATGTTCAGAGAGGACCAATGATGTTCCCCATCAGAATAGAAATCATCCCTTCCGGGGGAATCGTTGAGCGCGTCACGGACCTGGTGCCGTTGACCACGACGCTCACGGTGACGTGCCTGCCCCATCACGGCATCGAGCGGACCATGCGCACTGCCGTGCAGCTTGGTGTGCTGGGCTACACCGTCATCCCGCACCTCGCCGCGCGGACCCTGCATGACCGGGCCGAGCTGACCGGAATCCTCCGCGACTGCGATGCCGCCGGCATCCGCGAGGTCTTTGTCATCGGCGGGGACCGGAAGCAGCCGGCCGGCCCGTATGAGTCCGCCCTTCCTCTGCTGGAGGACATCGCGCAGTACACAGGCGGGTTGATGCGGGCAGGCATTGCGGGCTACCCGGAGGGCCACCCCTCCGCCGGCCCCGTGGAGGTGCTGGACGCCCTCCTGGCAAAACAGCACCTAGCCTCGCACGTTGTGACCCAGATGTGCTTCGCCCCGGAGAAAATCCTTGATTACGCGGCGCTCCTGCGCCGCGAAGGCGTTGAGCTGCCCATCTGGGCAGGGGTGGCGGGGTCCGTGCCCCGGACCAAACTGGTCTCGCTGGCTACGCAGATCGGCGTCGGAAGTTCCCTGAAGTTCCTGAGCCGGAAGGGCCCGCTGGCCCGCAAACTCCTGAGCGGCGACCACTACTCGCCGCAAAGCCTGGTGTCCGGGCTGGAAAACCAGCCTGGCAACCTCGCGGGCATCCATCTCTACAGCTTCAACAGCCTTGACTCGGTTCCCGGCGGACCGGGTCAGGCGCCCATCTCAGCAGCACTCCAGACAGCATTGATTCGAGGAGCAGCACGTGACAACTGAAACCGTAACTTCCCACCAGGAACCGCATCTTGAGCGGCAGCTCAGCAACCGGCACATCCAGCTGATCGCCATTGGCGGCGCCATCGGCACCGGCCTGTTCATGGGCTCGGGCAAAACCATCTCCGCGGCCGGGCCGTCCGTCATCTTCGTCTACATGATCATCGGCTTCATGCTGTTCTTCGTGATGCGGGCCATGGGCGAGCTCCTGCTGAGCAACCTGAACTACAAATCCTTCAGCGACTTCGCAGCGGACCTCCTCGGGCCCTGGGCCGGCTTCTTCACCGGATGGACGTACTGGTTCTGCTGGGTGATCACGGGAATCGCGGACGTCATCGCCATTGCCGGCTACTCCAAGGAACTCTGGCCGGGGCTGCCGCTGTGGATCCCGGGCCTGGCCACCGTGGCCATCCTCCTGCTCCTGAACCTCACCACGGTGAAGGCGTTCGGCGAGACGGAGTTCTGGTTCGCGCTGATCAAGATCGTCGCTATCGTGGCGCTGATCGTGGTGGGCCTGTTTATGATCTTCAGCGGGTTCCAGTCCGATGCCGGCCCTGCCAGCTTCACAAATCTGTGGAGCCACGGCGGATTCTTCCCGAACGAGTTCATGGGTTTTGTGGCCGGCTTCCAGATCGCCGTGTTCGCTTTTGTGGGCATTGAGCTGGTGGGCACCACCGCCGCGGAGGCCAAGAACCCGGAGAAGAGCCTGCCGAAGGCCATCAACTCCATCCCGATCCGAGTGCTGCTCTTCTACGTGGGCGCCCTGATCATCCTGATGTCTGTCACTCCCTGGACCCAGTTCCAGGCTGGCCACAGCCCGTTCATCGCCATGTTCTCCCTGGCAGGGCTCGGAGCCGCGGCAACGATCGTGAACCTGGTGGTGCTCAGCTCGGCCATGTCCTCGGCCAACTCCGGCATCTACTCCACGTCGCGCATGGTCTACGGGCTGGCCCAGGAGGGCGACGCGCCGTCAGTCTTCAGCAGCCTGTCCCGGCGTAAGGTCCCGCAGAACGCCCTGTTCCTGTCCTGCGTCCTCCTGCTCTCCGGCGTGGTGCTGATGTACGCCGGACAGGACATCGGCAAGGCCTTCGACATGGTGACCACCGTGTCGGCCGTCTGCTTCGTGTTCGTATGGTCCATCATCCTGGCCAGTTACCTGGCCTTCCGCCGTCGCCGCCCGCACCTGCATGACGCGTCCAAGTTCCAGATGCCCGGCGGAATCCCCATGGTCTGCGTGGTCTTCGCGTTCTTCGCCTTCGTCCTCTGGGCGTTGACCACGCAGCCGGACACACTTCTGGCACTCCTGGTAACGCCGGTCTGGTTCATTCTGCTCGGCGCCGCGTGGTTCGTGCTGCGCCGGCGCCCCGCGCACTTGGCCCGCTATGAAAGCTTCCAGGCTGAGCTCGCGCAGGACGAGGAATCAGCTGTTGCGCGAAAGTTTGAGAAGGTGCAGAAATGACCGCACAGACCCCAAACAGCCCCGAGCCTGCAGCTGTGGAACCCGGTGCCACGGCAGAGCACATCCTGACCGTCGACTGTGTTGAGTCGCCGGGCATCGTCCATTCGGTCTCGGGATTCCTGCTCAACCACGGCTGCGACATCCTGGACATCAAGCAGTACGGGGACAAGGGGCAACGGCACTTCTTTATGCGCGTCCACTTTTCCTCGGGTTCCTCCTCCGACGCCTCCTTAGGGCAGGATTCCTTCAGCACCGAGGACCTGCGCCGCGACTTCACGCCTGTGGCCGAAAAGTGGGAGATGAATTGGCAGCTGGAACCGCACGGCCGCAAACGCCGTGTCCTGGTGATGGTGTCCAAAATGGGCCACTGCCTCAACGATCTACTCTTCCGGGCACGCACCGGCGACATCCCGGTGGAAATCGTCGCGGTGGTATCCAACCACCGCGACCAGGAGGGCCTGGTCCAGTGGCACGGCATCCCGTTCTTCCACCTGCCAGTCACCAAGGACACCAAGCCCGAGGCGGAGGCCCGGCTAATGGAGCTGGTGGACGCCTTCGACGTGGAACTCGTGGTCCTGGCCCGTTACATGCAGGTCCTGAGCGATGAGCTCTCGGCTCAGCTGGCGGGACGGACCATCAACATCCACCACTCGTTCCTGCCCAGCTTCAAAGGCGCAAAGCCGTACCACCAGGCCTACGACCGCGGCGTCAAGACCGTGGGCGCCACGGCTCACTACGTCAACGCCGAACTCGACGAGGGCCCGATCATTTCCCAGCAGGTCATCGAGGTGGACCACACGTACACCGCTGATGACCTGGTGGCGGTGGGCCGGGACGCCGAATGCGCGGCCCTCCGCAACGCCGTCCGCTGGCATTGTGAAGGCAGGATCCTGCTGCTCGGCAACCGCACCGTCATCTTGCGGTAGGCCATGAAACCGACAAATGTGCCACGCTGGCGCCCAGTGTCGTGGAACGCCTTGCCCGGCGGGCAGCCGGTGAGGCTCTCGCAGGACGGCCGCCCTATCGGCTCCGGCACCGTGGACGGAACCACGCCAGACGGATCCATCATCTGGGTTGTCCTTGACGGCTGGTCCGAACGGCGAATGTTCCACCGGGAGGATTATGTTCGGGTCGAAATTAGCGCGTAGCCGGCCGCGGCCAGCGCGCGAGTCATCGCACCGGAAGCGCGCTGATCGGAGGTTGCGCAGGGAAACCTGGGCTGTCATTCTCGCGGCCGGTGCCCTGTTGGCAGTGATCCTGTGGCAGGCACTGTCCTATGGAAACTGACAAAACGCCAGCGGACGACGCCGACTGGGCTCCATAGAAGGTCAAGACGACGGCATCAGAGTCCGTCGAATTCAGACTGGTTCGATTTTGCTGGGCCGGGGTTCAGCATGATGTCCGTTCTGCTTGCTCGGGATCTCGGTCGGCGCTCAGGGGAGCGCGTAGACGCGTCGGGCGTTGTCGCGTCCGACGAGTTGCACGATCCTGCGGGCGTCCGCCTCGGAACAGTCGTCGTCGTCGATCCCTCCGCCGACTACCTTGGTGATTGCGTTGCGCAACAGTCTCGCTCCGAGGTAGTGAAGTTCGGCTGGGCCGCCACCGCCGCGCAGCTCGCCGCCTCCATCACCTTCCTGCTCAGCGACGACGGCACCAACGTCAACGGCGCCGCCGTCGCTCGTTTACCTGCGTCAGGAGGGCGGCGCAGCGACGGTTCAAGTCCACCCTCCGGACGCCGCGACCGGCTTTCTGGAAAAGTTGCGCAGCCAGGTGTGGACAAACCTGAGGTGATAGGGCAGCTGATGACGGCAGCGCCGACAGCCAGGGTTCTGGAAGAGGTGGCCCGTCAGGGCCAGGGCGCGGGCTGACCGCTGAGAATCCGGTGGTCCACGCCGGATGAGCTAGCCGCAACTTCATGCTGTCCCAGGACGACGGCGGGACATCCCGCCGTCGTCCGATTCCATGTCCTCCCGCGCCCCGTCGGCTCTTGGGCTCTTGACCTATATTCGGACGAGGGGAAAGGATCGGACTGCATTGCCGGCACAAAGGAAGGCGGATTTCTGAATGGCTCGAATGCCGCCAGCCACGGTGGACGTGAGTGACAGCGTTGTCCAGCGCCTCGTCCGGAACCAGCGGCCCGACCTCGGCGATTGTCCCTTTGTGCGGGTTGCGAACGGCTGGGACAACGCGACCTTCCGGCTCGGTGACGGCCTGGCCGTCCGGCTTCCGCGCAGGGCGGAGGCCGTTCCGCTGATACTGCATGAGCAGCGCTACCTTCCCGACATAGCTCGCCGCTCCCCGGTCGCTGTTCCTGTCCCCGTCCATGCCGGCAGGCCGACGTCGGACTTTCCATGGCCGTGGAGCATCGTACGGTGGGTCCCCGGAGCCGCTGCGGCCGACGTCGGCCCGGCAGGCCGCGGGCCGGCGGCTAAAGGCCTGGCCAATTTCCTGCTGTCCCTTCACGTGCCCGCCGAAACCGGAGTCCCGGTCAACCCTTTCCGAGGCGTGCCGCTGACGGACCGTGACGCTGTGCTGATAGAACGGCTCGGGGACCGCGAACGCTACCCGCAGGCGGCAGCGCTGAGAGCAGTGTGGGCGCAGGCCTGCGCCGCCAAAGCCTGGGATGGTCCGGCGATGATGCTCCACGGAGACCTCCACCCTGGCAACATCCTGCTGGCGGACGACGGCTCCCTGGCCGGCGTCATCGATTTCGGCGACGTCGGGGCAGGGGACCCGGCTGTCGATCTTGCGGTGGGGTGGCTGATGTTCGACGCCGGCACCCGCCGAGGGTGTGGAAGGCAAAGCAGTTGCGGAGACGTTGGAGGCCATGGAGGCCTCCCTTGCCAGGTTGTCTGCATTTGCCGGTCGCGGAGCCGGGAACGCGGCCTCGACTGGCGCTGACCCTCTTCGGGACGAAGCGGACGCGTGCCTGGACGGTATGGCTGAGGTCGCCAGCATGGAAGCCAGGCTGGCCGCCCTGAAAGTGCACTTCGCCGCCGGATGTGCCCGCGCTGCCGTCGCCATGGCGGGCCCAGCCGATTCCCCGCAGGAGCGCACCGCCCAGGAAATGGCCGTGACAGCAGAGGTGGCCTGTGTCCTGACCGTGAGTGAAAGATCGGCGGCGGCGCTCCTGGCAGAGTCGGCCACCCTGACCACTAAGTTGCCCCTGACGCTGGCTGCGCTGCAAGTAGGCAGCATTTCATGGCAACATGCGCGGGTGATGTGTGATGAAACGTCCGGTCTGGACCTCGCCGCGGCGGCTGCTTTGGAGGCTCATTTCCTGGACCCCGAAGCTCCCTTTGCCGCGCGTGGCTGCCCGGCGGGGGAGCTGGTGCCGGGCAGGTTCCGGGCCAAGGCGCGCAGATGGCGTGAGCTGCACCATCCCGTAAGCATCGAAGCCCGCCACCGCAAGGGTGTGGAGGACCGTCGGCTGGAATATGTGCCGGACCGGGACGGCATGGCCTGGCTCTCGGCCTATCTGACTGCGGATGTGGCGGTGGCTGCATGGTCCCGTGCCACGGAAGCGGCCCGTTCCCTGCAGGAGCCGAATGAATCCCGGACCCTGACCCAGCTCCGTGCGGACGTCGCCGCCGACTGGCTGTTGGCGGGGGTGGCGGAAGGAACTCCGTCACCCAAGGCGCAGGTCCTGGTGACCGTGCCGGTGCTGTCTCTTTTGGGCGCCGAGTCGGAACCGGCCACGCTGGACGGGTATGGTCCCGTTCCGCCGAGCATGGCCCGCCGGCTTGTAGGGGATGGCGCTGGATCGTTCCTGCGTGTGCTGACCGATCCGCGCAATGGAGCGCCGCTGGAGATCGGACGGACCAGCTACCGGGTTCCGAAGGCGATGCGCCAATGGTTGCGGCTTCGGGATGGCCGGTGCCCTTTTCCGGGCTGTAACAACCATTCCCTGGATAACGAAGCGGATCATCTGTTGGCTTGGTCCGAGGGAGGCGGCACCGGCATCACCAACCTTGGCCAGCCATGCCGGCGGCACCACCGGCTCAGACACACCACAGCATGGAGGCCGGTTGACGCCACCCGGGACCAGCCACCCGGCTGGATCTCACCCGCGGGACGCTCCTATCCAAGCGAACAACAAGACTGGGAACCACCACGCTGGCCGCCGCACCTCGGCCACGCGCATGAAGGCCGGGAGTCGGAACCGCCCGACTGGCCGGACGAACTTGCCGGCGCCGTCGGACCCGGAGAGACCGGGCCGCCATTACCCGTGGATCCCTTTCCCGACTGGGCACGGTTCATCGCGGCGTAGGATCGGTGCTCCATGTTCCCCTCCCCGTCCAATGAGAGGTTCGAAGGATGTGCCGGCTATTGGCCTGCACCCTGCCTCCGACGTGACCCCCCGACGTGACCCTGAAAGGCCGGATCGGCCAGGACCCGCGCGATTCAGGCCACCGTCCCCACGCCCATCACGGCCCGGGTCAATCTCGACTCACCGGACGGGTTCGTCGGGTCTGCCTGCTGCGGCGATCATGCGACGCATGACGCCGAGTGGACGGGGAAGAAGGCCTTGATGAAAGTTTCTTCATGGCCGTTTCATCCCTGCCTCATTGTTGTAATTCACGCTGGACACACGAATGGCTTGCGCCGGAAGAGCCTGGGTATGGGGAAGTAGGTGCATGGTGGACGGAGCATGGCTGTCTACTGTTCGGGGGCTCGGCACGCCTGGAACGTGTCAATCTGCTGCGTCGCACCACTGGCTGGCGCCTCCGCCGGTCCATGGAATTGATTCCATGGATTGGCCCTCCGCCGTTCCGGCGTCTGCCGACGACGATACCGGCACGTCCTGGCTGGTTCAGCGGGCGTGGCCAGAGAAGACACCGGGAGAATTTGTACTGGAGGTCCGGACGCCGGGAGTGCCCGGCGTCCGGGGAGCTTATTTGCGTCACGGGCAGTTCGAACTTATCCCGTTGGACGATCCGGGACTTCCCGCCTTGCGGGGGGAAGCGCAGCAGGGGGAATTGATTTCGTATTGGCCGTACCACCAGGCTGTCGTCCGGGCGGAGGGCCGCTATATAAAGATCTTCGGGGCCGGGGGCGCCGTCGTACCGGCCGAGCGCTGCGCGCAAATGGAGGTCCTGCTGGACGCCGGCAACTTCACAACGCCCAGAATCCTTCGTCAGAGTTCCCAGGCGGACGTCATCGTTTTCAGCGCCATGCCGGGACCGACTCTGAACGAGCTGGGCCGGGTGGAAGCGGCCGTCTGCGATGAGGCGTTCGCCAGGGCCTGGGAGAAATGGTCGCGCGCCTGGGTCGCGGAACTGAACGGCTCCCATGGCCCAGCAGCACGCGGCGTTCTCGACAGCCTTCCGCTCCGTTCTGCAGAGTGGGAAGCGACGAAGGTGTGCCGACGGGTGGACGACTGGTTGCGGCACAATGAAAACGTCCCCGAGTTGTCGCCTCAGCGCGCTGTCCTGCGCGCCGCTGTAGAGCAAGTGGCCATGAACCTGATACGGACGGCACCGGATCCGGTGGTATGGGCCCACGGAGACCTGTACGACAAGCAAATCATCGTTCCTGACGGCGACATCCCGCCCGGACTGCTGGACTTCGACAGTACGGCCCGGCACGAGGCCGCCCGGGATCTGGCCGGCCTGGACGTCCATCTGGAGCTTCATCTACGCAATAACCGCATGACGTCGGCACGCTACCTGACGGCTCACACGCAGGTGCTGGCCGTGGCCGAGGAACTGCGCGTCAGTCCAGCCCGGTTCGATGCGTACTCGGACGCCATCTGGCTCCGTCTGGCACTTTCGCCGCTACCTGGCCGCTTCTCTCTGGCCATCGGCGTCCTCGCGGAACGGGCCGAAAGGAGCTGAGGCCCTCGAAGCGGCCAGCCCGGCGAGCCCCTGGCAAGTTTTGTAGGTTAGGTGCTCACTTAGGTGCAAAAGCGACAGAATGATTGCTACTCTGGATTCTGCACCTACAGAGAGTGAGCAATGATGCTTCTCGAAAGAGACCTCATCCAGTCCGTCGGCTTCCGCAACGTAACGGACGGCGGACGTGTAACCGGCTTTCAGTTCCGGGTCCGGATGCCTTCCTACCGGGGCATGGCCGCGTCCCTCATCGATGGCATCGCCGTTCGCGTGGGCGGCATCGTCGACGTCGGACCTGACGTTCCGCTGTGGACCTTCGGCGGGCGGACCTACACCCTGCAGCAGCTCTGGGAAAGTGATGGCGTGCGCTGGCCCCTTGAGGAAGCGGCAGTGGTCACCGTTCCCCTCGATGGCGGCCTGCCGCAGGGCGTCCACGAGCTCTCCATCGAGCTGCGGCTGCGGATGTCCTACATACCAGTCGAGCACCAGCCCACCACTCACCGGACCAGCCGCAAGGTGACGCTCGCACCGGAAGGCGGCGAAGGTACCTTCCGCTACGGCGTTTCCCTCTACAGCTTTATGGGCGATTACGGCACGGTGATGGACCTTGAGACGGCGCTGGCCGCCGTCGCTGACGTGGGCGCCACCGGCGTCGAGATCCTCGGCGAGGGCCACGTTCCCAACTATCCGGAACCGTCCCCGGCCTGGATCGATAACTGGTTCGGCCTGCTGGAGAAGTATTCGCTGGAGCCGACGAACTACGGTTCCTGGATAGACACCCGTCTTCACCCGGGCCGCACCATGACTGTCGCCGAGGGTGCGGAGGCCCTGCAGCGGGATCTGCGGCTTGCCAGCCAATTGGGTTTCGGCTTCGTGCGCCCCAAGATCGGCGTGGTGTCCAGCGATCTGGTCCCAGACCCCATCTGGACCGAATCCGTGGAACGCTCCCTTGATCTGGCCCACGAGCTGGGGATCATCATCTGCCCGGAGATTCATTCGCCGACGCCCATCAGGCACCCCGTCGTCGAGGACTACATCGGCCTCATCGAACGGACTGGAACCAAGAACTTCGGCCTGCTCATCGACACCGGAATCTTCCAGGACCGGCCCATTCCGCTGCGCGCAGGTGAGACCCGCGAGACCCGGCCGGCCTTCCTCGACGGCATCGGCGTCGACCCCGCCGACTTCGCCGATATCGCCCAGTATGTGGTGTTCGTCCAGGCGAAGTTCCACGACATCAACGAGCAGCTGGAAGACCAGCAGATTCCCTGGCTGCCCGTGCTCAAGGCCCTCAAGGACTCCGGCTACACCGGTTATCTCTCCAGTGAATATGAAGGCGAACGCACGCCATGGCACGCCATTGAGCAAGTGCGGCGCCAACACGCCCTGATCCGCCGCATCACCGGCGAACTTACCTGACCCATCCCCTTTTCCCAGTAAAGAGAGCAACAATGCCAAACGGACTTCTTGACGATGCAAGCCTCCGCACCCATCCCGACGGTCTCGCGCTTGCCCTGACCCTGCCGTGGTACCGAAGTCTGTGGCTCTCCTCGGTCTCCAGCCTGCGGCTCACCGTCGACGGCCAGGATATCCCCGCCGGGAACTTGTCCCTGGAACTGGGCGGTGTCCGCTATGCGCTCCCGGACCTGCCCGCTCAAAGCGAAACGCTCTGGTACCTCCAGGAACATCCCTTGCTCATCGCCACAACGGAGAGCCCTGTTGCCTTGGGCAAGCAGCACACCGTCCGGCTCATCGGTGAGCTGCGCCTGCCGTACATGCAGATTGCTCCCGGCCAGGATGGCGGTCCCGGCATGTACGTTCCCAACTTCGTGAACCAGACGTTGGAGCTGACCGTCACGGACAGGGCTGCGGCGGCACCGGAACTGACGACGGCGGTCACGCCGCCCCCACCGAAAGCGGAGGAAGATCCGTTCTCACTGGGGCTCACCCTGTACTCGGCAAGCGCCGAATTCCGGGCCGGCTGGTACGACTTCGACGGTCTGCTGAACCGCGTGGCCGAGCTCGGCATCGGCCCCGGGATCGAAATTGTGGCATCGCAGGTCCTGCCTGCCTATCCCAACGTGACTGACGACTTCGTGCGCTCGTGGCAGCGCGCCTTCGACAAGCACGGCTTCACCGCCAGCTCCTTCGGCGCCAATCTGGACATGGGACGCCACCGTGACCGCGACATGACCCCGGACGAGGAGTACGAGTTCACGCAGACACTCTTCCACGGCGCCAAGAAGCTCGGTTTCCCGCTCGTCCGCATCCAGAGCGCGAAGCCGGAGCTGCTTCGCCGGCTGCTGCCGCTCGCCGAGGACCTCGAACTCAAACTTGCCTACGAGATCCATGCACCGCTGGGACCCAACTCGCCCGAGATCATGAAGGTCCGCGACGTCTACGCCGAGCTTGATTCACCGCTGTTGGGCTTCGTGGCTGACTTCTCCTCAACCATGCACAGCATGTCTCCCACGCTACTGCGCGCGGTTCGCCGTGCCGGGCTGGACGATGAAGCTGTCGAAAGGCTGCAGGCTATCTGGGGCACTGAGGCGCCGATGCGGGTGCGGCAGGAGGAGTTCATTGCCTACCTGCGGGGACGTGACTTCGATCCTGCCCGGCTTGGATCCTTCGCCCACCTGGCGTTCAACATGCACGGCCACGTCAACCCGAAGGAGTGGGCTGACATCATGCCGCAAATCATGCACGTCCACGCGAAGTTCTACGACATTGATGAGCAGGGCAACGAGCCGGCCATCGACTATCCGGAACTGGTCCGCGTATTCGTCGAAGGCGGCTACCGCGGTTACTGGTCCAGCGAATGGGAAGGCCATGCCTTCGCTGAGCTCGGTGAGGTGGATCCGCTGCTGCTGGTGCGGAAGCAGCATGACCTCGTCCGCAAGAGCATGCGGACGGCGCTGGCATCAGCCTGACCTGAAAGACCGACGTCCCATAGCCTCGATGCCCGTCCGTTTAGCCGGCCGGGCATCGAGGCATTTAAGGGGCTTCCTTGGTTGCGGCGGCTGCCACGATATCGGCAGCCTCTTTGAAGAGGCCCCGCATCCACTCATGCTCGGAGTCGCGGTTGTGCACGGGGTGCCACCACAATGCATTAACCAGCGGCGTGGCATCGAAGGGCAGCGGCAGGATCCGAATCCCGCCCACGCGCAGGGCGAACGGCACCAGGGCCGCCTGGATGAGCGCGATCCGGTTGGTCCCAACCACAAAATGCGGCAAGGACTGGAAACTTTCAACAACCACGTCCACGCGGGGCTCAACGCCCAGCTGCTGGATCTGCCGTTCCGCAGATGTTGAGGCTGAGCGCGTCTGATAGGTCATCACCCAGGGAAGTTCAGCGATGTTTTCCATGGTGATTTGCTCGCCGACGGCTTCATTGGACGTGGAGACCACGGCCACCCACCCGTCCCTCCACAGGTCCAGGTAGGGCAGCCCGGTGAGGAATCCATGGGGAATCACCATGCCGTCCACCGATCGAAGGCGGTTGGCTGCATCCTCCACCACCATCGGATTGTGGAGCATAAACCGGAACCGGACACCTGGGGCGCGCTCGGCTGCAAGCTCGGAAACAACCCGGCCAATGGTGGTGAAGCCGTAATCCGAGCCGTAGATGGAGAACTCGCGCTCGGATTCTGTGGGCTCCCAGGTGGCCTGGCTTTCGAAGACGCGGCGTGCGGCCTCCAGCGCGGTGGTGGTGTGCTCCGCGAGCCGGAGGGCGAAGGGGGTGAGCTCGTAAGCATTGCCGCGGCGGGCCAGGATCGGGTCCCCAAAGTGGGATCGGAGCCGGGCGAGCGAGGCGCTGAGCGCCGGCTGGCTGAGGTGGAGCCGCTCGGCCGCCCTGGTAACGCTTCGCTCGGTAATGAGGGCATCCAGCGAGATCAGCAGGTTGAGGTCGAGACGGGAAAGCAGGACATGTTTCGTCACGGCGCAGCGATCCTTTGGGAGTGGAACCGTTTCAAGGGAGTGTATCAGCGGGATCAATAACGTAGGCGAAGCCATCAGGGATCTGGATGGACCTTCCGCGGACCCCCGTTAAACTTATGTCCGTCATAGCAAAGACTTATGTGTGTTTTAGGCACATCTCCTGCATACTTGTGAGTGACCGGGGTCACGACACCCGGATTTTTGGACAATGAAGTCAGAAAGGCTGGACATGACACAGCACCGTCGCTATTCAGGCCTGAAGGTCGGCGCCCTCGCCGTCCCCACCGTCGCAGCACTCATTCTTACCGGTTGCTCGGCCTCCACCGGCAGCAGCTCCTCTTCGGGTGGTTCCCAGGAATTTTCACTGTCCTTCGCGACATCCAACACCATCGAGAGCCCCTTCCAGGTGTTGGCAGAAAATTACATGAAGTCACACCCGAACGTGAAAATCACCTTCAATCCTCAGCCGAACGACTCCTATGACCAGACCCTGCGCACACAGCTCCAGGCCGGAAACGCCTCAGACGTCGTAGTGACCTCACCCGGCTCCGGCACCGGCCGCAGCATCCTGCCGCTCGTCCAGGCAGGTTTCCTTGAGCCGCTTGACGATGCCGCGAAGCAACTGCTCCCCGAGGGAAGCGCCAGCACCTTTGGAACCGACGGCAAGGTGTACGGCCAGGCCACGGAAATTACGATCTCTGCCTTGGTGAGTAATGAGACGGCTGCAGCTGCAGCCGGCGGCTTCCCTGCCGACTATTCCTCCCTCCAGCAGCAGTGCAAGGCTCTGGAGTCCTCCGGTAAATCCCTCTTTGCCCTTGCCGGATCAGCCCCTCCCAACACAGGGCTGATGGCGATGTCCCTGGCAGCCTCGCGCGTCTACGCGGAAGACCCGAAATGGAACGATAAGCGCGCCGCCAAGGAAGCCACCTTCGCCGGCTCGGACGGTTGGAAGTCGGCCCTCGAAGCAGTTAATACCTTGAAGGACGCGGGCTGCTTCCAGAAGGGTGCTGCCGGCGGCGGCTTCGATGCCATCACCAAGGGGCTTGCCAGCGGAACGTCCGTGAGCGGCTTCATCCCGGCCCCAAGCTGGAAGCAGCTGCAGTCCGCCGCTGGGGGCTCCCAGTTTGCCGTACGGCCGTTCCCGGCGGAACAGGGCTCAGGTAATAGCTACGTATTTGCCAGCGCAAACTACGCCTTCTCCATCAACGCGGCCTCCAAGAACAAGGACGCTGCCAAGGCCTTCCTCGACTGGGCCGCCCAGCCTGAGCAGACCAAGGCATTCGCAGAAATCGACGGTGCCCTGCCGGTCAGCGGACTCGACAAGTACGATTTCGACGGCGGCGCCTATAAGAACGTCGGAGGCCTGATGAAGGACGGCAAGTACGGCCCCCTGCCTAACATCCAGTGGCCGAATTCCGCCGTCTACGACGCGCTGGCCACGGGGGTCCAGGGCATCATCACCGGCCAGAAGAGCCCTGACCAGGTCCTGCAGGCCATGGACGCGGCCTGGGATCAGTAGCAGTTCTTGACCATCAACGTTCCGACGACTCAAAGGGACAAGCAAGGAATACCAATGACTGCGACGATGCAACCGAAAAGCGAAGCAGCTGAAGCACCCCGGCGAGGCAAGCGGACGCCGGGGGCGGGTGAGAACACCCGTCCCCGGCGGGGGCCCATGCAGTTCGGGCACTGGTGGTGGGCGCTGCCCGGGATCGCCCTGGTGTTTACCATCCACTACGTGGCAACCGGAATCGGCGGATTCTTCGCCTTTACCAACTGGACGGGCATCGGCTCGTTCAAAATCACGGGCTGGACAAACTTTGAGGCCATCTTCAAGGACCCCACGAAACTCGGAGCCCTCTTCAACACCCTCTTTCTGGCCTTTGGCTCGGTTCTCCTGGGCAACATCGCCGGGTTGGTCATTGCGCTGGGCCTGAACCGCGTCGTCAAGACGCGCTACATCCTCCGGACCCTCTTCTTCATGCCGGTGGTGCTCAGCCCGCTAGCCACGGCCTACATCTGGAAATACATCTTCGACTTCGACGGTCCGCTCAATGCCTTCCTTACGGCAATAGGCGCCGGCGACCAGGCCAAGCCGTGGCTGGCCGACCCGCAGTGGGCCATCTGGACCGTGCTGGTGGTGCTGGTCTGGTCTTCCACCGGCTTTGCCATGGTGATTTTTATGGCCGGCCTGGCCGGTGTCCCCGTGGAAGTGGAGGAGGCGGCGGCCATTGACGGTGCCAATCTGTGGCAGCGGTTCCGCAACGTTACGCTGCCCGCCATCCGCCCCGCCGTCGCCATCGCCACCACGCTGGGAATCGTCCAGGGGCTGCGCGTCTTCGATCCCATCATGGCGCTCACCGGCGGCGGACCTGCCGGAGCGACGGAAACGCTGGCCACGCTGGTTTACAAGCAGGCCTTTGCGCTCGGGAACTTCGGGGGCGGTGCCGCCCTGGCCCTGGTGCTCGCCGCCATCATCCTGATCTTCGCCGTTCTCCAGCAGCGGCTGACGCGTTCGAACCCTGAGGACTAAGCCATGTTCCGCTACACCAAACTCACCCTGCTCCGCGAAGTCGGCCTCTGGGCGCTGGCCCTGGTGTTCCTCGCACCGTTCTACTTCCTGGTGACAACTGCCCTGAAGCCGGACAACGAGTTGTTCACCACCTCGGCCCTGGCTCCGCCAACAAGCCCCGACTTCAGCAACTTTATCGACGTCCTCACCGCCACCGGCAACTCCAACGTGGTGATGGGCCTGGTCAACAGCGCCATCATCACCGCAGGCAGCATCGTGGGGCTGATCGCACTCGGTTCCATCACCGGATATGTCATCTCCCGCAGCACCCGACGCTGGAGCAAGGGCGCGTATTACCTCTTCCTGATCGCCATCATCCTCCCCGGCCAGCTCGGCGCCGTCCCGCTCTACATGGGTGCACGGGCCCTTGGGCTCACCGGATCCGCTTGGGGCCTGATCATCCTCTACACGGGCATGCTCCTGCCGTTGTCGATCTTCCTCTACGCAAACTTCTTCCGCGGCCTCGGCACGGACTACGAAGAAGCGGCCACCATCGACGGCGCCAGCAAATCCCAGATTTTCTCCAAGGTGGTGTTCCCCATGATGGCCCCAGCCACGGGAACGGTCACCATCTTCGCCGGGCTCATCGTGTGGAACGACTTCTTCACGTCGCTGATCTTCCTGGGCGGCTCCGCCAACCAGACGCTGCCGGTGGCCATGTACTACTACATCGGCTCCCTGGTCTCCCAGTGGAACTCGATCTTCGCGATAGTGATCGTCTCCATGATTCCCATCCTGGCGCTGTTCCTGTTCGCGCAGAAACGGTTCATCCAGGGCTTCTCCGGCGGCCTGAAGGGCTGACCCGCGATGGTTGACAACCGCGCAGCGTTCGAGCGCTTCGTGGAGATCTTCTACACCCAAAAACGGGTGCGTGAAGCCTTCGACTTCCTTGTGGCCGACGACTACCGGCAGCACAACCCGACCATTCCTGACGGGCCTGAGGCGGCAGTAAGGATGCTGACGCCGAAGTTCGACGGATCGCCAGACTCCCGGTTCGAGGTTCAGCGCATCCTGGTGGACGGTGACCTGGCGTTGGTGCATGTGCGCGCTTCAGGTCCCGGGCGTCCCGACGCCGCCGTCGCAGACATTTACCGCTTCGAAAACGGGCGGATTGTTGAGCACTGGGACGTGCTTCAGCCGGTTCCCGAGCACCCGGTCCACGACCACCCCATGTTTTAGACCACCATCTCAATTCCCTAGGAGACATCCATGTTTCAACTTTCGCCCAATATCGACCTTTTGTTCGCCGAAGCAGGCGAAAGTGCTGCTGACCGGGTTCGCGCGGCGGCAGCGGCCGGCTTCGACGCCGTCGAAATGTGGGGCCCAACGGGCAAAGACATCCCGGCCCTGAAGCACGCGCTCGACGAAACCGGAGTCCAGCTCACCTCCCAACTGGCGGAACCGCGTATGCAGTTCATGATCCCGCCCCGCAACCACGATGCTTTCTACACCGGGCTGGACGCCGGCGTCGAAGTGGCACAGCAGCTCGGCTGCCCCCGGATGGTAGTGGGCAGCGGTACCGGATTCGGCGGCCGCAAGCGGCAGGACCAGCTGGACGAACTGATCGAGATCTTCACCCGAGGCGTCGCGCACATCGAGGGTTCCGGCATCACCCTGGTCCTCGAACCGGTGAACGTCAGGGTTGACCACCCGGGAGCCCTCCTGGACCGGACCTCGGAAGCCGTCTATGTCGCCAAGGGCGTCAACTCGCCCAACTTCGGCGTTCTCTACGACCTCTACCACTCCACGGTCGAGGGCGAGGACGTGGCCGCCGAGCTCGCCAACGCCGGCGACCTCATCAAGTATGTTCAGATCGCCGATGCGCCGGGGCGCGGCGAACCCGGCTCGGGATCCATCGACTGGCACGCCCGGCTCACGGACCTGGGGAACAGCGGGTATGCCGGCCCCATCGGGCTCGAGTACTATCCGACGATCGACTCGGCGAAGTCCGTCCGGCGCATCCAGGAACTGGTGGCGGGATGGTGAGCGGTAACCGGTATCCCGTTGCGGTCGACGTCGCCATCGTCGGCAGCGGCCCCACGGCATCGGCATACGCGCGGATCCTCAGCGAGGAAGCTCCTGGTGCCACCATCGCCATGTTCGAGGTGGGCCCCACGGTCAGCAATCCACCCGGGGCGCACGTCAAGAACATTGAGGATCCTGAACGCCGCAGCCTCGCGCAGCGGGCATCGGAAGGTCCCGGTGCAGGTGCCGAAACCGTGAACTCACCCGGCGCGGTCAAAAGCGGGGAGCGAAGGGCCAGGCCCGGAACCTACCTGCTGCAGGACGGCTACGTCTTCCCCGGCGAGGACGGGATGCCCGTTGCCGCCATGTCCAGCAACGTGGGCGGCATGGCCGCCCACTGGACCGCTGCCTGCCCCCGCCCGGGCGGCAAAGAGCGCATTCCGTTCCTGCCGGACCTTGAAGAGCTTCTTGAGGACGCCGACCGGCTGCTGGGGGTGACCACCCGCGCCTTTGACGGGGCTCCGTTCTCTGACCTCGTCCGGGAACGACTCGCCGCCGCCGTGGACGCGGGCCGTGGCACCGCCTACCGCGTCCAGCCCATGCCTCTTGCTGTACACCGGCGGGAGGACGGCGGCCTGGTCTGGTCAGGTTCCGACGTCGTGATGGGGGATGTGACCCGCGAAAATCCGCAGTTTGAACTCTTTGATGAGGCGCTGGTAACGCGTGTGCTCCTGGAGGATGGCGCTGCTGCCGGCATCGAAGTCCAGGACCGCCGCAGCGGCGAAACCCATCAGGTGGCCGCCCGCTACGTTGTGGTGGGTGCGGATGCCCTGCGCACGCCGCAGCTGCTGTGGGCTTCCGGGATCCGGCCTGACGCCCTGGGCCGCTACCTCAACGACCAGGCGCAGGTAGTGTTCGCGAGCCGGCTGCGCGATGTCACGGCTCCGCAGGGCCGGGCAGCCGCCAACGGCGCGCTCAGTGAGCAGAGCGGAGTTGCCTGGGTTCCCTACACGGACGGGGCGCCCTTCCACGGCCAGATCATGCAACTGGATGCGTCACCGGTTCCCTTGGCCGACGATGACCCCGTTGTCCCGGGCTCTATCGTGGGGCTTGGCCTGTTCTGCGCCAAGGATCTGCAGCGCGAGGACCGGGTGGCATTCGACGACGGTGTCCGTGACTCGTACGGAATGCCCGCCATGCGCATCCACTATCGCCTCACAGAGCGGGATCACGAGGTGCTGGACCGCGCCAAGCAGGAAATTGTCCGCCTGGGCAAGGCGGTGGGTGAACCGCTCGACGAGCGTCCGTTCGTCATGCCGCCCGGCGCTTCGCTTCACTACCAGGGCACAACCAGGATGGGTGCAACGGACGACGGCGAGAGCGTGTGTTCGCCCGACAGCCAGGTGTGGCAGGTCCCCGGCCTCTTCGTGGCCGGCAACGGCGTCATTCCCACCGCCACGGCCTGCAATCCCACGCTGACCGCTGTGGCGCTCGCAGTGCGCGGGGCCCGGAAACTCACAGAACAACTCAACAGCTCTTTACTTATGTCTAAATCAGACAATAGACTGACTAAATAATGAATAAGTGGTGCGATGCCGCTGCTATTTCGTTCAATCACAGGCAAGGCATGCCGCAGACAAGGAGGTCTCGATGATCGCCGACCGCATAATCGAGCAGGGAACACTGATCACCCAGGACGGCCGTACCGCCGTCGAAGTCCGCATCCCCTGGTACCGGGCCCTGCCGGGTTCCTGCATCGCTGGAGCTGCATTGACAGTGGACGGCGTCGCCGCCCCCGAGGGCTCACTGCGCTGGACCATGAACAACCGCACTTTCAGCTTCGAGGAACTCGTGGACGAGACCGGCGAATGGTGGTTCCCGCTGGACTCGGCAGTCCTTTCGGGCGACCTTCCCGTCCCGGACAGCCGGACCGAGCACGAGGTCAGGGTGGACCTGAAGCTCTACATCCCCTACATCATCACCGACCACGGCGTGCTGCACATCGAAGAGCACGACACCAAGACCATGAAGGTGGAACAGCGATGACCAGCCTCGGCACGCCGATCCAGGGCGTCACCCTTTACAGCTTCACCCGGGCCTTCCACGCCCGGCAGTACGACCTCGATGGCCTGATCCGCAAAGTGGCGGCCGAAGGCTTCGGCCCAGGGCTCGAAGTCATCGGATTCTCCAGCCTGCGCGGCTTCCCGGACCGGATCGATGACAACTTCGTGGGCCAGTTCCGTGATCTTGTGGCCGAGGTTGACCTGGTCCCCACCTCCCTCGCAGTCAACGTTGACACCGGTATCCGCCGCGACCGGCTGATGAACCATGACGAGCTTGTCGAATACATGCGCAAGCAGATCGAAGTGGCCGCCAGGCTCGGCTTCCCGATCGCCCGGGTGCAGATCTCACTGACTCCGGACGCCATGGAAAGCCTGCTGCCCGTGGCCGAGAAGTACGGCGTCACCCTGGCCCTCGAAGTCCACGCGGACCAGCATGGCGCCCACGAACGTGTCCTGGCCCTTCGCGACCGCTACGAGAAACTCAATTCCCCCTTGCTCGGCTTCACCGCCGACTGGGGTGCCACCGTTACCGGCTTTGCGCCCTCCCTGCTGGAGGCCTACCGCCGCCGTGGTGCTTCGGAGGAACTTCTCGGACAGGTGGTTGACCTGTGGAATGGTTTCTACGTCGACGGACCGCCAAACACGCAAAAGGTTCACGGTGAACGCTTCGGTGCCTTCATCGGCCTGGCGGCCCGCAACGGCCGGCCCGATCTTGGCATTGACTTCGCCATCAACGGAACAGGGCTTTTCGGTCCTGCCCCGCTGGACACCTGGCTGGAGATCATGCCTTGGGTCCGCCACGTGCACGGCAAGTTCTTCGGCATTGACGAGACCGGCGAAGAGCCCTCGGTGCCGGTCCGGAGCCTTGTCCGGCAACTGGTTGAGAACGGCTACTCCGGCGCAATCTCCAGCGAATACGAAGGCTGGCACTGGAACAACTGGCAGGACCCGTTCGACATCATCCGCGGCGAGCAGGCCGTCCAGCGCTCAGCGGCCGCCAACGCCGGTTCGGCCATGATCACCGACGCTTCAGAAGCCCGCCGCATCCTCAACAGCCATCTCGCCCAGCCCGTCCGCGGCTGACAACGAAGGAACCAGAAATCATGTCAGAAGGCATCGCAGGCTCGGGCATCGAGCTTGGCATTACCCTCTATTCGCTCACCTCCGAGTTCGCCGCCGGACTCTACACTCCTGAGACGCTGATCAAAGCTGTTGCAGATGAAGGCCTCGGCCCGGGGGTTGAGTTCAACATCGCCCAGATGCTGCGCACCTACCCGGACGTCGACGACGACTTCGTCCGCCTGTGGCGCGACAGCATGGACCGCTACGGCCTGACCCCCAGCGCAGTGGGCACCAACCTGGACATGGGCCGCCGCAAGGACCGGGACATGACACCCGATGAGGAGTACGACTTCTTCGCCGCGCAGCTGCACACGGCCAACAAGCTTGGATTCCACCGCGTGGTGATCCGCTCCGCGGGCAAGGAATTGCTCCGCCGGCTGCTTCCCCTGGCCGAGAAGTACGACCAGAAGCTCGGCTACGAAATTCACGCGCCGCAGGGCCCGAACGATCCCAAGATCCTGCAGATCCGCGAGATGTACGAGGAACTGGCAAGCGACCGGCTCGGTTTCACCGCAGACTTCAGCTCGACGATGCACAGCCTTTCCCCGACCCTCTTCCGCACGTTGACGCAAATGGGGCTGCCCGAGGAGCACTTTGCCGTCATGCAGGACATCTGGCGCAAGCCGTTGCCGATGCAGGAGCGCAACCAGGAGTTCGAGGACTACCTGAACGCCAACAACTTCGACCCCGCGCGCCTTGGTCCCTTCACCCGGCTGGCGTTCAACATGCACGGACTGGTTCCGCCGGAGGAATGGCTGGATATCATGCCGCAGATCTTCCATGTCCACGCGAAGTTCTACGACATCGACGAACACGGCAATGAACCCGCGATGGACATTCCCCGCATTGTGCGCCAGTTCGTCAAGGGCGGCTACCAGGGCTACCTGTCCAGCGAGTGGGAGGGCCACGCGTTCGCCGACCTGGGCGAATCCGATCCGATCGACCTCGTCAAGAAGCAGCACACGCTGATGCGGCATGCCATCGAAGAAGCCGCTGATCCAAATGCATCCGACTCCCACCCGACCCTGGTCGAGACTGTTAAGTAAGGAAAGCCATGGCAACTCACAATTCCCTGTTCCAGGACACCGACGTCCGCAGGCACCCCGAGGGGATTGCCGTATCGGTGCAGCTGCCCTGGTACCGCAGCCTCTGGCTGTCCGCCGTTGACGACGTCGTTGCAACGGTCAACGGCGTGGAGATTCCCAAGGAGTCCCTCCGCTTCGAACTGCAGGACAAGTCCTACTCCATAGCTGAACTCCCGGAGCAATGGGAAACCCTGTGGTTCGTCGCAGACAAGCCCGACGTGATCATCCCGCTGGACCGCGTCCCCGACGCCGGCGAGGAGATCGACGTCGAGGTCATCCTCACCCTGCGCCTGCTGTATATGCAGATCGCGCCGATGCGCTACGTGGGCAACCGCGTCGCGGTTGAACGGACGGTGGTGCTCGCATGAAAACCCTGCGCGTGGCCATGATCGGTTATGGCTTCATGGGTGCTGCCCACTCCCAAGGCTGGCGGACGGCGCCGCGGGTATTCGGCCTGCCTGCCGAACCGGAAATGGCGGTTATCGCCGGCCGTAACGCTGAAGCGGTCGCCGCCGCTGCCAGCAAGTGGGGCTGGGCCGAGTCAGCAACAGACTGGCGGGACGTGATCGCCCGTGACGATATCGACGTCGTCGATATCGTCACCCCCGGCGACTCCCACGCCGAAATCGCGATCGCCGCGCTGGAGGCCGGTAAGCACGTTTTGTGCGAAAAACCACTCGCCAACTCGGTGGCGGAAGCCGAAGCGATGGCCGAAGCTGCCGAACGGGCGGCTGCCCGGGGCATCCAGGCAATGGTCGGTTTCACCTACCGCCGCGTTCCGGCCGTCACCTTCCTCCGCAACCTCATCGCCGAAGGCGCCGTCGGCACGATCAACCAGGTGCGTGCCTCCTACCGGCAGGACTGGCTGGTGGACCCGGAGATGCCGCTGGCGTGGCGTCTGCAGAAGGAACACGCCGGCTCGGGGGCCCTGGGGGACATCGGTGCCCACGCCATCGACCTGGCCCAGTTCGTCACCGGCCTGAACCTGGAGAAGGTGTCCGGCGTTATCGACACCATCGTGAAGGAGCGGCCTCTTTTGAAGGGCTCCACTTCAGGCTCCGGACCTTCCGATACCGGGCTTTCCGGCGCTGCCGGCGTCGGCTCCGGCCAGGTGACGGTGGACGATATCGCCATCTTCACGGGCCGCTTCGAATCCGGCGCGCTGGCGTCGTTCGAGGCCACCCGGTTTGCCACCGGCCGGAAGAACGCGCTGCAGATTGAGGTTTCCGGGGACAAGGGCGCCCTGGCCTTCGACCTGGAGGACCTCAACAGCGTCCAGTTCTACGACCGCACGGCCCCTGCGGACCGCCAGGGCTTCCGGAAGATCCTGGTCACGGAAGCGGTGCATCCCTACGTTTCGGCGTGGTGGCCGGCAGGCCACATGCTCGGTTACGAGCACGGGTTCTCCCACCAGGTCAAGGACCTCGTGGAGGGCATCGTGGGCGGCTCCGCCCCGCATTCGTCGTTCGCCGACGGGCTGAGGGTGCAGCGGGTGCTCGACGCTGTCGAGCGCAGTTCCGAAAATGATTCCGCCTGGACACGGGTCGCTGCCGGCGTTCCCGTGCCGGCCAGTTGAGGAGGGGAAGTACGTGGCACGACCAATTACCTTGTTCACCGGCCAGTGGGCCGACCTGCCGTTCGAGGAGGTGGCCCGGCTCGCCGGCGAGTGGGGCTACGACGGGCTGGAGATCGCCTGCTGGGGTGACCACCTGGATCCCTGGCGCTGGGACGACGACGCCTATGTGCAGGGCAAGCTGGACATTCTTGAACGCCACGGCCTCAAAGTGTGGACCATCTCCAACCACCTCAAGGGCCAGGCCGTCTGCGACGACCCGATCGACGAACGGCACCGCGGCATCCTGCCGGACGTCGTATGGGGCGACGGCGATCCTGAAGGGGTCCGCCGTCGTGCCGCCGAGGAACTGAAGAACACTGCACGGCTCGCCGCAAAGCTGGGCGTGAAAACGGTGACCGGCTTTACGGGATCGTCCATCTGGAAGTACGTGGCGATGTTCCCGCCCGCCTCCGAAAAGATGGTCGACGCCGGCTACCAGGATTTTGCCGACCGGTGGAACCCCATCCTCGATGTCTTTGACGAGGTGGGCGTCCGGTTCGCCCATGAGGTGCACCCGTCAGAGATCGCCTACGACTACTGGACAACGCAGCGCGCCCTCGAGGCGATCGGGCACCGCGAGGCCTTTGGCCTGAACTGGGACCCGAGCCACATGGTGTGGCAGGACATCGACCCTGTGGGGTTCCTGTGGGACTTCAAGGACCGGATCTACCATGTGCACTGCAAGGACACGAAGAAGCGCCTGTCCAACGGGCGCAACGGCCGGCTGTCCTCCCATTTGCCCTGGGCTGATCCGCGCCGCGGCTGGGACTTCATCTCCACCGGCCACGGCGACGTGCCTTGGGAGGATGCGTTCCGGATGCTGAACGCCATCGACTACCGCGGGCCGCTGTCCGTGGAGTGGGAGGACGCCGGAATGGACCGGCTGGATGGCGCCCCCGAGGCGCTGGCTTTCGTGCGCCGGCTCTCCGGCTATGAACCCTCCGCCGCAGCTTTCGACGCCGCATTCAGCACGAAATAATTCGCAGACAAGTGAGGCCGGCCCCGCGGGGCCGGCCTCACTTGTATGCCATGAGCTTCTTGTATCCGGTCAGCTTTTTATATCGGTCAGAGGGCAGCCCGGGCCGCTGGTGCCGGCTCCACCGCTGCTGGCTCCGCGAGGGCTGCCCCCGCCAGGGCCAGGTGACTCCGCGTCATCTCCGTTGGGTCGTCCTGCAGCCACTCGTGGCCGCCCCATTCGCTGGTCAGCGTGCCCGTGAAGCCGGTCCCGCGCAGCAGGCTGCCGAGGTCATGCAGCGGCCGGGAAACCCGGCCGCAGTCGTCGTCCAGATCCCAGAACTTCAGATGGAAGGCGCCCACCAGGGGGAGGATGCCCTGCAGGTCTGCGGCGTCACTGCGGCCGAAGCGGATGAGCAGGTTCATGAAGAGCGTGTGGATGCGCGGCGGAACCTTCCCTGCGCGGAGCAGGGCGGTAACGGCACCGTGGGTGGCGGGATCGCGCCAGTCATTCTCCAGGCGCGCCAGAAGATCGGAAGGAACGCCGCCCCGCCGCAACTCATGAAGGTACGTGACGGGAAGGGCCGGCATGAGCATGCTGATGTCAACGAGTACCCGAACGCGCTCATCTGCCAGCCCGGCTATCGCATCCAGGGCTGGTGCCACCGAAGGGTTGTTTGGAGTCTGCTGCCCTTGGATTTCTTCGTACAGCACCAGGTCGAGTTCATGCAGCAGCGGCTGCAGCATCGTGAGCAGTTCCGTGCCCGCCTGTCCGATCGGCAACCGGATCCCGCGGGCACCCACTCGGCTGGCGGCGCTGAGCTGGGGGACCAGGAAGTCCAGGCGCTCCTGCAACGAGCGGCGGTCGGTTGCGGACGTGAAGTCGTCGAGGCTGGCGCCAACGATGCTGACGCGTCCCCCTCTTGCCGCCAGCGAATCCCGCAGTTCGTCCACCTCGGCGTCCTGCGGAGCGGGGAAGGACCGCCACAGCAGCCCAGGTTCGAGCTCTATTGTCTTCGTCACGGAATCCGCGATGCCAATCACAACGTCCGAGGCTGTCCGGCGGGCTGCCGTGATCTCCGGAGTCCAGTTGAACGAGCTGGCGCCCAGGGTCCAGTTCTCAGGAAGTGCGGGGGCCATGTGATGCCTTCCCATTTATGCTTGTTAATGACAAACTTATGTCACTTTTAGGATAAAGGACGGAAGCCATGTTGCAAACCGCTTTGCGCGAAGATGCGCTGACGGCCACGCCGGAAGGCTTTGAACTCCGGCTCGGCCTGTCGTGGATCCGCTCAATGCCCCTTTCCAGCGTGGCTGAGCTCGCAGTTGAGCTCGACGGCATCCCGGTGGCACCAGGGGAGTTGGCGGTGGTGCTGGGGGCCCGGCGCGTGCGTGCGGACGCATTGCAGGCGGAGTCCGGGTGGTGGTTCGTGCAGGACAGGCTGGTCCTGGCCGGCAGGCGCGAGCTTTCCCGCGGGGTGCACGCCATCGCCGTCGACTTCCAGCTGCTGGTGCCCTACCTTCAGGCGCGTCCCGGTTCGCCGCTGGTCCTGCCGTTCCATCTGGAGGCCCAGCTGGAGCTTGACCGGGCGCCGGTACCCAGCGTTTCCCGCGACGTGGCCTGAGCGGCTATGCCCAGGCCACGCAGTGGACCCTATGCGGGAACGGCGTGCCGTTCCGGTGAGGGCCTGCCGTCAGCAAACCAGCGCGGGAAGGTGACATCGAACAGCTGCTCGCGCGCCAGCTCGGCTCCTCCGCGCAGGGGTTCGCGCTCATCGTTGACGGACAAGGTGATGGTGAGGTCGCGGGTGGCGAGCGGCAGGGACAGTTCGTAGACCCGCTGGCGCACTTCGGCCAGGAATACTTCGCCGGCCGATCCCATGGCCCCGCCGATGACGATGATTCCGGGGTTGAACATGTTCACCAGGGCTGCAATGGTCTCACCCGCTACCCGGGCCGACTTTTGAATCAGTGTGATGGCCAGCGGGTCCCCGGCCTGGGCCGCGAGGGTGATCTCCTCGAGGGTCAGTGTCCCCTTTTTTGCCAGCGGAGCCAGGGAGCTGTGGGTGCCTTCCCTGACAGCCTCTTCCGCGTCCCTGACCAGGGCCCAGCCGCTGGCCACCGCTTCGAGACAGCCGATCTTGCCGCAGCGGCATTGGGCATGGGAGTCGGAAACCCGGACATGGCCGATGTCGCCGGCCGCGCCGTTGGCGCCGCGGTGGATTCTGCCCTGGGACAGCAGGCCGGCACCGATGCCGGAACCGATCTTGCAATAGATGAGGTTCGCGAGGGATTCGCGACGCCGGGCGCGCTCACCAAGGGCAAGCAGGTTGACGTCGTTATCCACCCACACCGGTGCGTTAAAGCGGTCCTCGAAGGGTGTGCGGACATCGAATCCATTCCACCCGGGCATGATCGGAGGTGCCACCGGTTGTCCCGTGGCGAAGTCAACCGGGCCGGGGAGGCCCACCACCACACCCCAGACGGGCACTTGGTGATCCTTTTTCAGCACGTCGTCAACGAGCGCCATCACGGCGTCAATGGTCTTCTCGGGGCCCTGGGCGATGTCCCAGGTGCGGTGCGTGTGTGCCAGGATGTCGCCGTCCAGGGCAGTGACGCCAACCCTTATATGAGCGGCTCCGAGGGCGCATATGACGATCCGGCCCTGCTCCGCGCGGAAGCGAAGGGTCCGGGGTGCGCGGCCACCGGAGGAGGCGCCGAATTCTCCATCCCCGAGAAAGCCGATCTCAATGGCCTGGTCCACACGCTGGCTGACAACGCCCCTGCCCAGCCCGGTGACCTTGCCGATTTCAGGGCGCGTTGTCGCCTCGCCCGTTCGCACCAGGTTGACGATCCTCAGCAGGCTCGTCACTTCATCCGTTTGTGCTCCAAAGCGGAGTGTGGACTCTGTCGTCATGATCACAATTCTCACACATAAGGGGGGACTAAGGTGGGGTTGAACGCGACTATAGCCGGATATTTCCGTACTTATGAATAATAAGGACAAAAGAGGGGGGCGACGATGCCTTGGAATATAGGAGTTCTTGGGGCCGGGCCGGGCGTCGCGGCCCTGCATCTGCCGGTGCTGGGGCGCCTGGCGGAGCTGTTCAAGGTGGTGCACATTGCCGATGCGGGAAGTGGGCGCGCCCAGGGCCTGGCCGAAAGGCTTGGTGCCCGGTGGTCAGTGGGGGAGGCGGACCTGCTTGCGGACCCGGCAGTCCACCTGGTGGCCATCTGCAGCCCGCCCGCTGAACATGCCCGCCAAATCCTGGCGGCTGTAGCCGCGGGGAAGCCTGCCATCTTTTGCGAGAAGCCGTTGGCCACCAGCAGGGAAGAAGCCGACGAAGTCATCTCTGCCTGCCGGCTCGCGGGAACGGTCCTTCTGGTGGGGACGAACCACCTGTTTGACGCCGCATGGGGGCGGGCCAGGCATCATCTTGTGGCCCTCGCGGGCCGGGTGCAGGCGATCTCCGTGACGCTGGCGCTCCCGCCGAATGACAGGTACCACCGGCTGGTCGCCGAGGGCGGCCCTTTCCAGGCCGCCCGGCGGGGACGCCTGGACGTCGACAGTCCTGCGGTTGCGGCCGGCGTCCTGCGGCAGCTGCTGACCGGTCTTGCGATCCATGATCTCCCGGCCGTGAGGGACATCGCGCCAGGCATCGACGAGGTTGTCTACGCCAGGGTCGCTCCGCCAGTCGGCTACCTTGTGGGGTATCGGGCCGGCGGAATCCTGGTCCAGTTGGCGCTTACCATGCTTCCGGAAGGACCGGATGCCCTCTGGAGGATGAATATCGCCACCTCCCACGACCGCATCGAGGTGAATTTCCCGCCAGCCTTTGTCCATGCCGGAAGCGCGGCCACCCGGGTGCGAAGCACGGACGGGCAGTGGACGGAGTACAGGCGGGATCCGGAAGACGGCTATATGGCTGAGTGGCGCCTGCTTGCCTCGCTCCTTGAAGGCGGGGTCCCGGTGGAGTACGACGAGCTGCTGGCTGACTCGCACTTTGCAATCGACCTGGCCGATGCTGCCGCAGCCAAGGTTCTGGAAGGGGTGTCGCAATGAGTTCGGCAGATCCAGGGCTCGGCATCTTCACGGTGTTGCCCTCCTATGTCGCGGCTGTCGCCGAGCTTTCCGTCAGTGCTGCACTCACCAGAGACGTCAGTGGGGCGGTGGCTGTGGTGCCTGGATCCGGCGATTGGTGGCAGGGCATGCTGGACGCCCGGGCCAGGGGAGCGGCGGCCGTGGTGGTTGCGGACCCTGCTGCGCTCCCGCAGAAAGGAATCGGAGCCCACCCGTGGCCCGGTGACATCCCGGTCATCGTTGAACGTCCCCGGCTGCGCCCGGATGTGGTTGCCGATGCCCTCCGGGCCAGACGAGGCAGGCCGGCCCGGATCGTCACCGTCGAGTGCGCTGCCCCCGCGGCAGGTCTTGAAGCGGTAATCCGCGACGGCTTGGGCTGGGCCCGGTCACTGGTCCGGGGCCCGTTGACGCTCCAGGTGTGCAGTGCCACGGCGCAAGCCAGGATTGCCCTGCTGGATTCAGGGGGATCCGCGGGCGCGGCAATACCCGTCACCCTGGGGGCGACGGCGGCAGCGGGCCTTCACGCCGACGGCCTGCTCCAGGTGCTGGGCCTCGGCGAGGTGCGAACCGAAGTCACCGTGGACCAGCAGGCCGGGCTGACGCGGCTGGAGACGTCCACCGGGGACGGGGCACTAAGGGCTCCGGAGCGCTATGAATCATCAGCCCGTCTGGCGCTGCGCCGGGCTATCGAGGCGCACTCTTCCGGTCAGCCCGGAACGGACCTGGCTGAGCTGCTCGAGGACATGTCCCTCACGCGCGCCGTGCTTGCCACATAAGGGATGCCCGCCACAGGCGTCTAATTCACGCATTCTTTTGTTGCTTTCAAACTAAAGTGCGGTAGCATGAGTAACGGCGCCGGGGTTCCTTCCGAACCCGTTCTCCGTCGTGATGGTGCGCCGGAGGCACAATACGTCGCGTCGACGGCCCGATCGTTCGGGTAGATCACTATGCCACTTTCACCTTTGAGACTCCGTCTCCTTGTTATCTCCCTGCTCACGGTTTCGTTCCTCGGGGCCTTGGACCACACCGTGGTGTCCACATCCCTGGCTACGGTTGCGGGTGAGCTGGGCGCGCTGAAGCTCATGAGCTGGGTTGTTGTGGGATACACCCTCGCGAGCACAGTGCTGCTGCCGGTGCTCGGCAAACTAGGTGATGTCCTGGGAGCCCGCCGGATCTTCCTCGGTTCGCTGGTGATGTTCCTGGCGGCCTCCCTGGCCTGCGGGTTCTCGCAGGACATGGCCTGGCTTATCGCCGCGCGCGTCCTGCAGGGGATGAGCTCCGCGGGCCTGCAGCTGATGTCGCAGACCATCATCGCCAGGGTCACCTCGCAGCGGGAACGTCCGCGCTACATGGCCATCATTGGCGCAGCTTTCCCCATCGCGGTCCTGGTTGGACCCGTTCTCGGCGGCGCCATCACCGATTACTGGGGATGGCAGTGGGTTTTCTGGATCAACATCCCGGTGGGCGCTGCAGCCCTGGCCCTTGCCCTGGTTGCGGTTCCCCACCTGGAGCCTGGCCCCATGCCCCGCCACTTCGATGTTGCCGGGGCGGCTGTATTTACTGCTGCACTGGTGGCCCTTGTCCTCGCCGCCACCTGGGCCGCAGAACGCAGCGCGGGCCCCGCCACCGCTGCCGCGCTCGCGGTCAGCATGCTGGGCTTTGTTGCCTTCTACTTTGTTGAGGGCCGCGCACCCGAACCCATCGTCCCCCTGCATTTCTTCGCCAACCGGACCATCGCGGCAGGCACCGCACTCTCGGCGATTATCGGCGTCGGCCTCTTCTCCATCACCGCCTATTTGCCCACATACGTCCAAATGGCGTACCAGACCACCGCCACCGTGTCCGGGCTCGTGCCGATCGCAACCGTGTTCGGCATGCTGACCAGCAACCTGCTCACCGGATGGCTGGCCAGCAGGACGGGGCGGTACCGGATCTTCCCCATCCTGGGAACATCGTTGGGGGCCGCCGGACTCTTTGTGATGGCGGTGCTGCCCGCCGGGCTTCCGCTGTGGGTTCCCATGATCGTCATGGCCGTTGTTGGGATGGGCACCGGCGCGTTCATGAGCCTGATCGTCACTGTGGTCCAGGGAGCTGTTCCGGCCAGCCAGACCGGCACCATCACCGCGACCATCAACCTGGTGCGGCAGGTGGGCTCAACAGTGGCGACGGCGATTATCGGCGGGGTGATCGGCTTCGGCGTGGCGGCCCTTTTGCCGGCGGGCCTGGACGCTTCCACCCTGACCCCGCAACTGGTCAAAGGGGCCGCTCCGGCAGTCCAGGCCAGCGTGGCTCAGATCTACGGCTCAGTCTTCACCCCCATCTTTATTGCCTTGGCGGCCACCTACGCCGTGGGAATAGTCGCGGCGGTCCTGCTCCCGCACGGGCGCCTCTCCGACGAACCCGTTCCCGCCCCCCAAACAACTTCCGAATCCCTTTCGGCCTGATTTCAAAGGAGACAACATGTCCAACCCAACCATCGCCATCGTCGGCAGCGGGCCCATCGGCTCCACCTATGCGCGGGTCCTCCTCGAGCAGGTCCCGAACGCGCGGGTGGTGATGTTCGAAGCCGGACCGCAGGTGACGGAGGTTCCCGGCGAAAGCGTCCGCAACATTGCCGACCCTGGCGAAAAGGCTCGTGCGCGCGAAATGTCACAGGGGCCGCAGGCCGGCGCCTACCGGGAGTCGCTCGGCATCCCGGCAGCCACAGTCACCGAGGGCATGTTCACCGCGCGCCAGGGAACCCACCTTCTGGACTTCGGCGGCGCGGGCTCCGCCCACGCCTCGAGTTTTCCCGCGGCGGCCGCGGCCACCAACGTGGGTGGCCAGGGTGCGCACTGGACCTGCGCGACGCCGTCGCCCGCCTTCAGTGAAAAAGTCCCCTTCATAGCTGACGACGAATGGGACGGTCTGATTGAGGACGCGAAGCAGCTGCTGCACGTCCACAGCGCAGCGTTTGCCGACTCCGCCGTTGGTGAGGCCATTCGGACCCTCCTCGATGAAGAGTTCGGCGCGGAGCTGCCGGATGGGTATGGCGTGGGCACCCTTCCGGTTGCCGGGGACCCGCAGCCCGACGGCTCCGTGCGCTGGGCGGGGGCCGACGTCGTCCTCGGCCCGCTGATCGACAAGGACAGCCCGCTCTCGAAGCAGTTCGAACTCCGTGACCTCACCCTGGTCCGCCGCGTGGAACTGGACGGACACCGGGTCACCGGTGTCACCGTCGAGGACCTCCGCACCGGGGAGAAGTCATTCGTGGCAGCAGACATCGTGGTGGTGGCCGCCGATGCCTTCCGCTCCCCGCAGCTCCTCTGGGCATCCGGTGTGCGGCCGCAGGCCCTCGGCCACTACCTGACCGAGCATCCCGTGGTCATCTCCACGGTGGCGTTGGACGCCGAAAGGATGGGGCGGTACGCCACCGAAGAGGACCTTGAGGCCGAGCTGGCCCGGCGCGCACTGAACCCGGCAGACCCCGTCGCGGCGGTCAACCGCATCCCGTTCTCAGAGCCGGAACACCCCTTCTCCGTCCAGGTGATGTACACAGAGACCACGCCGTTCCCAATGGAGCCGGGAACCCCGTACTCCGAGAACCGCTGGGGCTACGTCAACATGGGCTACGGCATGCGCAAGCACCCGCGCTACGAGGATGCCGTCACGTTCGACGACAATGAGCCGGACTACCGGGGATTCCCCAACATGAGAATCGAGTATGCGCTCACAGAACGGGAAAAGGCGGAAATCGCCGAGGCAACCGAGCGGCTGCGGCGGGCCGGCAAGGCCCTTGGCGCCTTCGTGGCCGAGCCCAGGCTCATGCCGAACGGCTCGAGCCTGCACTACCAGGGCACCATGCGCATGGGTGAAACCGACGACGGCACCTCGGTGGCGGATCCCTGGTCACGCGTGTGGGGCTACAACAACCTGGTGGTGGGCGGAAATGCGCTCATTCCGACGGCAACGGCCATGAATCCCACGCTGATGAGCGTGGCCATCGCCGTCCGCGGTGCCCGGAAGGTTGCTGAGGAGCTTGGTTCGCAGAGTGCCTAGGTCAGCTGCTCGTTGGGGCTCAGACGCCCGCCAGCTGTGGCCGGGCTGACGTCGAGGCACGGATAACCTGTGGGTATGAAGAACCTGGACCTCAACCTGCTGCCCCAACTGCAGGTCCTGCTGGAACTGCGCAACATCTCCCGGGCAGCCGAGAGGCTCCAGCTCAGCCAGCCGGCCACCAGCGCCGCAATGGCCAGGCTCCGGCGCCATTTCGACGACGAACTCCTGGTGCGGAACGGCCGCACCTATGACCTCACGCCCTTCGCACAGTCCCTGGTCCCGCTGGTTGATGAAGCCATGCTGCACATCCAGCGGGCCACGCGGGTGCGGTCCGGCTTCGACGCCGCCACGAGTGAGCGGGAGTTCATTATCGCCGCCTCGGACTACGCGGCGGCCCTGATCGTGGGGCCGCTGCGGGGGATCCTGCGCGAGGAGGCCCCCGGAGTGTCGGTGGATTTCGTTCCCACAGCCAAGTCCGGGATCCAGGGCCAGATGGCTGACTACTCAAAAATCGACCTGCTCGTCGGGCCCACGGGATACCAGATGCAGGGCGCCAGCAAGCAGCTGTTCCGGGACAGCTTTGTTGCTGTGGCTGACACCGGAAATCCCCTGCTCCAGCGGCCCCGGCTCACTGTGGAGGACCTGGCCACCGTTCCCCACGCCGTCGGCTATTTCGGTGAGGGAATCAGCACCCCGGCGGACAAGCTGTTCGAATCGCGAGGTATCCAGCGCCGCGTGGCGGCTGTGGTGGCCGGGTTCCTGTCCCTGCCACTCCTGGTGGAAGGGACAGACCTCGTGGCGCTCGTCCCCGGGATGCTGGCAGCACGGGCCCAGCGCGGCGCGGATATCGTTGTGCTGGGGTTCTCCGAAGGCGCTGAAGCGTCCCTCGTGGAAGCGATGTACTGGCACCCGTCCCAGGCGGAGGACCCTGCCAGCGTCTGGCTGCGTTCCGTGGTCCAGCGGGCCTGTTCGCGGCTGCACGAACTTTTCCCCATCACCGCGCACCCGGTAACTATCCACGCGGCGGATACCACCTAGAACCAAAGCGCCGTTCCCCATCCGGACCATCCCTGCGAAAGTCGAAGAAACGCACTTTCGAAAGGGATCCCCCATGCCTGTCTCCAGCCAGCGCCTCGACGGCAAGACCGCCGTCATCACCGGAACGGCCAGCGGCCAAGGCAGGGCGGCGGCGCTCGCCTTCGCCGAGGCGGGCGCCGTGGTGGTGGGCTGTGACATGGACGACGACGGCGCCGCGGCCACCGTCCGCCAGGTCACCGCCGCCGGGGGCCGGATGAGCAGCAGCCGGGTTGACCTCACAGACGAGGCCGCTGTGGCGGCATGGGCGCAGGACGTAGCCGCAAACCACGGCCAGGTGCACATCCTGTATGCCAACGCGGCGGTCACCCGCTTCGCCCCGGTGGAGCAGCTCACGTTTGCCGACTGGAAGTGGAATGTCGAACACGAGATGGATGTGGTGTTCCTGCCGGTCAAATACTTCTGGCCACAACTGATCCGGGTGCGGGACGCCGCCATCGTGCTGGTGGGATCCACGGCAGGAGTTAGCGGTTCCATGACCAACGGCCGGCTGGCCCACACCGCCACGAAGGGGGCCGTGGTGGCCATGACCAGGCAGCTCGCGGCCGAAGGGGCTCCGCATGGACTCCGCGTCAATACTGTCAGCCCCGGAATGATCCGCACCGCAGCGACCGAGGGCAACCTCCTGGCCGCCGACCACCCCATGCGGTCCATCGCCGGCAGCATCCCGTTGGGCCGGATCGGCACGCCGGAAGAAGTGGCCAAATGCGCGCTGTTCCTGGCCTCCGACGAAGCGTCATACGTGACGGGCGCCAACCTGATGGTCGACGGCGGCTGGTCGGCCGTGCTGCCGGGCTAGTTGGAATCGTGCACCGCGTCAGCGCATGGCGTCGGAGACAGACTTTGCTCCGCCGTGGCCCGACTGGCCGCCGTCCACCGGGATCTCGGCGCCGGTCACGAAGGACGAGAGCGGGCTGAGGAGGAACAGCACGACGCTGGCCACTTCCTCCACGCTTCCAGTGCGGCCCAGCGGGGTCTCGGCCAGGGTGGCCTGCCTGAATTCCGGCTTAGCGCTCGCCGTCATGGGCGTTTCGATGAAGCCCGGATGGACAGTATTAACGCGGATCCCCCGCGGGCCGAGTTCCATGGCGGCCACCTGCGAGAGTCCCCGCAACGCCCACTTGCTGGCGGTGTAGGCCACCGGATAGTGCGCGGTCAGGCCTGCGACGGAACCGACATTGACGATGGATGCGGCACTGCCCATCAGCGGTGCGAGCGCCTGGATCCCCAGCAGGCATCCGGCGACATTGACTTCATAGACGCGCTGCAGGTCAGCCACAGAGGCATCCAGCAACCGGCTCCGCTGGGTGATGCCTGCATTGTTGACCAACCCGTCCACCTGCCACCCATGGGACTCGATCCAGGAAGCGAGTTCGGACCAGCCGGAGGCATCGCTGACGTCCAGCTGCCGGTACACCAGCGCACCGGCCGAAGGCAATGACATGGCGGCCAGCTCGGCCGGTTTGTCCACTGCTAGGTCTGTGGCAATGACGCGGGCCCCGGCCTCCACCAGCATGCGAGCCTCGGCAGCGCCCTGGCCCTGGCCAGCGCCGGTGACCACCACGGTCCGGCCATCGAGCTGAAGGGAGAGCACCCTACGTCCCGGAAGGAACCGCAGCGGCAACCCGGTTGCGCGGACGCTGCCGGGCACGCACCAGGGTCCCGGCGTTACGGCGTTCACCTACCGTGTTCTCGATAGTCCCGATGCCTTCCACCGTCATGCGGACCACGTCTCCCGTCTTCAGCGGCGGGGGAGTCTTCGCGCCGTTCCGTCCCCAGAGCTCCGCGAGGCAACCGCTGCCGCAGGTGCCGGAGCCCAGCACATCGCCGGGCCGGACCACGGAGTCCTGCGAGGCGTAGGCCACTAGCTCGGCGAACGGCCAACCCATATTGGACAGCAGGTCCTGGCCGATGGCTTTCCCGTTGACTTCCACGGCCATGGAGATCGGCAGGAACCCCTCGGCGTCGTGCAGGTCCTCGAACTCATCCGCGGTGACAATCCAAGGCCCCAGCGTATTGGCGAAGTCTTTGCCCTTGCACGGCCCCAGGCTGACTCTCATCTCCCGGCGCTGCAGGTCCCGCGCCGACCAGTCGTTGAGGACGGTGTAGCCGAAAATGTGCCGGTGCGCCTCCGCTGCAGTCAGGTTCCGGCCGTCGCTTCCGGGGACGCGCCCGACGACGGCGGCTACCTCGGTCTCGAAGTCCAGGTCCTCGCAGCCCGCCGGAATACCAATCACCTCGCCGGTGCCGGTCACCGTATGCGGGTTGGTGAAGTAAAAGGTGGGCGCCTCGTACCATTCGGGCACCACGCCGGCCACGCCGTCGATGCTCTTCCGCACGCCTTCGACGTGTTCCTCGAACGCGACAAAATCCCGGATGGTGGCGGGCGCCAGTGGGGCGAGCAGCTGCACGTCCGCCAGCGGAACGGCCGGGCCAGACCCGATGATCCGCCGGGCCAAACCCAGGGTCGCCTCGAGCCCTGCTTCCAGGAGTGTCTGAACCGTCTGGCCTGCGGGCAGGGCATAGCAGTTACCGCCGTCGACGAAGCCGGACTGCGTCCCGCCGTCGTGGTTCCAGCTAGCAATCTTGACCATAAAAAAGTCCTTAAGCTGTGCGGCGGGCGGCGAGGAGGGAAGCGGGCGTGATGCCGAGGGCAGCGGCGTTGCCGGACAGCACCCTGGCCTCGTCCTCGGCGGAAAGCTGTGCCTCGATGACCTCGGCCGCGGGGCGGTCGGAGCCCATGTCGAACGGGTAGTCCGAGCCCAGCAGGACCTGCTCCGGGCCAGCGGCGGCCACGAGCGCCCGCAGTTCAGCCCGGCTGTGGACCAGGGAGTCGAAGAACAGCTTCTTCACATACGACGACGGCGGCTCAGCACAGCCGCGTGCCTCCGGCCGGACCCTCCAGGCGTGATCGGAGCGGCCAAGGCTGGTGGGAAGGTAGCCGCCGCCGTGCGCGGCCAGAACCAACAGGCTCGGGTGCCGGTCCAGGACACCGCTGAAGATCAGGTGGGACAGGGCCACCGCGTTTTCCGCGGGCTGGGAGACGGTGTTGGCGAGGTAGAAGCGGTCCAGCCGCTCGTCCAGCGAGCAGCCGAACGGGTGCAGGAAGACCAGGGCACCAAGCTCCTCGGCCCGGCTCCAGAACGGTTCCAGCCTGGGGTCGGACAGCTCAACGGTGCTGCGCTCCGGGTCGGCGGGGGTGGCGGCGAACGAGCCGATTTCCACGCCTAGCAACCCGCACTCCAGCATGGCGTGTTCCAGGGCTTCGACCATCAAGGAAGGGTGCTGCAGCGGGACCAGGCCCAGGCCGTTCAGCCGTTCCGGGGCGCGGGCCACGAACTCCCGCACCGCCTGGTTGGCGGCCCTGGCAACCTGCAGGGCCAGCTCTTCCGCGGCGAAATAGTAGAAGTGCGACGGCGACGGCGAGACGAGCTGCACGTCCACGCCTTGGGCGTCCATGTCCGCAAGACGGCGGTCCAGGTCCGTCAGCTGCGGCCAGCGCTCCTTGATCATTTTTCCCGAAGCGGCCATCGACTCTGGTCCGTTGCGCCGGACTTCCAGAGCCTGTTGAGCGCCGAAGCCCTCGGGATCAGCTTCGGCCACCAATTGCTGCAGGGCCGGAAGCAGGATGTGGGCGTGGACGTCCACGGTGGGTTTTTCAGCAGGGCCGGTGCTCATGCGGGCTCCCTAACAAAGCTGGAGACTGAATGCATGAGGCCCGGAACGTTGGCGTCCCGGACGCCGTCGAGCATCCACTGGCCCAGCTGGACGGAGGCGTCGACCACTGCTTTTGCCCGGTCCAGTCGGCGGTCGGTGAACTCTTTCCAGAGTGTCTCGGTGATCTCGTCGGCGCCGATCAGGAGATCGGCCAGCACGGCTGCGTCTTCCATTGCCATGGCAGCACCTTGCGCGATGGTTGGCGGGCAGCTGTGGGCGGCGTCGCCGATGATGACGGTGCGGCCGCGGTTCCACGGCCCGTCCACCAGGTGGGTAGTGAACCAGGTGTAGTTGATACGGGCGCTCTGGTCCAGGTTGGCGCGGATCTCGTTCCATGGGCCGCCGTAGGCTGCGGCGAGTTCGGCCATAATGCGCGGGCCGTCCTCGTGTTTGCGCTCCTGGGCCCTTTCCACGAGGTAGGCATAGATGGTGTCCGGGCCGGTGGGGCAGTAGCCGGCAATAAAGCAAGGGCCGCCGTACGTCAGGTCGGTGCGGACCACGTCCTGCGGCCGTTCCACGAACGCGCGCCAGATGCCCATGCCCGTGGACCGGGGTTCAACATCGATGCCGATGGCCTTGCGGACAGCTGAGTGCAGGCCGTCGGCGCCGATCAGGAGGTCGTAGCGGTCGGTGCCGCCGTCGGAGGTGCTCACGGTGACGGAACCGCCGTCGTCCGTTATTTCGGTGACCGTCTTGCCGTAGCTGATCCGTGCGTCTGCCTGCCCGGCACGCTCGCGGAGGATGGCGGTGAGGTCGGGGCGGTACATGCCCAGGGTGGCTGGGAGGTCGTCGCCGCCGGTCCGCATGTCATCCAATACGGCGATGACGGTGCCGGCGGGGTCTGGGGCGCGCAGGCCGAGGGTGCTGAACGCGTAGCCCTTCGCCTCGATTTGCTCCCAGACGCCCAGCTGGCGGAGGACCCGCAGGGCGTTCCCCTGCAATGTGATTCCAGAGCCAAGGGTTTGCGGGGCATCGGCCTTCTCCAGGATTTCAACCTGGATTCCCGCGTCGGCCAGCAGGATGGCGGCGGTCAGTCCCGCGGCTCCCGCCCCGACGATTCCGACGTTCTGTACTGCTGCCATCGCTGACTCCTTTGTATTGACGGCCTGACTGATGATGGTTGTGGTGCTGTTGTACTGAAAGCTACCGGAGGGCGATCGGGTTGACGGGCGATCCGACGGCGCCGGTAATGGGCAGGGGCGCCGCGGTGAGCAGGAAGTCGTACCTGCCGTCTGCCGCGCAAGCCTCCGCGAGGCCGTCCGGGTCCCACATTTCGCCGAGGAACAGCCCAAGGTTGGGGATGGCGATCTGGTGGAGGGGCTGGAAGGCGCCGTCGAACTCGTTGGGCCGGACCTCGAAACCCCATGTGTCCGTGGCGATCCCCGCGATTTCACTGCGGTGAAGCCAGGGTGCGGTGCTGAAGGACAGCCCCGGGGCTGAGCCGCCGGCGTAGTCGCCCCAGCCGTCGCGGCGCACCCGGGTGTGCTGTCCGGTGCGGATCACCAGGATGTCGCCCCGGCCAACCTTTGAGCTGGGGCCCTGCAGGTCGATGGTCCGCTGGAGGTGTTCGGGGGTGATGGCGAAACCGTCCGGCAGCTCGCCGTCGTTCCTTCCCAGCTCTGGTCCGAGCGCGCGGCCGACGTCCAGCAGGACGCCGCGGGTGACGATCTTGGCCGCGGCGGTTTCGATGCCGGTGACCAGGTCGCCTTCGGAGGTGACCACGTCCCCTGCGGCGCGGCCGTTCCAGGCCTTGCCCTGGTCGAAGATGTGGCCGAGGCCGTCCCACTGGGTGGAGCACTGCAGCGGCATGGCAATGACGTCGTCCGCGCCGCCGAAGCCGTGCGGGAAGCCCTGGTTGCCGCGTTCGGCGTCCACCCCGGTGTCGGTCATGGTGTGGACAGGGTTGGTGCGTCGCCGCCAGCCTTTCTGCGGTCCGTTGGTGTCGAACGGCTGGGACAGCGAGAAGGCCTCGCCCGTCTTTACCAGGGCTGCTGCTTCAATGCGCTTGTCCGCGTCGATGAAGTTCAGGGTCCCAAGGACGTCGTCCTGGCCCCAGCGGCCCCAGTTGTTGTGGGATTCGGCCATGGCGCGGATGCTGCCGAACGGATCCTCACGCCGGATGACCGGGGAATCGGTGGCTGATTCCCCGGTGCCGGTGGTGGTTGGTGCTGTGTCCTGGCTGGTCACGGCTGGCTGCCTTCAGTGACAACTTCGTCCTTGCAGTGGATGAGCTGGGTGCCCAGGCCCGTAATGGTGCCCTCCATGACGTCGCCGTCCTGGAGCAGCCTTCCCCAGTGCTGGCCGTTGCCGGCGGGGCTTCCGGTGAGCACGAGGTCTCCCGGGCGCAGCGGCATGATCTGGGAGGCCTCGCTGATCAGCTTGGCGACACCGAAGATCATGTCTGAGGTGGACTCGTCCTGCATGGCCTTGCCGTTGAGCTTCAGCGTGACCTGGACGTCCTGCGGGTCGCCGAAGAACTTGGCGGGTACCAGCAGCGGTCCGGTGGGCAGGAAGCCGGGGGCGTTCTTGGCGCGGTACCAGTCCGAGCCGATCGCCGGCATGTCCTTGCGGAACACGTACTCACGGGTGGTGATGTCGTTGACCATGGTGTAGCCGAAGACGTAGTCCAGGGCTTCCTCGGGGGTGACCCGGAACGCCGTCCTGCCGATCACCGCGGCCAGTTCAAGTTCCCAGTCGTGGGACTTGGAGTAGGCAGGCAGGGTGAGGTCGTCCGTGGCGGACGCGATCGCCGTCGGGAGCCCGATGAAGAAGTACGGCGTTCCCTGGCCCGCGCGCTTGTCCATCATCGCGGCGGTCCGGTCCCGGACTTCATCCTCGTCCTGGCCGGGTTCGCGGTGGGCTGCGGCGAGGTCGATGACGTGCTTGCGGTAGTTGGCGCCGGTCTGAAGGACCTGGACAGGCTCTACCGGGGCGAGGACCTCGATGTCGGCCATCGCCAGGCCGGTGTCCTCGCCGGCCGATGCGGCGATGGCGTCCAGCTGGCTCTCGGTGGTGTCCCAGTGCTCGATCAGTGTATTGATCTCCTCATTCAGGGCTACGACGCGGTCGCCGACCAGCAGGCCCGCGCGGGCCTTGCTGTCACCGGTCTCCTGGAACCGGATGAGTGCATATTGTGTTTCGGCCATGGTGTCCTAGCCCCGTCCCTGCTTGGCGTAGGGGTTCAGGAGGGCTTCCTTCATTTCGGGGGAGGCGCCTTCTTCGGTGGCGGTAAAGCCTTCCGCGGGAGGGAAGGACTCGGTCATGGAGTGCGGCATGGCGCCGTTTTTGTAGAAGTTGTTGGAGCCTTCGGAGGGCTTCCAGGTGTTGGCTTCCCAGTCCGGGACGTAGTTGCGGTATCCGCCGGAGTTGAGCTCGACGCGCAGGCCAGAGGGGTCGCGGAAGTAGAGGAAGTTTTGCTCGCCCACGCCGTGGATGGAGGGGCCGTATTCCATGGCGGTGCCGTTTTCCATCATGACATCCGCGGTGCGGAGCAGGTCTTCGGTGGCGTCCACCCAGAAGGCGATGTGGTTGACGCGTCCCGCGCGGCTGGAGGTGTCCAGGACCACGCCCAGGTCGTGGGACTTTTCGTTGGTCGTGAGCACGGAGAAGACGGTGATGGGTGCCTCGTCCAGGTCCACGAAGGCCATGACGCGGAAGCCCAGCGCCTCGTTGTACCACTTGGCGAAGCCTCGGACATCGGAGGAGGCCACGGTGACGTGGTCCAGGAAGCGGGGCGCTGCGGCGTGGCTGCTGCGGCGCTCCGGCCGGTCCGGGTAGGTGGACTCGAAGCCGGGCTCAGCCACGAACTTCTCAACGTCGAAGAAGAGGCGCATGGGGTGGCCATAGGGGCCGGTGAATTCGTAGGCCTTGCCGTAGCCGTGGCCGCCGGGGGTCCAGCTGCCCTGGACACCGGTTGCTTCGACGCGCTGGGCTGCGGCTTCCAGGGCGGTCTGGGAGTTGGCGCGCCAGGCCATCCGGCCCAGGGAAGCTTCCGGACCTTCGGTGAGGACCAGGCTGTAGCGGTAGTAGTCACCCCAGCAGCGCAGGTAGACGTTGCCGTCCACCCGGTCGATGATGCGCATGCCGAACTTTTCCTCGTAGAACCGAGCCGAGGCTTCGACGTCGGGAGTGGTGATTTCGAGGTGGGCAAGATGGGAGAGGGGAGTTTCCACGTTGAATTCCTTCTAAGTACTGATTGCCTTGAGTGGGGTCGCTGCAGGTCTAGTAACCAGACTGAGGCAAGAGAGGTATTCGGTGAAGAGGCGTTTACTGATGCCACCTATTTGTATGGCAGATAGTTGGCCTGAGGGGTCGATCCGCGCGCAACGCCGTACCGGCTGCTCCGGCTTTTGAACCAGTGTCGGGTTCCTAGCCCGCCGCGGGCGCGGTGCGGGTGGTTGTGCCGAGGCCCGCGGGGTCGGCCAGGAACGGGGTAAACGCCAGCTCCGCGGCCCCGATCATCATCAGGTCAGAACCGAGCGCTGCACGGTAGATCTCGACCTGGCCGGCGGGGCCGTCCATTGCCTGGGATAGCAGCACTCCGTCTACCGACTCCGGTGCGAGGGCGTACAGCGTTCCCAGGAAGCCGTCCAGGACGATTGCCTCGGGGTTGAAAATGTTCACGGCATTGCGCAGGGCTATGTCCAGGAACATGAGCTGGCGTGCCACTTCGTCGTTCACCTCAGCACTGCTGCTGGTTGCCAGCGCTTTTTCGAGGTCGGCGGTGTCGCCGCGGCTTAGGCCGGCCAGTTCGAGGAGGCGGGACTGGGAGACTTCGGTTTCCAGACAGCCGGTGGCGCCGCAGTGGCAGCGCTTTCCTCCGGAGCGGACAAAGGTATGGCCGATCTCCCCGGCGTAGCCGGAGGCGCCCCTGAGCAATTGCCCGTCGGAGATGATTCCGCCGCCGATGCCGCTGGCACCGCCGTTGAGGTAGATCAGGTTCCCCTGCCCGGCGCCGGCGCCGGCGCCGAAAATCAGCTCCGCTTCGGCGCCGAGGGAGGCGTCGTTCGCGGCCTGGCACGGATAGCCGGTGGCCTCGCTCAGCATTCGGGCGACCGGCTCGTTCCGCCAGCCCAGGTGCGGAGCGTGCCGGACCACGCCGTCGTCGCGGTTGACCAGGCCCGGCACGGCCACGCCAATGCCCGTGATCCGGTAGGACGCATCCAGCTCGGAGCGCATCCCGGCGATCACGGCCGATGCGATATTCACCGCTTCCCGGGCGCTCGGTATCCGTTCGGTGTCGAAGCGGATCTTCTTTTGCACCTTCCCCCCGAGACTGACCAGGCCGATAGTGACGGCGTCGATTTCTGGGTTGACTGCCAACGCCGCGACCGACGGGCTCGGATGGACGTTCGGACTCGGCCTGCCGACGTGCCCTTCGCCGGCGGGCGCCGTTTCATAGACCAGGCCCAACGCAACGAGCTGTCCGATCAGCGTCCCGACGGTGGAACGGTTCAGTCCCGTGTGCCGGGTCAGTTGGGCACGGCTGAGGACGCCGTGGTGGTGGACGAGGGAGGTCAGCAGCGACAAATTGTTGCGGCGGGACGGATCCGGCTCCCTCGCCGCCGCGGAAGCAAGAGTACGTGGAGGCATCATCGTGACACTATCAGCGGCCGGCCACCGCGCGGTCCAGGAAGGCGTTGCGGAATTTCTCATCCGAATCCAGCCGGAGGTCTTGCGGTTCCGACGCAGTGCGCGGATGGGTTTCGTAGCTGAGGTTTTCCGGCCGGTTGCGTTCGGTCACCATCTGATCAATCACGGTGGGATCCTTCCCCCAAGGGCCTCATTGCTCGATCTGCCGGCCAAATTGCTGTTACGAACAACTTAACATTCACCCACCCGCAGCGCCAGGGCCGGGTATCCATTCCGTGCTTGGCGGGGTTGACACCGCCAAAATTCATAATATGTTTGGGTCTAGAACAATTCCCTCTGGTTTCCCCGCCAGCCGCGCAACAGCAGCCACACCTACCTTCGGAGCATTCAATGGCGATTCAGCCCACCCGTGACGACAAGTTTTCCTTCGGCCTCTGGACAGTGGGCTGGGAGGCCCAGGACCAGTTCGGCTCCGCCACCCGCCCGCCGCTGGACACGGTGGAAGCCGTCAACAGGCTCAGCGACCTCGGCGCTTACGGCATCACCTTCCACGACAACGACCTCTTTCCCTTCGGCTGCTCCGCGGCTGACCGCCAGCGCGAAATCGACCGGCTGACCGGCGCGCTGAAGGCCACCGGGATGATCGTCCCGATGGTCACCACCAACCTCTTCAGCCACCCGGTCTTCAAGGACGGCGGCTTCACCAGCAACGACCGCGGCGTCCGGCGCTTCGCCCTGCGCAAGGTCCTGGACAACATTGACCTCGCCGCCGAGCTGGGTGCGGAAACCTTCGTCATGTGGGGCGGCCGGGAAGGCAGTGAATACGACGCCGCCAAGGACATCCGCGGCGCCCTGGAACGCTACCGTGAAGCCGTGAACCTGCTGGGCGACTACGTCACGGACAAGGGTTACAACATCCGGTTCGCCATCGAGCCCAAGCCCAACGAACCCCGCGGCGACATCCTCCTGCCCACCCTCGGCCACGCCCTGGCGTTCATCGAAACCCTCGAGCGCCCCGAACTGGTGGGCATCAACCCCGAGACCGGGCACGAGCAGATGGCCGGACTGAACTTCACCCACGGCATCGCCCAGGCGCTCTACCAGGGCAAGCTCTTCCACATCGACCTCAACGGCCAGCGCAGCATCAAGTTCGACCAGGACCTGGTGTTCGGCCACGGCGACCTGCAGAACGCGTTCTCCCTCGTGGACCTGCTCGAAAACGGCGGCCCCGACGGCGGACCGGCCTACGACGGCCCGCGCCACTTCGACTACAAGCCCAGCCGCACCGAGGACATCGACGGCGTATGGGACTCCGCGGCCGCCAACATGCAGACCTACCTGCTGCTCAAGGAACGCGCCAAGGCCTTCCGCGCCGACCCCGAGGTCCAGGCCGCGCTGCAGTCCTCCCGCGTGGCGGAAATCAACGAACCCACCCTCAACCCGGGCGAAGGCTACGAACAGCTCCGCGCCGACCGCGCCTCCTACGAGGACTTCGACGCCGACGCCTACTTCGGCGGCAAGGGCTTCGGTTTCGTGAAGCTGCAGCAGCTCTTCATCGAGCACCTGCTCGGCGCCCGCTAAGACCGTGACGGCTGCTTCCATGAACCTTGTTGCCGGCGTCGACTCCTCCACCCAAAGCTGCAAAGTGGTGATCCTCGACGCCGGCACCGGCACGCTGGTCCGCGAGGGCAGGGCCGCCCACCCGGACGGAACGGAAGTCCACCCGGATCACTGGTGGCGGGCCTTGTCAGCGGCGTTCGACGACGCCGGCGGGCTGGCGGACGTCAGTGCGCTCTCGGTGGGGGGCCAGCAGCACGGCATGGTGCTGCTGGACCACGACGGCAACGTGGTGCGCCCGGCGCTGCTGTGGAACGACACCCGATCGGCGTCGGCAGCGGCCGCTCTCACCGACGAAGTGGGGGCGGACGACTTTGCCCGCAGGACCGGGCTGGTCCCGGTGGCCTCCTTCACCATCACCAAGATCCGCTGGGTCCGGGACCACGAACCGGACCTGGCGGACCGGGTGGCGGCTGTTGCGCTGCCCCACGACTGGCTGACCTGGCGGCTCCGCGGTTACGGCCCGGCAGCAACCAGCCCGCTGGGCCCGGACCTGGACCAGCTCACCACCGACCGCTCCGATGCCAGCGGCACCGGATACTGGAGCCCTTCGGCCGGCGAATACGATGTGGAGCTGTTCAAACTGGCCTTCGGCCGGGACGCCAGGGAAGCCGGCGGGGGCGCCGGGCACCGGGATCCAGGCACCGTGGTTCTGCCGCGGGTGCTGGGCCCCGGCGGCTCCGCCGGGGCGGTTCACCCCGGCTGCTTCGGCTCCGCGACTCAGTTGCCCGGCCAGTCCGGATCAAGCCCGGCCGGACCCGGGCACCGCATTCTCCTCGGTGCCGGCGCCGGAGACAATGCGGCCGCCGCCCTGGGTCTGGGGGCCGAACCCGGGGACGTGGTGGTGTCCGTCGGCACCAGTGGCACGGTGTTCTCGGTGGCGTCCCGTGCCGTCGCCGATCCCAGCGGAACGGTGGCGGGCTTCGCGGACGCCAGCGGAGAATACCTGCCCATCGCCGTCACGCTTAATGCCGCGCGCGTGCTCGGCTCCGTGGCAGGCATCCTGGGCGTGGACTTCGACGAACTTGCGCGACTTGCCCTGGGCGCCGAACCCGGCGCCGGCGGCGTGGTGCTCGTGCCCTACTTCGAAGGTGAGCGCACGCCCAACCTGCCCCACGCCAAGGCCAGCTTCCACGGGCTCAGCATTGCCTCCAGCACCAGGAGCAATCTGGCCCGGGCCGCCATCGAAGGCATGCTCTGCGGACTGTCCGGCGGCCTGGATGCCCTCCGGGCGCAAGGGAGCCCCGCAACACGGCTCCTGCTGATCGGCGGCGCCGTGCAGAACCCCGCGGTGCAGGCCATCGCGGCCCAGGTCTTCGACCTGCCGGTCGTGGTCCCGAGCCCGGGGGAGTACGTGGCCCGGGGTGCTGCCGTCCAGGCAGTCTGGGCCTCCAGCGGCAACCGGCCGGATTGGCCGGTCGCGGTGGACGCCGCACCCGCCCCGGACTTCCACCCGGCCATCAGGCAAAACTACCTGCGGGCGAGCAGTCGCGTTGACCCCGGCAACTGAGCCGGAGCTCGTGAATGCCTTTGCTTCAACGCGGCAACGAAATGCCGGCTGACCGCTGAGAATACGGTGGTCCTCGTCGGATGAGCCAGCCGCCGCAACACCGCCGCCCCGACCCCGCCATCCCTAACAGGTTCCTATCGGTCCTTGATCCCTATCATCGCCATTATGGTGCGGGCTGCTCGGCCGATCCCGAATCCGAGGACACCTCGGGCTGCGGCGTCTGTTCGGTTGCGGGGGCAGGCTGCGGGGTCTGTTCGGTTGCGGGGGCGACGTCCGCCGGCGTGGTGTCGCTTGGTGCGCCGGCTCCCGGCACTGCGGTTCCGGCCGAGCCGCTGTCCGCGCCACTGGGGCTACCCTCCGTGGTCAGGCCATCTGTCTTGGTGGCACTTTGCTCGACCTGCCCGGGCACTTGCGCGACTTGCCCGGGTCCTTCCGTCACGTCCTTGGTCGATGCGTCCGTTTTGTCCGGGACAGTCGGAGTGCCACCCAGGGCCGTGCCCAGCGTCGTCGTGGGGCCAGCCGCACCGTCGATGCTCGACGCCGACGAGACCAGGCTGGAGATGGGCTTATTGGTTCCGAATTCGACTGCAGTGACACCCACCATCGCGATCACGAATGCGGCAGCACTGACCGCCCCGATCTTAATCCAGGTCTTTGGGGTGACCTGCCTCTTCAGCCGGTTGGCTTGAGGTCCGTCGCTTTCGGCCGGGGCGCTGGCGGCCAGCATGCCGGCGTCGTCAGCGGGCAGTCCACTCCTGCGTCGCTTTGGGATTTTCGTCATTGCCACGGTGGCGGCCGAACTGAGTGTCCGGGCATACAGGGCGGCGCCCACCGTGGCAACGATGGAGCCGAGTGCGGCGCCAATAAGCGTCCCGGCAACGCCTAGAAAGGACCCCACCAAGGCAGAGGTCACCGCGGCCAACGCCGAGCCAATAGTCTGGGTGCCACTTAGCCCGAGGAGCTGTTTCGGCTTGTCTTCATTAGCGGAGTCTGCAGGCATCTTCAAACACATTTCAGTCAGATAAATGTTACGAACAGATAACTTTACCCTGCCGGCGGGTGGCCCCCGGCTGTCGCCGTAATAATTTGAGACGCTTCTCACGGTAGATCTTCGGCGCCATCCATGCCTCCGACGGCGGCTCGCCCGCGCTGTCCAGCACCTCACCAAAACGGAAGCGGACGACGGCGGGAAGTCCCCGCCGTCGTCCGGTACACGATCAAACCTCGGCCGCAGCCCGTCGGGCCCGGGCGGCTCGCACGAGCCCGCTGGACACGGCCGCTCCCACGAGGGCGAGCGCCGCGAGCACGAGGAACACGATGTGGTAACCGGCGGCTCCCGGATTTGCGTCGAGGATTGTCCCGTAGACGATGAATGCGAACATCCCTGGTGCATAACCGACCAGGCATGCGATTCCGAAAGCCGTGCCGCTGGTCTCCTCCGGAATCCCGACCTCGTCCATCGGCGCCCAGAACACACCCCGCATGGTGAAGACGATAAGCGAGAACAGCAGGGTCACGATCATCGCCGGGATCTGGCTGCCGGGATCGGCCGGGAGGAGCAGCAGCACCGCCACCACCGGGATCAGGCACAGGAACGCCAACCGGATGTACCGGCTCGCACCCTTGACCACCTTGTCCGCGAGGACTCCGCCGATCGGGCCACCGATGATTTTCAGGCCGTACTGGTTGATGATGCCGTAGGCGCCGACCAGCGCGACAGGCAGCCCGTACACGTAGGTCAAATACGGGATGAAATAGGTGAGGCCGCAGTACACGACGTACACCATGAACACGGTGAAGCTCACCCACCACAGCTGCGGCTGCTGCGCGGCACGCCAGATTTCGCCGAGGCCGGCCTTCTGCTTCTTCGCCACGGGCTGCTCGCTCGCCTGCTCGCTTGTCTGATTGCTTGGCTGACTGCGAAGCAGCAGGAACAACAGCACGCCGACGACGACGTCAATGATGGCGTAGAAGGCAATGGCCGCACGGAATCCGCCGGTACCCGAACCGAGCAGGACGAAAATTCCCAGCGCGGAGAACGCCACGGCAGTGTCGACGACGCCGCGACCGCCCTCGAGGAGGCCGAAGAGCCGCCCCTGTTCCTTCGAGCCGCCAAGCTGACGGATGCTCTTCAGCAACGCGGGCCAGACCAGGCAGTCCGAGCACACGGCGAGCAGCGCGAACAGGAGCAGGAGCGTGCTGAAGCCGGGGAACGTGCTGAGGAACAGGCCCAGCGCTCCGGTGCCCACGAGTCCGAGCGGGATGAGGATCCGCGTGGAGAAGCGATCGGCGAGGTAGCCGCCGACGATGAAGAGCGCCGTCGCGACCATCGAGTTGACGCTCAGCAGGGTGCCGATCTCAGTGTGGCTGAGGCCCATTGCCTCCTGCATGGGGACGTAGAACGCGTCCTTGAGGTTGGCGAGCTTGTAGATGGTGCCGCCCGCCATGACGAGCAGAGCGAAGCGGATCCACTTGCTCCAGTCGACGCGGTTCGTGGACTTCCCGGGGGTCTGGGTCAATGTGGTCATCGTGCACCTGCCAGGGACTTCGTTGTGTCGAGCTGCGCGACGGCGATGTCGCGCAGCGAGGCGAGCAGCTCCTTCACGTGGGCCACCTGGTGGTCGGCCCAGCCGGGTTCTGCAGCGAGCAGTTCATCCCGGGTCCATCCGGGCGGGATGCCGGTAGTGCTCAGATCGCGGTACGGGATGAACGGGTCCGCGCCTTCGCCGGCGTGGCGGAAGGCGGGAGCGTAGTAAAGATTTTCCTGTTCGAGGGCCAGGGCGATGACCTGAGGCTCGTCCTCGCCGAGCATCAGGAGCTCGAAGAGCATCCGCGCACCGGGCAAGTCGTCCTCAGGGCTTCCCTGCAGGACACCGCGGTGACCGTATCCGTCTCCCTCGGGAAGAACATGGACCCCTTTCAGGTGAACCTGCAGGATGTGCGGCGCGAGCGCGGAGAGGGCATCCATGGGACGCTCGCAGGCATTGATCATGTTCCCGAAATCGAACATGGCGTGCAGGCGCGGATGGGAGACCCGGCGCAGCAACTCGGCGATCTCGGTGGAGCGCAGTTCCTCGTGCTGCTCGAAGGAGAAGTGCAGATCGTGCTCGTCTGCGAGCACGGCGAGCCGGCGCAGGTCCTGCTCGATCAGTGTCATCACCTGCGAGAGCGTGCCCTCGAAGCGCGAGTAGACGCGGATGTGCCGGACGCCGAGGACCCCCGCGATGCGGACTACCTCGTCCACGTCCGCGCGCAGGGTGGTGCTGATTTCGAGGTGGATCCCCAGACCCAGGTGGCGCGCGCGGTCGGCGAACTCGCGAAGCCTGTTCTCGCTCATCCGGCCCAGGCTCCGCTCCTCGCCGTCGAGGAGGTGGATGCAGGCGCCGGCCAGGCCGTGCCGATGCGCGAAGTCGAGCACGTCATCGGGCCCGTACCCGCCGTAGGTCAGGTTGCCAAGGAGGGCGTAGGCGTGGGCGAACAGAGGGGCGCGGTCGATCCGTTCGATCAGGGTCCGGGCCAGCTCGTCGGTCAGGCGGGGCAGGGACTCGATCTCCTCTTGGTTGAGGCGGGATCTTAGGAGCGCCTGAAATTGGGCGTCGGCAGGGGGCATCGTTGGCTCCTCGGGAGGCGTGTCAGGGGTGGTGGCGAATGTCACTCATCATTTGTACGCCGGTAATGGATCGCAAAAAAGATCCATTAAGGCCACAGTCGTTAAGTCCATTCAGGAACCTGCGGCGATGCGCTCCCATCGGTCCCACGCGGCGGCCATCCTGCCGACAGCCTGCGGCATGTGCTCCTCCGCGGTGCCGGCGAACCCGATCAGCAGCGCCGGGGGGAGCTGCCGGGTGAGCCGGTACTCGCCGAGGGGGTAGGTGTACACCCGGCCCGCGGCCAGTCCCCTGGCTACCTCGATATCGTCGACCGGTTCACGGAGCCAACCCATGACGTGCAGGCCAGCGTCGACCGGGGCGGCTTCAATCCTGTGGCTCAACTGGTGATCGATTGCTTCGAGCAGGGCGTCCTGACGTGCCGCGTAGAGACGCCGGGTGCGGCGAAGGTGGGCGTGCAGATGCCCTTCCGACAGGAAGTCCGTGAGGGCCATCTGGAGCACCATCGCGGGCGGGCGCCCAATGACCGATGATGCGGATGCGAACGGCTTCACCAGGTCCTCCGGCAGCACGCAGTATCCGAGGCGGATCGACGGCGCGAGCACCTTGCTGAAGGAGCCCACAGTGATCACCTGCCTGCTCAAATCGAGCCCGAACAGGGTGGGGAGGAATTTCCCGCGGTAGCGCAGCTCGCTGTCGCAGTCGTCCTCGACGATCCAGCTCCCGTTCCGTTGCGCCCACGCGATCCACTCCGCCCTTCGCCCCGGGCTCATCGCAATGCCGAGCGGATGCTGCCGCGCGGGGGTCAGACAGGCCAGGCGTGCCGGAGCCGCGTCGTCGTCCGGGAGGACTGCTCCCTCGTCGTCGACTGGGACGCCTCGGACAGGACAGCCCTGGGACTGGAAGGCGAGCCGTCCGGAGATGTGCCCCGGGTCCTCGATGACGACGGGGTCGCCGGCGTCGAGCAGAAGAACCGCCAGCACGTTGAAGGCCTGCTGCGCACCGGAGGTGACGACCACCTGGTCCGCCGTGCACCCCAGGGCTCTCACGTCGTTGACGTATTCCGCGATCGCTTCCCGCAGTGGGCGGTAGCCGTGGGGATCGCTGTACCCGATCGCAAGCGGATCGGTGCGCCCGGCATGGCGCCCCAACAGGCGCTTCCAGGTCGCCGCGGGGAAAGCCGAGGACGCAACCTGGCTGGCAACGAACGATTCGGTCTCGGCGGGCGCCCACGTGTGCGGAGCCTCGCTGAACAGGTCGGTGCCCCGCGAAGAGGTGGCGGCTCCGCGTTCGGACAGCGGCGGCCGGGACATCGGCCGCTGCGGGGCGGCATCGCTCCACAGGGTGTCGACGTATGTGCCGTCACCCGCACGTGAGCGCAGGAAGCCCTCAGCAGTGAGTTGCTCGAACGCAGACACGACAGTGATCCGCGATACTCCCAGCTCGGTGACGAGTGTGCGGGTCGAGGGCAAGCGGGTTCCGCTCGGCATTGAACCCGTCAGGATCTGGGTGCGCAACTGCGCATACAGCTGCTGGTGCAAAGGCTCAGCCGCTGCGCGGTCGAGCTCAAGTCCGGCCAGCAGTCGGCCACCAGCGCTCTTCATCCCGCGAACCGCGGAGCGGATTTCACCATGGCCCCATTTTACGGGCCCGATTCTAGCTGGCCGTCCGTCCGGACGTTGCGCCAGATGGCGGGATCGTTGGACAGGCCGCGGTCCCCGGCGGCATATCCGAGCCACCCGGACGGGCGGGTGCTTAAACGAGCGGCCAGGGGTAGCGCATGCCGGTGCGGTCAACCGGCAGGACCCGGGCGTGCAACAGGCGCTGGACGCGGCGCTGCAGGGCGGTGACCTCGTCGTCGTCGAGGAGCCCGGCCACCTCGGGAGGAGCGGCCTCGGCGAGCGGGGCGATGTCCTCGAGCAGGGCGTCGGGGATGGGGTCGCCGGCGAAGTCCCAGATCACGGTGCGGAGTTTGAAAGCGGCGGAGAAGCACAGCCCGTGGTCGATGCCCCAGACCCGTCCGTCGTCGCCGCGCAGCACGTGCCCGCTCTTGCGGTCGGTGTTGTTGGCGACGTAGTCGAACAGGGCAATCCGCGCCAGGTCGCGGTGGGTCTCTGGGGCGTCCTCGAACAGCGTGAAGTAGTGCTCGCGGAAGTCGCACTCGATGAACCACTGCAGCGATCCGACCCCCAGCGGAGCTTCCTCGCGGATCACGGTCGGCGGGACGAAACCCCAGCCCAGGGACTCGCTGAGCAGGTAGGCGGCGCGTTCCCGCCGGTAGAGGCCGGGCTCGAAATCGGACAGCGGCCTTTCCCCGGCCTCGGGCTTGTAGACCGCATAGGCGGCGTCGTCCCCGCAGGAGACCTGGGCGAGGAACGTCTCGTTGCTGCTGCGCGGGATACGTCCGAGCAGCTCGACGCGGCCCCCGGCGAGCAGGGTCAGCTCCCGGCCGGACACCGGCTGTCCCGTATCACTGGCGGTCCCGCAGTCTGTCCCGAATTCACGGCGTCCTCAGCCCGCTGAGGGGTTCCGACGTCGAATTCACCATGAGCACGGCGGGTGCCTGGCCGTCCACATAGGAGATGGCGGACACCGAGCCCGGGCTGATGACGATCCGCTGGAAGAGGTCCAGGGGCGTGCCCAGGGCGTGGGCGACGGCGGCCTTGATGGGGTCGGCGTGGGAGAAGCACACGACGACGCCGCCGGGGTGGGCCGTGCGCAGCACCTCAAGCGCTCCGACAATCCGCGCCTGCATTTCCGTGAAGCTCTCGCCCTTCGGGAAACGGAAGGTCGATGGGCTGTGCTGGACCGTCTGCCACGCCCGCAAGCGCGCCAGCTCGGCCAGCGAGGCGCCCGTCCACTCGCCGAAGTCGCATTCGAGCAGGCCGGCATCTTGCTTTACGCCCAATCCGGTGCGGGACGCCGCCGGCTCCGCCGTCTCGCGGGTGCGCTCCAGCGGCGAGGAGTAGATGCCGTCGACCCGAAGTCCCGCGAGCCGTTCCGCGACCCGGTCAGCCTGGTCCCGGCCCCGGTCGGACAGATGCAGTCCCGGTGCCCGCCCCGGCAGCAACCTGCCCGTCGTCGGCGTCTCCCCGTGGCGCACGAGAAGCAGGAGCGTGCCCTGCTGCTCGGGTGAGGGCCCGGCAGATGGTTTTGGCGCGGTTGATGCAGTCATCAAGAATCAGCCTAACGCTCACCGCCTGCCCCGTCCCTCGCAGCCTCGGACCGGGGACCCCGGGCGGCTCTCTTGCACCCCGCCCCAATGCGCAGGAATCTGCAAGAATCCCTCGATTCCCCGCACGGTAGAGGGCTACGGTGGAGGAGTGAGTGATCGCCCCGATATCTTCACTGTTGGTGAACTGCGTGCCTCCGGCCACGTCCACAAGGACCTGCGCCGCGAAATCCGCGACAACCTGCTCGCCGCGCTCGCCGCCGGCCGGGATCCCTGGCCCGGGATGTTCGGGTTCAGCCGGACCGTCCTGCCCCAGCTCGAGCGGGCCCTGCTCGCCGGGCATGACGTCGTCCTGCTGGGCGAACGGGGCCAGGGCAAGACGCGGCTCCTGCGCACCCTGGCCGGGCTGCTGGACGAGTGGTCGCCGGTGATCGAGGACTCGGAACTGAACGAACACCCGTACGAACCCATCACGGAGCACTCCCGCGCCCTGGCCCTCACCGAGGGGGACCGGCTTCGGGTGGCGTGGCGGCACCGCTCGGAACGGTACGTCGAAAAACTCGCGACGCCGGACACCTCCGTCGCGGACCTGATCGGCGACGTCGACCCGATGCGGGTGGCCGAGGGACGCCGTCTCGGGGACCCGGAAACCATCCACTACGGCCTGGTCCCGCGCTCCAACCGCGGAATCATCGCCATCAACGAGCTGCCCGACCTGGCCGAGCGGATCCAGGTCTCGATGCTCAACGTGATGGAGGAACGCGACATCCAGATCCGCGGCTACGTGCTGCGGCTGCCGCTGGACGTCCTGGTAGTCGCGTCCGCCAACCCGGAGGACTACACCAACCGCGGCCGGATCATCACGCCCCTGCGGGACCGCTTCGGCGCCGAGATCCGCACCCACTACCCGATCGAGCTCGACGACGAGGTCGCCGTCATCCGGCAGGAGGGGCAGCTGGTGGCCGGCGTCCCGCCCGTCATCCTCGAGATCCTGGCCCGCTACACCCGGGCGCTGCGGCAGTCCCCGGCGGTCAACCAGACCTCCGGGGTTTCCGCGCGGTTCGCCATCGCCGGCGCCGAAACCGTGGCCGCGGCGGCCCTGCGCCGGGCCAGCGTGCGCGGCGAGGACGAGGCCGTCGCCCGGATCATCGACCTGGACGCCGCCGTGGACGTCCTCGCCGGAAAGATCGAGTTCGAATCCGGCGAGGAAGGCCGGGAACAGGACGTCCTGGACCACCTCCTGCGCATGGCCACCGCGGAAGCCGTCCGGGCCCACTTCCACGGCCTGGACATGGGTCCGCTCGTGGCCGCGCTCGACGGCCACGCCACGGTCACCACCGGGGAACTGGTCACCGCGCGGGAGTTCCTCCACAACCTGCCGTCCCTCAACGGATCCAGCCTCTACGACGACATCAGTGAGCGCCTGGGCGCGGAAAACGACGGGCAGCGCGCCGCCGCCGTCGAGCTTGCGCTGGAAGGGCTCTACCTCGCCCGGCGGATCTCCAAGGAGTCCGACGACGAAGAGACAATCTACGGGTAGGCAGCTTTACGGCTAAGGAGGCCTCATGACCGCTCACAACCGGTCCAGGTACGGCCGGTACACGGGAGGACCGGATCCGCTCGCCCCGCCGGTGGACCTGGCGGAGGCGCTGGACGCCGTCGCCGAGGACGTCATGGCCGGCTACTCGCCCCGGCACGCCCTCCGGGAGTTCCTGCGCCGCGGCGGCCGGAACCGGGAAGGCCTCGACGACCTCGCCGGCCGCGTCCAGCAGCGGCGCAGTGAACTGCTGGGCCGGCACAACCTGGACGGCACCCTCAGCGAAGTCCAAAAGCTGCTTGAGACTGCGGTGCTGGAGGAGCGCAAGCAGCTCGCCCGCGACGCGATGATGGACAACACCGACCGCGCCTTCCGGGAGATGCAGCTGCAGAACCTGCCGCGCTCCACAGCGGCGGCGGTCAACGAACTCGCCTCCTATGACTGGCAGTCGAGCACCGCGCGGGAGGCCTACGAGCGGATCAAGGACCTGCTCGGCCGCGAACTCCTGGACCAGCGGTTCGCCGGCATGAAGGAGGCCCTCGAGGGCGCCACCGAGGAGGACCGCGCGGCCGTGGCCGAGATGCTGCAGGACCTCAACGGGCTCCTCGGCAAACACCGCCGCGGTGAGGACACCGACGCGGACTTCCAGGAATTCATGGCCAAGCACGGCCAGTTCTTCCCGGAGAACCCGCAATCGGTCGAGGAGCTGGTGGACGCGCTCGCCCAGCGCGCGGCCGCCGCCCAGCGGCTCCTGCAATCCATGTCCGCCGAGCAGCGCGAGGAGCTGATGCGGCTCTCCGCCCAGGCGTTCGGCTCGCCCGAGCTTATGGCACAGCTGGGCCAACTCGATTCCAACCTGCAGGCTTTGCGCCCCGGCGAGGACTGGTCCGGCTCCGAACGCTTCGAGGGCGAGGAAGGACTCGGACTCGGCGACGGCACCGGCGTGCTCCAGGACATCGCCGAACTGGACGAGCTGGCCGAACAGCTCTCCCAGGCCTACAGCGGGTCACGCCTCGATGACCTGGACCTGGACGCCCTCGCCCGCCAGCTCGGACAGAATGCCGCCGTGACGGCCCGCACCCTCGCGGAGATCGAACGGGCCATACAGGACGGCGGTTTCCTCCAGCGCGGCGCCGACGGCGATCTCCGGCTGTCCCCGCAGGCCATGCGGCGGCTCGGCAGGTCGCTGTTGCGGGACACCGCCAAGCAGCTCTCCGGCCGGCAGGGCCGCCGGGACACGCGGGTTGCCGGGGCGGCCGGGGAGCAGACCGGCTCCAGCCGCCAATGGGAGTTCGGCGACGCCGAACCGTGGGACGTCACCCGCACCATCACCAACGCGATCCGCCGCACGATCGCCGACGGCAGTGACCCGGGCCGCGGACTGCGCCTCGCCGTGGGCGACATCGAAGTCACGGAGACGGAGGCGCGCACGCAGGCCGCCGTCGTCCTGCTTGCGGACGTGTCCTTCTCGATGGCCGCCGAGGGACGCTGGGTGCCCATGAAACGCACCGCCCTCGCCCTGCACCACCTCGTCTCAACCCGGTTCCGCGGCGACCGGCTGCAGCTGATCACGTTCGGCCGCTACGCGCAGACCATGGACATTGGCGAGCTCACGGCCCTGCCGGCCCTGCGGGAGCAGGGAACCAACCTGCACCACGGCCTGCTGCTGGCCGGCCGGTTCTTCCGTCAGCACCCGTCGATGCAGCCCGTCCTCCTCGTGGTGACCGACGGCGAACCCACCGCGCACCTGCTGGCCGACGGCGAGTCCTGGTTCTGCTGGCCGCCGGATCCGGAGACCATCCGCGTCACGGTCGCCGAACTGGACCGCCTGGCCCGCGCCGGCACGCAGGCCACGTTCTTCCGGCTCGGCGACGACCCTTCCCTGGAACGTTTCGTCCAGCGGATGGCCCGCCGCATCGACGGCCGCGTGGTGGCGCCCGAGGCCGGAGACCTGGGCGCGGCCGTGGTGGGCGAATACCTCCGCGCCCACTTCCGCGGACGCCCCTACGACGACGCCGACTGGGCCCAATAGATCCGCGGCGACTCTCCACCACTGGCGGGGTAATTGGCCACGCCGTCGGGGTTTGACCGCAGTTCGATCTCACCGCCAAGGGTTTCGGTTGACAGAATGGTGCAACGCCCAATAGGCCAGTGCGAGGAACGCGACGGCCTGAATTCCGAGGAACCCGGTGTCTGTGAGCCATTGTCCGGCTGTCGGGTCGTAGAGCGTGTCCACTTCGGGTGCTGGCGGTTTCTGGAGCCCGACAGTGGCCGCCGCAGCCGCGTAGCCAAAACGTGCAGGGAGCAGCCACGACACCTCCTCGAGTCCGGCGCGGCCCTGGATGGCGAACAGCCCACCGCAAAGGACCAATTGCGCCATCACCAAGGCGACGAGCGCAGGCATGGTTTGTTCAGTCGATGTCGCGGCAGCCGAGATCACCAGCGCGGCGGCGGTCATGGCGACGCCAACCGCTGCCACAGCCCCGGCAATCTCCAGGTGCCCGTTGCCGAGTACCAAGGCATCGTCCGGTCCCGGCAGACCGAGGAGAGCCATCACGGTGAACAGGATGCACTGGATTGCGACCAAGGCGCCAAGCACCACAAACTTGCCGAGCAGGTAAGCCGTAGGGGAGAGGCCAACGGCCTGTTCCCGCCGGTAGATGGGCCGTTCCGCGACCAGTTCGCGCACCGTGAGGGCTGTTCCCATCAGCGCTGCTCCGACCACGAGGACAATGAGCCGCTGTTGGACCTGATACAGATCACCCCCGGCCTCGCGCATGGACAGGCCGGCCTCGCCGGGGAAGGCGTGCGCCATCAGGGCCAGCAGCATCGGCATGCCGATAAGGAGGACCACGAAGAGGCGGTCTGCGGCGACGACGGCGGCGTTGCGCCGCATCAGCGTCCACAACTGGCGCAGCGGGGCCGCGCGGGGCGGAGGGGGCGCGTCGCCTACAGGAACGGGCACATTGGCTGATGCGGTCCTTCCGACGTACGCGTCACGGGCAGGCGATTGGGCGTATTTACCTACCCACGTCGGGTCCTCGAGTGCCGCAAACGCCGCAGGGTAGTTGTCCACACCGAAGAATGGGAGTACTTCGGCCGGTGGTCCAAAGAACGCCACGCGTCCGCCCCGGGCGAGGACCAGCACACGGTCGCATTCGTCCAGGGCGAGGACGCTGTGGGTGACTACCAGCACGACGCGGCCGGCGTCGGCGAGAGAGCGCAAGCTGCCCATGACCTGCTTGTCCAGGCCGGGGTCGAGCCCGGAGGTAGGCTCGTCCAAAAAGAGCAGCTGGGGCGCTGTGATCAGCTCGAGGGCGATCGAGGTCCGCTTTCGTTGCCCCCCGGAGAGGGAATCGATGCGCTGGTCGATTTGGTTGGTCAGATCGACCTCGGCGACGACTTGATTGACCCGTTCGTCGCGCTCTGCGGAGCTAGTGTCTGGGGGCAGTCGCAATTGAGCTGCGAAATGGAGCGCGCGGCGGACAGTGAGTTGTCGGTGGAGGATGTCCTCCTGGGGAACCAAGCCCACCAGGAACCGGAGCTGGGCGTACTCGGCGTAGAGGTCCCGCCCGTTCCAGCTGACGTGCCCGCGAGTGGCCGGGCGCAGCCCGGTAAGGGCGCCCAGGAGGGTGGATTTGCCAGCGCCGGAAGGCCCTATGACCGCCACGAGCGTCCCGGCCGGGACGGTGATGGACACATCGTCCATCAGGTGGGCGCCAGTCTTGGTGGTGACCTCCAGGTGCCGGGCGATGAACGCGGGACGTTGCGGTGGCGGCATGGCCGCGGTGGCGCCGTCCCAGAGTAAAGTGCTCGATCCGATACCGATGAGGTCACCGATTGAGAGCAGGGCGTCACCGTGGACGCGTTCTCCGTTGAGGAATGTTCCATTGAAGCTGCCGGCGTCGCGCAGGACGGCGGCTTCGCCGACCTCGACCACGGCGTGACTCCGGGACGCGAGGGGGTCATCCACCACAACGTCGCACGAGTGCGACCGCCCGAGAGTGAGCACGCGTGGCCTCACCGGCTGTCCGGGCGGGTGGGGCCTGAGGAGCACCTCGGGTCCGTCCATAGCGCCAAGACGGAGCCGAAGTCCGCCGGTGAGTAGCGGCACCGGGCCGTCCAGCACACGGTCCGACTCCATGTCCCAGGTGCCGTTGCGGCTTGCCTGATCTGCCGCCCACCATCTGCCTTCGCTGTGCCAGAGCCGGACGTGTTCGCGGCTGACACGATCGTCATCGATAGGGACATCGGCGCCAGGATCCCGACCAACCTGAACTGTCTGCTGCGGCGGAAAGCTCCACTCACGGCCGTTTGCGCGCACGAAAAGCGCAGTTCCGTCCGGGGGTGGCACTTGGTCCGGCATGGCGACCTTCCTTACTTCGTCACGCGTAGAGAACCGACGACGTGATCGAAAGTTTCCGTGCGCTGCTCGAACAGCGACGAGGGGGCGAAAAAGACCAGGAGTTGGACCGGATCGGTCTCAACGACGAAGACCCGGACCTGCAGCGTGACGGCGGATGAGAGGGGAATCGTCCCCTCCATGGCCTGCCCCTTAACCTCCCCGACGGTAGCTGGCCCGCGGTCCACCAGATGTGCGTCCCGGCCGGGCAGGAGCGCTTCCGCCGTGCGGACGCGGGCGGTCGGGGATTGATTGGTCAGCCCGGCGGGCCGGTGGTAGATGGCGAGTCCGGCGACTTTCTCCGGGTCACTGGCCGTTCGGGCCGCCGCAGCCGGAGCGTCCGGCTCGTCGGCGAAAAGCGCGGTCAGGTCCGCGTCCGAGAGCACACTGACGGTGCTGTCGCCCGCTTCGTGAGTTCGGGCGGTCCAGCTCTGCGGGACATCGAGGGTGTACGGGACGCCATCCGCGCGAAAGGTTACGTACTTTTCTCCAGACAGCATCGGCGGGAGCAGCGCGCCGGCGAGGATGGCGAGGATTAGGAGGAGGAGCGCCCCGCCTAGCACAGCCAGCCGCGCGGTCCGGCCCGGCCGCCGATCAGCGCGCCTACCCCGGGACCCGGTGGATCGTCCGCCCAAGTGGGCGTTCGCGCCCGCGCGGACGAGGGTCCCTGCTTCCACCGGGGCGGCGCCGCCGTTGCCCTTGCCGGGTCTAGTGGCGCGGGGCGGGACCGCGTGTTTCCCCGCGCCTCGGGGCTGCGCTGGAACAACCTTGCCAGGCGGGCCGCCGGACATCATGGTAACGAGCGCGCCGCATGTTGGGGGCCGGTCCTCGGGTTGTTTCGCCATGCCCTTGACGATGGCAGCCTCCATTGCAGGAGGGACCTCCGGCCGTTCCAAGGTGAGGCGCGGCGGCTCCTCGGTCATGTGCGCCCACAGCTGGGCCGAGTCGTCGTCATGGTCGAACGGCGGGTGGCCTGCGAGCAGCGTGTAGGCCACGCACGCCAGCGCGTACACATCGGCCCGACTATCGATGTCCCCGCCGCGGATCTGCTCGGGTGCGACGTAGTCCAAGGTGCCGAGGAAGTGACCGGCCGTCGTAACGCCCGTGGCGGAGGTGGTGCGCTTTGTGAGACCGAAGTCCGTGAGGTAGACGAGCCGGTGGCCGTTTGCCGGGTCGTCAGAGAGCAGTATGTTGCCGGGCTTGACGTCCCGGTGGACAAGGCCCGCGCCGTGCGCGGCGTCCAGGGCCGCGGCCGTGTGGGAAAGAATGCCCAGGGCCTCGGTCAGCGGGAGAGGGCCGCGAGCGTCAAGTTCTGCCTTGAGATCAGTGCCGTGCACAAAGCGCATGGCGATGTAGAGCAGTCCCGACCATTCCCCGGCAGCGTAGATCGGCAAGATGTTGGGGTGGTCCACCGAGGCGGCGAGCCGGGACTCACGGACAAACCGCTGGCGGAACTTCTCGTTGGCTGCAAGTTCCGGGGCCAGGAGCTTGAGGGCGACGGGTCGGCCGAGCTGCACGTCCAGCGCCCGGTACACGACTCCCATGCCGCCGCGGGCGACCAGGGACTGGATCTGATAACCCGCGAATTCTGCCCCGGGATAGAGGTAATCCTGAACGGGGTCCACGGTTTACCCGACCGGATAACCGCAGCCGGAGCAGAACCGCGCTCCCGGGCGCACTGATCTGCCGCACTGGGAACAAAACGTCCGGCCCTGTCTCTCCGCGGAGCGGGGTGCCAGCGGTCCGGCCGTGCGGGTTTCGCCACCGTTCAGGCCCGTATTTACGTCCCCGGGCGCCCCCGAAGCCGGCTGACCTCGCCCGCCAGATACCGGAGATTGCGAGGGAGGAGAACTCTTGTGCCCGGCTGCTTCGGTCCGCACGGGGCCCGTCCCGCCGTGTCCGGCCTGCTGTCGCAGGACCTGATCTTCATCAGCCCGCGCAGCCCGGGTCATTGCGGTCTGGCTCTCGCCGGTTTGGGGTTTCAGAGGGGCAACAGGTCTCCCTTCGGCACCCTTTGAGCTTGAACGGCCAGCGGGGCGAGGCGGGGCCCCGCCGACGCCCCGAGCGGCTGACGCCCTGCCGCGACGCAGGACCAGGACGGCCAGGATTCCGGCCAGGAGCAGGAATCCGGCGAATCCGGGCAGGAGGGCAGCCTGCAGGGGGCCGTCCTTGCCAGCGTCTGCGGCGGCGGTCGCCTGGTCTCCCATCGGGTGCTCGCTACTCATCTTTCGGGCCTGCTCAAGATAACTTGTCGCCAAGGCGGAATCGAAGTAGGTCAAGGACTCTTCGAGTGCGCTCTCGGCCGATCCGCCCATGCCCGATGAGAGGTGATCGATGCCCCGCCGGAATACAGCATCGAACTTCGACGGGGAGGCCTCAACGCCTGCCGCGGCCATAGCTGCTTGAATGGACGCGGCCGGCACCAGAGTGCCCTGGCCGTCCGGCTGGCGGGGCCCCATCAGGCCGAGGACCTGGCCGGTTGCCCCGTCCAGCACGGGGCCGCCGGACACGCCGGCTTCGAGTGGCCCGGCAAGGTCCTGACTAGAGCGGATTCGGCCCGCGGCGGTGTCCACCGCCACCGGAAACTGCGCCGGTCCCGCCTTAGGGCTCGGATCCTCGGTGAAGCCGACCAGTACGGGATTCGCACCTGGTGCTGCGGCCGGCGCGGCCAGCGTGGCTGTCGGCGCGCCACCGCCGCCACTGATCCTGAGCAACGCGATGTCTTTGGGCCCGGTCGGGTGGTTGAGCAGCTCGGCCATGACGGTCGCAGGCTCCGCCGTGTAAGTGTGCACTCGGTACTGGGGGACGCGAAAGACGATACAGTGCTCCACCTGGTCGTAGCAGTGCTGCAGGTGCGCCGCCCAGTATCGATCAGGCGTCGAGCCTCGCCGCAGCGGATTCCCGCCGTTTCCAACGATCGGCACTCCGATCACTTTGGCGAAGAGCTCGTTCGCGCTGTATGCGGCCACAGCGCCCTCGTCGACGGCAAGATTCTCCCAAGTGGTCGCCACAATCCCGTCTGCTGAAACGACCACGCCGGTAGCGGAACCGAGCGGCACTGTGGACCGGCCACGGGAGATCACTACCTCGCCTGTGCTGTGGTCAATATGGGCGATCTCCGCGATGGCAAGGAGGTCGATTCGCACGAGAGCAGCCTTGGACCCCTCGGCATCGCTCTTCAATGTGGCAGATGGAGTAGGCATAGGACTGGCCGCCGATGTCAGCGTCAGTGCAGCGGCGACGCCGACGAGAAAGACCAGGAAGCCGGAAATGCGCCTGTGCATCATCCGAAGCTTCGCCATGGACAGATACGTGACGACGGCCATGCCCGTGTCGCGAGACGTGAGGCGGGAACAGAAGACGGTGGCGGCAACTCGCTTTTGGTTCATGGCGGATCCTCTGGTCGAATATGAGACCGTCACGCGGATACGCCTGTGGGTTTGATCAGCCCGTCCCCCGCCATAATGCTAAGCCTTCTGATCATTTGTGTCATCGGAGTTCTTCGGAATAGTTCACAGATCAGGAAGCCGCGGTGGAACGCCTTTTGAAGGGACAGGCCGGTCAATCTCCCGTCTGCCCGGGCTGCAAGATCCTGGACCGGGACTAATTTGTCGAACGGGGAAGTTATGTTGTCGGGGCCGTAACCGGTTCACGCACCGCGCTTCGGGCGCCGATGGGAGTGATGCACGTGACCACCATGCCTGCCGAGGGAGTCGGTTTCCGCTCCAAACGCGGACCCGTCCTCATCGCCCTGATGCTCTCCACCGGCCTGGTGGCGATCGACGCGACCGTGGTGGCGACAGCCGTGCCCGCGATCGTGCACGACATAGGCGGGTTCACGTCGTTCCCGTGGCTGTTCTCCGCCTATCTGCTGGCGCAGGCCGTGTCCGTCCCGGTCTACGCGAAGCTCTCGGACACCATCGGCCGCAAGCCGATCATGCTGATCGGAATCGGCCTGTTCCTGCTCGGCTCGATCCTGTGCGGAGTCGCCTGGAGCATGCCGGTCCTCATCGCGTTCCGCGTAGTGCAGGGCCTGGGCGCCGGCGCGGTCCAGCCGATGGCCATCACCATCGCCGGCGATATCTACACCCTCGCCGAGCGGGCAAAAGTGCAGGGCTACCTGGCGAGCGTGTGGGCGGTCTCCTCAGTGGTGGGTCCGACGCTCGGGGGAGTGTTTGCCTCACTCGGCATCTGGCGCGGCATTTTCCTTGTGAACATCCCGCTGTGCCTGGTGGCCGGATGGATGCTGGTCCGGTCCTTCCACGAGAACATCGAGCCCGTAAAGCACCGGGTCGACTATCTCGGCGCGGGGCTGCTCACCGTGTCGCTCACCCTGCTCATTCTCGGGGCCCTCGAGGGCGGCCAGGCCTGGGCCTGGGACTCCGCCATCAGCGACGCAGTGTTCGCCGGCGGTGCCCTCCTGTTCGTCGCGTTTATTCTCGTCGAACGGAGGGCGGCGGAGCCGGTGCTGCCGCCGTGGGTGGTTTCCCGGCGGCTGCTGGCGACGACGGCGATGGTCGCCTTCGGGGTCGGAGCGGTCATGCTGGGCATCACTTCGTACGTTCCCACGTTCCTCGTGGGAGCCCTCTCGACCTCCCCGATCGTGGCCGGACTCGCCCTGGCAGCGCTGACCATCGGCTGGCCGATCAGTGCCTCCCAATCGGGCCGCCTGTATCTGCGCATCGGGTTCCGGAACACTGCCCTGATCGGCATCACGGTCACCGTCATCGGCACAGCAGTCCTGGCCGTCACGGCCTCCGTCCCCAACGTTGCGCTGGTCGCCGTCAGCTGCTTCATCGTCGGGCTCGGACTCGGCCTGGTCGCGACCCCAACCCTGATCGCCGCCCAGACGAGCGTCGAATGGAACGAGCGCGGCGTGGTCACGGGCACCAACCTTTTCGCCCGATCCATCGGCAGCTCCATCGGCGTCGCCGTTTTCGGTGCGATAGCGAACGCTGTCTACGCCGGCACCCCGCACGGCGACACGGATCCCCACACCATCGTGGCGGCCTCGTCCGCCGTGTTCCTGGCCGTCATGATCGCCGCCGTCCTCACCGTCATCGCCGTGCTCGGCATGCCCGCCACCAAACCCGTCACACAGGTCCAAGCCGCCGCGCGCGGGTCATCCAGCACCGGTTGACCGCGGTTCCGCTGTCACTTTTGGGGTCGTGCTGGGGCGTTCATCGCCGGATGCCGAGGGTGGCCATGAGATCTTCGTGCAATTCGAACCAGATGCGGTGGAAGGAGTCGCGGTCTGTGGCGGTGAGCCACGCTGGCTCCGTGGCTGCGTTTTCCACTGCCAGCTCGAGGCGTTCCGCGTATCCGCTGAACCGCGGCAACACAGCGGTCAGGCGGACTTCCAGATCGCTCAAGGACGCCAATGCCTGGGTGAAGGTTTGCTGTGTTGGCTCGTCGATCCCATCGTTGGACTGACTTCCCTCGGCGAGCCAGCGGAGTTGGAGTTTGCTGCAGGCGGCCACGACTCCTGCGTTCAGCGGTGCAAACTTCGCGTGCACGGCGGTGACTGCTGCCTGGCCGCCCACGCTGTCCAGCTCCTCGGCCAGGAGCCGTTCGTTTTCAGTCCTGCCGGCCACGGTCAGGGACCAGCCCCGGTTTCCGCCGAATGAGGAGCGCGACGCCCACCCGTTCGCGCCGGCGTAAATGAGGAGCCGTTCGACGTCGTGCGGATCCTGGCCAAACCGGGCGGCAACTGACTCAGTGTCAGCGAAGCCGAGCAGCCTCAGGGCGTGGAGGGTGAGCAGCATGGATGGCTGCTGCGGGCTCATGGACCCGCTCCGGGACCTGCTGGTTTCGCGTGGACGGTTCCGTGGGTTCCGTCGACCACGAGCGTCGTTCCGTCCGTGATGCGGGTCAGCGCGCCGGTTACCCCCAGAACGGCGGGGATGCCCTGTTCGCGGGCCACGATGGCGGCGTGCGAGAGCATCCCGCCCGTTTCTGTGATGACGGCAGCGGCGATCCCGAACAGTGGCGTCCAGGCGGGGTCAGTGGTGCGGCAGACCAAAACGTCGCCGGGGGCCACCGCGGAGAATTCGTCGACGCTGTGAACTGTCCGGGCCGTCCCGCAGGCGGTGCCCGGGCTGGCGCCGATGCCGGTGAGAACCGCGCCGGCGGGATCGCGGCCTTCCCTTCCGGCACTGGCCTGAGGAGTGAATTCCACGTCAGCCCACCACACCCGTCTCGGGCCTGCCGGACAGCCGATCCAGTCTCTGCTGCGCGGCCTGCGCCGAGCGGAGCCCAAGGCTCTGGGCAATCTGGGGCCAGGTCAGCCCCTCGGCCCGCGCCAGGAACAGGAGTGCCGTTTCCAGGCCATCCGTCTCTGCCCGCGCGGCTGACACAAGGGTGAGGGCGGCCCGCACGTCCAGACCATCCACCGGCTCTCCGCGGTCGGTCCCGTTGGACCGCCACAGGACGTGCTGGATCAGGTCACTCGCCGAAGGGGGCTGCCGCTCACCGAGCCAGGGCCGGGGCGGGAGTTCGGCGGCGCCCCGGTCCAGCAACATCCGTGTGGCCTGGCTTTGGCGCTGAGCCTCCGCAGCGTCGCCGCCTTGACGGGTCCCGTCGGTCTCGTTCATTCCAGACTCCATTTTCCCGTCGGCTCGGCACCCCTCGACACCACCAGCTTCTGGCATCAACATCCTGTTGTCAACAAACTGTTGATGCTTCGGGGGGAGGACGAGTCGTTGAGGCGGCGCGGACAGGAACGCCACCCGGCTGTTGGCCGGGTGGCGTTCCAAGGGGGTGTTTTGCCGGCGGTCCATGACCGGGCTGTTGCAGGTGTTTACTTTCCGGAGTTGTTGTGGGAGTTGTTGTTGCCGTGTTCGGTGGAGGCGACGGCGCCGGTCTGTTCGTTGAGCAGGACCTGGTCGTTGCGCTGTCTGCCGAAGTTGAACATGGCGTTCACCGACCCGGCGGTGGCGTCGGCGGAGGCGTCGCCGATCCGGCCGGTGTGCCAGTTGTCTTCGATGAAGCGCAGGATCGAGGCCTGGTCGGTCTGGGTGTGGTCCACAAAGTTCTTCTTCGCGTAGGGGGAAATGACTACCAGCGGCTGGCGCGGGCCGGGGCCGCAGCGGTCAGCGTAGCCGCCGGCCATCGGGACGCCGCTGGCTGCGGCGTGCTGGCACCAGGCGTCGTCGTCGGCGGTGTTGGAGGAGTTCTTTGCCTTGGCGGCGACGTGGTCGTACCAGCCGTCCGAGTCATCGTAGGCAAGCACCACGGCAGTGTTGTCCCAGTTCCGGGATTTCTGGATCTGGTTCACGGTGCTGGTGATGAAGTTCTGCTCGTCGATCGGGTCAGAGTAGGCGGCGTGGCCGTCCTGGAACATTCCGGCTTTCAGGAAGGACACGGCGGGCATGTTGTCGGTGTTGACCACCTTGTTGAACGCGGTGAGGTCGTACTGGTGGTTCGCCTGTCCGTTGTGGCCGATTTCCGCGTCGGACGCCGGTGCCAGGTGGTGCGGGTTGGCGGTGGAGGCGTAGTACTGGAACGGCTGGTGGTGAGGGGAGTAGTCAACAACGCTGGCGCCGGCGGCGTTCGTGTGGCTGGACAGGCACGACGCCGGGGAGTCCGCGGTCGCGGCGGTGGTCGGCGTGAAACCACCCTGGAACCAGCCCCAGGACGTGCCCTTGGCGTTGAGCAGGTCGCCGATGTTCCTGCCGCTCAGGCCGGCCAGGTTTCCGGTTTTGGCGTGGCTGCTGTTCGAGCAGTCGTCGTGGACCGGGTCCGGGTCGTTGATGACGGTGCCGACGCCGTTCGCATCCGGCAGGCTGACGGCACTGCTGCCGGCCGCCGGGGTGGCCACAGGTTGTCCTGCGGCGGTGTACTCGGTGGCCCCGTGGGTCTGGCCGGATACCAGATTCAGCGCCCCGGGTGTGGAGGGTCCGAAGACAGTGCTGAAGTGGTTGTCGCTCATGGAGTAGTTCTGGGCGTAGTTCCAGATGCCGGTGACGGTGTTGCCGTCGTAGTAGTCCATGGTGAGGCCGGGGCGGCCGTACTGGTTGGTGCCGCAGGCGTCGCGGCTGGTGAACTCGACGAACTTGTTCATCGCCCCGCCGTTGTATGCCTTCTGCTCGGCGGTGTATCCGTGGTCCTGGTCGCAGGTGACGGCCTGCGCCGGCGAGAGCCGGGCAGGCTGCGCAGAGTTGGGGTTGTTCGGTGCCAGAAGGCCGGCGGTGGCCAGAGTGTTGATGTCCTTGGGGGTGTTTTTCGCGGCGGTGAAGGATGCCGTCGCGGTGCCGGTGCCCTGCTGGGTTTCACCCGGGAGATTGGCAGCCTTGGGGTAGGTGGCGAAGTAGTGGTCGAAGGAAACGTTCTCCTGGAAGATCACCACCACGTGCTTGATTGGCGTCGCGGTACCGTTGTGGTTTTCACCGGCGGAGGCCGGACCTGCGCCGATACCGAACATTCCGGCTGTCAGTGCCGAGGCGGCCAGGGCTGCCGCGCCCGTGGCGGCGACCCGCTTCCGGGTGAATCGTTGTGCTGGATGAGGCATGGGGGTAGCCAATCGTTGGTGTTCAGGGATGCCGGCGGCTGATGGCAGGCATTCGTATGCTGCTTGGGTGAGCGGCCTGCGTTACTTGGCCGGCGTGACCGTGGCCTCGTAGGTGAGGATTTCGGTGCCGTTGCCTTCCTCGCCGTTGTCTGGGGCCACCTTCATGGTGAGGTGCCCGCCGTCGGCCGTCATTTTGAACGGGTTGCGCGTGGCCACATGGCCTGCGGTGGACCACTGCTGGAAGGGGACCTCGCGGATTACGCTGCGGGATTTGAGGTCGATCATCGCCATGCCGCCGAGTTCGTAGGTGGCGCCGGTGCCGCCGGCCGCCGGGGTCTGCGGGAGGTTGGTGATCCCGCTGCAGAGCATCCGGGAGTTGGCCACGTACTGGCAGTCCTGGTAGTCGATGAAGTAGTTCGGGTTCTGCCAGGTCGAGAGCTGCTTGCCCTGCAGATCCCATTCGGCGAAGCGGCGCGAGCCCCAGGTGTTGCCGACCAGGTGGCCGGTCTGCTTGTCCATCACGATGCCGCCGAAGTGGTCCTTCACCTCGAACTGCTTGTGCACGTCCAGGGTGGTCGCGTCGACTCGGTAGATGATGGCGCTGCTGTCCGGCCGGTACTGGGCCACGGGGATCCAGACGCTGGTGCCGTCGAAGTCGATGCCGCCGGGGTGGTACATGTCGCCCTCCCCCAGGACGATGTCCTTTTGCAGGGCGCCGGACTTGTCCATGACGAACAGGTGGCCGACGCCCTTGCCGGGGGTGCGGTCGAAGCCGTTTTGCGGGGTCGGGAACTTCACGGTCGGTTCGATGATCTGAACGGCCGAGAGGAAGATGTGGTCCTGGCTGTAGGCGATTCCCTCCGTGTGGTACGTCGGGAAATTCAGCTTCAGCTTCGACGTCTGCTGCCAGTTCGTGTTCCGGTCAACGCCGTTGAAGGCGTCGGCCAGGGCCGTGTTCCTGTCACCGTGGTTGCCGGCACCGGTGGGGTTGTCTGCGGCCTGGGCGGCCGCGGTGATGCTGATTGCGGACGCGGCCAGGACGATTGCTGCGGCGGCCGTGAGGATGCCTCGGGTGTGAGTCGTGCTCATTCGGGAGCCTCTCAAAGGTTGGATCTCAACAAGAGATCGCAACGCTACTTCCCGGTAATTAATCCCCGATACGGGCAGGTGAACGGCAGATGGCCGGCAGCGGTCCGGCGGACCGGCTTCGTTTCGACACGTGTCTCCCCCCCGCCGTCGCTGGCTTTGGGCCCTTTCAGCCGCTCAGGCGAGGACGGCGAGGCCTGCCAGGGTGCCGCCCTCGCCTTCGGCCAGCAGCCCGACGGCGGTGCCGGAGTTCGCGGGAAAGACCAGATCGGTGATGGTGGCCAGGCCGTCCTGCGCGAAGACCTCGACCGAGCAGCGGTCCAGGAAGACCCGGAGCCTTAGCCGGCCGTCCTCCAAGGACACGGCAACGCGCTCCACCGACGGGAACGACTCGTGGAAGCCCACGTTGCCGGATTCGGTCCGGTCCAGGCTGAGCTCCGCCGTGCGGCAGTCGTAGGCCAGGACAGTGCGCGCTCCGACTCCGGCTCCGGGCCCGGACCTGGAGCCGGATTCCCCGTCCGTTGAGCCGCCGGCCCGGAGCACCAGACCCACCCTGCCGGCGGCGCCGGGCTCGAAGTCCGCATCGATGCGCAGCACATCACCGCAGGCCTCGGCCGGAAGCCAGGTCACCCCGTCCGCCAACGGCTGCCGGTCCAGGGCGAACACCTCGGTACCGTGGGTGTGGAACGGGTCCACCGCCTCCTGCACCAGCACCGGGCGGCCGCCGCGGCACACCAGCCTGACCTCGCGGACCAGGGACATCGCGCTGCGCCAGCCGTCCGAGGGCGTTGAGGCGGCGTACTGCCAGTTGTTCATCCAGCCGATCATGAGCCGCCGTCCGTCCGGGACGTTGCTGAACGACACGGCCGCGTAGTAGTCCCGGCCCCAGTCGAGCCACCCGTAGTCGGCCATCCGGCTGTCGTCGGCCTGCACGCCGTCGGTGACGGTGGTTTCGGAACGGAACGTCACGCCGTCGAAGGTTCCGATGAAGTACTGGCCGCCCGATCCGCCGGCGATGCCGCCGGGGCTCAGGTTGACCACCAGGACCCACCGGGTGTTGGAGGCGTCGCCGTCCACCGGCAGTTCGAACAGGTCCGGGCATTCCCACACCCCTTCCGTGGCGTTTGCCGGGCCGAAGGTGCTCAGGTACTCCCAGGTCAACAGGTCAGCCGACTTGTAAAGGACCACCTCGTGGTGGACCGCCTCGACGGCGACCATCACCCAGTAGCTGCCGGCGGCGCCGTCGTGCCAAAAGACCTTGGGGTCGCGGAAGTCCGCGGAGGCGCGGTCCAGCACCGGGTTCCCGGCGTACTTGGTCCAGGTGGCGCCGTCGTCCGTGCTGTAGGCGAGGGACTGTGCCTGCCGTCCGGCGAGCGGTGAGGCGGGCGAGTACGCGCTGGTGTAGATGGCCACCAGCGGGGGCACGCCTCCGACGCCGAAGCCGCTGGTGTTATGGACATCGACCACCGCGGAGCCGGAAAAGATGGCCTCCTGCTCATCGCATGCGATGGCCACGGGTTGTTCGTCCCAGTGCTGCAGGTCCGTGGAGGTGGCGTGGCCCCAGGACATGTTGCCCCACTCCTCGCCGTGCGGGTTGTGCTGGTAGAAGAGGTGGTAGATGCCGTTGGCGTAGACCAGCCCGTTGGGGTCGTTGAGCCAGTTGCGCTCCGCTGAGTAGTGCCACTTTGGCCGGTACTGGCAGTCGAGTTCTGTGAGTGTTTTCATGAGGGTTCTTTGCAGGCTTTCGCGTGAGGAGGCTGGTCAGCCCTTGACGCCGCTGGAGGCGATGCTGTTGATGAAGGATCGCTGGAACGCGATGAAAAGGACCACCACGGGAATGGTGATGAGGGACGCGTAAGCCATCACCTCGCCCCAGGAGACGTTGAGCTGGAAGAAGTACTGGATGCCGATCATCACCGGGCGGAGTTCCTCGGACTGGACCACCATGAGCGGCCACAGGTAGGAGTTCCAGGCGGGCAGGAAGGTCAGGATGGCCACGGTGGCGGTCGCCGGTCCCGCGAGCGGCATCACCACCTTGCGGTAGATGGTGAACCAGCCCGCGCCGTCGATCCGGGCAGCCTCGTCCAGTTCCTTCGGGATGGACTCGAAGTACTGGTGGAACAGGTAGATGGAGAACGCGTTCGCGATGAACGGGATGATCTGGACCTGGTAGGTGTCCAGCCAGCCCTTCGAGATCTCGAGGCTGAACCCGTTGAGCTCAAAGTACGGCAGCTGGTTGACCCACCACACCAGCGGCAGCGCCAGCGTCTGGAAGGGCACGATGAGGGTGGCGAGGATCGCGGTGAACACCACGCGCTTGCCGCGGACCTCCATCCGGGACAGGGCAAACGCGCATAGGCTGTTGATGAAGATGCCTAGCACCACCGTGACCGCGGAAATGCCGATGGAGTTCATCAGGAAGCGGGCGGCCGGCACCCGGTCGAACACGGCCGCGTAGTTGTCCAGCGAAATGTTGCCGACCGGCAGGAACGCCGCCACCGAGGACATGTCGCCGAAGATCTGCTGGTCCGGCTTGAGCGAGGACACCATCATGAACACGATGGGGAAGGCGGCGACGGCGGCGAACAGGAGGCGGACCGCCGTGGTCGCGGCATTGCCGAGACCCTTGGAAATGAGTGTCTGTTTCACGTCAGTCCTTCTCTCGGGTCAGGTAGCGCTGCACTGCGGAGATCAGCAGGACGAGCACGAAGAACACGAGCGAGATGGCCGAGGCGTAGGAGGTCTCCTGCTGCTTGAAGCCGGAGCGCACCGCCTCGTAGATGATGGTGGTGGTGGAATCGAGGGGCCCGCCCTGGGTCATGACGCTGACCTGGTCGAAGAGCCCGAGCGCCTGGATGGTGATGGTCACCAGGACCAGGGTGCGGGTGTGGGTGAGGCCGGGCCAGGTCACGAAGCGGAACTGATGCCAGCGGCTGGCCCCGTCGAGTTGGGCGGCCTCGTAGAGTTCCCCGGAAATGCTTTGCAGGCCTGCGAGCCAGATGATCATGTGGAAGCCTGCGGCCTGCCAGATGGACAGGGCAATGATGGCCGGCATGGCGGTGGCGGGATCGTTGAGCCAGTCTGGGCCGTTGATGAGGCCGAAACTGGCCGCCGACAGCAACTCATTGATCAGGCCGTCCTTGCGGTACATGAACATCCACAGCAGGGACACCACCACCATGGACGTCACCACGGGAAGGAAGTAGATGGTGCGGAAGAAGTTCACGCCGCGGAACTTCTTGTTGATCAGGAGGGCCATCGCCAGGGCGAGTCCGGACTGGACGGGCACCACCACGACGGCGAAGTAGCTGACGTTCAGCAGTGAGCGCCAGAACACGGGATCCGCGAAGAGCCGCGCGAAGTTGTCCGTGCCGACAAACTCGACGGGCCGCGGGGAAACAAGCCTGGCGTTCGTGAATGCCAGGCCGAAGCCCAGGATCGCCGGGAGAAAGACGAAGGCGAGCAGGAGGACCGCGGCCGGGGCGATCATGCCCCACCCGCTGATCTGTTCGCGAAGGTGGCGCGGCCGGCGACGCGGTTTGCTGGGCGGTGCGGCCGGGGCCGGGTCCGCCAGACGGCGGCCGGGGGAGGGGAGTTGGGTGGTTGTCATGGTTTTCTCCGTCGACAGTCAGGGCCTGAGGTACTTTCGACGGCGGTTGCGCACCGCCGTCGAAAGTACCGTTTGGCAGCCGGCTAGTTCTTGTAGCCGCCGTTGGACTTGATGTTGGCGTCGATGGCCTTGACCGACTTGTCCAGCGCCGTCTTGGGGTCGGCGCCGGCCAGGATGTCCTGGACAGCCTTGCCGTATTCGGTGGCGATGAAGGGATAGGCCGGGGTTTCGGGGCGCATCACCGCGTAGTTGCGGGAAAGTTCCATGAAGATCCGGTTTGTGCCGCCTTTGGCGAACGCGGGGATCAGGGCAGCGGCCTCGTCGGTGGCCGGGATGGTGCCCGTTGCCTTCGCCACCGCGGCCAGGTTTTCCGGCTTCAGTGAGTAGGAGAGGTAGTCCATGGCTGCCGCGGAGTTGTTGCAGCCGCTGGTCACGCCCCACTGCCAGGAGGCGCCGCCGATCTTGGGGCCGGTCCCCAGGTCCACGGACGGCATGACCACAAGGTCCTTACCTACCGCTGCGCGTGCCTTGTCCGCGGCCCAGGAGCCGGTGTAGAGAAGGCCGCTCTTGTTGTTGAGGAAGTCCTGGGTGGAGTCCTTGCCGCTCTTCTTAGCCATGAAGCCCTGGTCGGCAAGGCCGCGGAACCACTGGGCCCATTCGACGGCCTTGTCGCCATTGAGGACGCCGTCTGCCGACTGGAATCCGTCGCGGTTAATCAGGTCCCCACCGAAGGACTGCAGGAACGGGGAGTAGGCGTAGGGCAGCCATTCGCCGGTTCCGGCGGTACCCATGTCCAGTGGGTATTCCCACTTGCCCAGGGCCTTGAGCTTGGTCAGGGCGTCCTGGAACTCGTCCTTGGTCCACGGCTTCTCGACCGTGGCGACGCGGACACCGGCTGCCTTGAGGTCGGAGGCACGTGCGAGCATCGCCAGTGCGACGTCGTAGGTGCCAACGGCGTAGGTCTCGCCCTCCCATTTGGCCACCGTGCTCGGCAAGTTCTTGGAAACATCCGCGTCGAGTTTCAGCGGTGTCAGGTACTTCGCCCAGGCCCAGTTGGGAACATTGGGGCCATCGATGTCAACAATGCAGGGGAGCTTCCCGGCGGCCGCGGCCGAGACCACGGAGTCGTTGTAGGAGTCCTGCGGGAACGCCTGGACCTTGATCTTGGCCTTGGCGCCGGCGCTCTTGTTGTAGGAATCGACGATGTTTTCAACCGCTTTGAGTTCTTCGGCGTTGCCCGCGTTGTGGGTCCACATGGTGATCTCATTGGTGCCGGCGGACGGGGCAGAGGCGCTGCCCTTGCCACAGGCGCCCAGGGAGCCGACAAGTGCCGCCGCAGCTACACTGGTGGCGAGGATCCGGGTGAATCGCTTGTTCATGATGGTCAATCTTTCTGCTGAATTTGGGCGTGGGAGATTGCCCCGGGTCCTTCGGGACGCGGCCGGTGCAACGGCTGCGTCCCTTCTTATTGCGGTCCCCGGGCGGCGGAGCAGTGGAACGGTGGAACAGTGTGGTGATGCCGGCTTGGTGCCGGCAATCGGCTAACGTGGCGGCGGGCCGAGCGACCCCCGCTCAATCAGGGGGCAGTCCAGTTGCGTCTGGACTGCGGGTGCGCCGGGATTTTCGATGTCGTCCAGGAGCCGGTGGACCGCCCAACTGCCCATTTCGTAGTGGGGAAGGGCGACGGTGGTGAGCCCCGGCCACAGGGCGTCCGCGATGATTTCGAGATTGTCGATCCCCACAATGGACACGTCTTCCGGAATGCGCAGCCCCAATGCGGTGGCCGCCTGGTAGGCGCCCATGGCAACCCTGTCACTGAAGCAGAACAGGGCTGTGGGGCGGTCGGGCTGACCGAGCAGGCCCAGGGCGGCCTCGCGGCCTCCCGCGGTTTCGGGCTGGCCGATCACGAGGTGGCGGGGGTCGTGCTGCAGGCCGTGCCGCCGGAGAGCATTGAGGAAGCCTTCCCTGCGGCCGTGCGTGGCGGGGATGTCGTCGATGTTGTTGAGCATCCCGATCCGGGTGTGGCCCGCTTGGATGATTGCTTCAACGGCCGTCTCGGCGGCGCCCACCTCGTCGGGGGTAACCGAGGAGATGGAACTGTCGCGAGTGACGGAATCCAGCAGCACGGTGGGAAGGCCCTCCAGTTCTGCGGGGACCTGCACGCTCTGGTGGTACATCCTGGCATAGACCACCCCGTCCACCTGATGCTGCCGCAGCATGTTGATTTCACGGGTTTCCAGCTCGCTGTCCAGGCCCGAGTTGACCACCATCACCACATAGCCGCGGTCATAGGCTGCGTCCTGCGCCCCGCGGATCATGGCGCCTGCAAAGGGGGTGGTGGTGATTTCGTCACTCACCAGGCCAAGGATCTGGGAGCGCTGGTTGCGCAGTCCGCTGGCCATCTTGTTCGGGGCGTACCCAAGATCCCTGGCCACGTCCCGGACGAGTTGCTGCGTCGCTGCCTTCACCCGGAAGCTCGTGGCATCGTTCAGGGCATGCGACACCGTGGTGACGGAGACCCCGGCGGCCTTGGCCACGTCGCGTATTCCCACTCTTGTCGTCATTGACTTCCTTTTGCAAAACGTTTTGTATCTGGTGTGAGACACGTTACACAAAACGTTTTGCAGTTGTCAACGGGACGTCCGGCTTTACCTTGATCCCGGTCCCATGGCGAGGCACTTCACGTCACGACACGGGCTCTGTCAGCCGGAAAGGGCACTAGTTTCGTAGACTCGATGGGTTCGACAATGTCTCCTCTCCAGGGACAAGCCGCCACAGGAAGAGCCATCGATGAAGATTATCGTCCTAGTAAAGGAGGTCCCCGACACGTACGGGGACCGAAAACTGAACCTTGAAACCGGCCTCGCCGATCGAGGAGTCAGCGAGGCAGTCATTGATGAGATCGGTGAGCGGGCCCTGGAGCTGGCACTGACGCACGCCGACGCGAACGAGGGCACTGAGGTCGCGATTCTCTCCCTCGCCCCCGAAGGTGCGACGGCAACCATCCGCAAGGGGCTTGCGATGGGCGCGGGAAGCGCCACCCACGTCTCTGACGAGGCGCTCCGGGGTGCGGATCTTGGACTTACCGCTGAAACCCTCGCCGCAGCGATCCGCCGCATGGGGTTTGACCTGGTGATCACCGGCAACGTCTCCACCGACGGATCCGGCGGCATGATTCCCGCGATGCTTGCAGAATTGCTTGACGTGCCGCATGCCACCGGCCTCAGCTCCGTCGAGATCAGCGACGGTGCGGTGTCTGGCTCCAGGGCCGTTGACTCCGGCGTGCAGAAGGTCTCAGCCAACCTGCCCGCGGTGATCTCCATTACCGAGGCACTTCCCGAGGCGCGCTTCCCGAACTTCAAAGGCATTATGGCCGCGAAGAAGAAGCCCCTTGAGGTCCTGACCCTCGCGGACCTCGGGGTCACAGCCGACAATCCGGAGGCGGCGCGTTCGATCATGCTGACCGTTGCGGAGAGGCCCCCGCGCGCGGCGGGCGTGAAGATCATCGACGAGGGTGATGCCGGCGAGAAGCTCGCTGAGTTCCTGATCGAAAACCGACTGGCCTAAGGATCAACGACATGACTGAATTCCCTCGTGACGCAATCCTCGTCGTCGTGGAAGCCCGGGCATCCGGTGAACTCGAGAAGGCTGCGGCCGGGCTCTTCGGTGCCGCCGCTGCCGTTGGCACCCCGGTTGCATTGGTGCTTGCCTCACCCGGCGCCGGGAGCGCCGCCGCCGCGGAGGCCGCGGCCCTTGGTGCCGCCCGCGCACTCATCGCGGAGACCCCGGATCCTTCCGCGCTTGGGGTGCCGGGCGTTGACGCGCTTGCAGCCGCCGTGGAGCAGGTGCAGCCGGACGCCATCCTGATTTCGCATTCCCTGAACGGGCGCGACCTCGCCGGACGTTACGCTGCCCGTTCGCGTGCGGCGATTTCCGCCGATGCGGTCGGTGTGTCCCGTGATGACGAGGGCGTCGTGGCACAGCACTCCGTCTACGGCGGCGCCTACAACGTGACGTCGACGTCCACGTTTGGGGCACCGGTGATTACGGTCCGCCAGGGCTCCATCGAGGCGCGGGCGGCGGCTCAGCCGCAAGAGTCCGAGACCTTGGCCGTGACAAGCTCCGCGAAACCGGCCGCGCGGATCGACTCCTTCGAGGAGGCGCCTGCTGCCACTTCGCGGCCGGAGCTGCGTGGTGCCGCGAAGGTTGTCGCCGGTGGCCGCGGCCTCGGCTCGGAAGAACAGTTCGCACTCGTTGGACAGCTCGCCGATACCCTCGGTGCCGCCGTTGGTGCGTCGCGCGCCGCGGTGGATGCCGGCTACGTCCCGACGTCGCATCAGGTCGGCCAGACCGGGGTTTCCGTGTCACCACAGCTGTATGTCGCGCTGGGCATTTCCGGCGCGATCCAGCACCGGGCCGGCATGCAGACCGCGAAGATGATCGTCGCCATCAACAAGGACGGGGACGCGCCGATCTTCGAGGTCGCGGACTACGGTGTGGTCGGCGACGTCTTCAAGGTTGTTCCCCAGCTCATTAGCGCACTTGAGGCCCGGAAGAAGTAGCGATGGCAACTCTGTCTCGGTCCATCCGGCGGGGCCTGCCGCGCGTCGAAGGTGGCGAACCCTGGCCTCCAGCAGGCCAGGCGCCCGCACACATTGCCACGGCAGAAGCGGCAGAAGCGGCAGAAGCGGCAGAAGCGGCAGAAACGGCAGAAGCGGCCGATCTGTCGGCGTCAGTTTCCGCGGTGGAATCGGCCGCTGCCGCCGCGCCCTCCGCCCCGGCTGCTGTCGAGGAAACGGCGCCGGGTGTGGCGCTGTCAGCGCCGGTCCCGGCGGTGATTCCAGGCTCCGCGGTGGTGCGGCAGCTTCGCCGCGGCCTGCCGCGCGTGCCGGGCGGCGAACCTTGGCCGCCGGCGGGAGGGGCTCCGGTACCGGCGGCGGCGCCTGCAGCTGCTCCGGCAGCCGCGCCTGCCACACGGACGACGGGAACCGCCTCGCTGCGTCGCGGGCTTCCCCGTGTTCCCGGTGGCGAGCCGTGGCCGCCGGCTGGGCTTGCTCCGGCGGTCGCTGCCGCCCCTGCGGTGCAGACGCATCCCGAACGCGTTGCCGACGCTGTCCCTGCCCCGGCTGCCAGCGTGGTGAAGGCCGACGTCGAGACGGAGCCCTCGGCGTCGAGTGCACCCGCACCCGCACCCGCACCCGCACCCGCGGCCGCCGCCGTCCCGGCGCCCGCACCCGCACCCGCGGCCGCCGCCCCGGCGCCCGCGGCACGGCCCGCCGCCGTCGAAAAGCCCGTGAAGCCCAAGGCCGAGGCAAGGCTCTACGGCTCACGTACCCTGGGCCAGTGGATCAAGCTCGTCGTGCTCTTCGGCGTCGGCGGAGTGGCCGCCGCAGCGATTCTTGTGCTCGCCGCGCGCGGCGTGACGACGCTGCCGGGCGTGCCCGAGTTCCTGGAGAGATACCCCGGCGCGTATGACCTGCCCGATACGGTGGAGCCCGGCTTCCCGTGGTGGGCACAGTGGGCGCACTTCCTGAACATCTTCCTGATGGTGCTCATCATTCGCTCCGGCTACCAGGTGCGCATGCAGCAGAAGCCGCCGGCGTACTGGACGCCGAAGCGCGGTGGCAAGAAGATCAGCATCAACCTGTGGCTGCACCAGTCGCTCGACATTTTGTGGCTGGCCAACGGGCTCATCTTTGTGGTGCTGCTGTTTGCCTCCGGCCGCTGGATGAGGATCGTGCCGAGCAGTTGGGAGGCCGTCCCGAACGCGCTCTCCGCGCTCCTGCAGTACATGACACTCGACTGGCCCGTTGAGACCGGCTGGGTGAACTACAACAGCCTGCAGCAGATCATGTACTTCGTGGTGGTCTTCATCGCGGCCCCCGTCGCTGCGATCACGGGTGCGCGCATGAGCGAGTTCTGGCCGAAGAACGCGAAAACGCTGAACAAGGTCTACCCGTTAGAGGTTGCGCGCGCGGTGCACTTCCCGACCATGCTGTTTTTCGTGCTGTTCATTCTCGTCCACGTGTTCCTCGTGTTCGCGACCGGTGCGCTGCGCAACCTGAACCACATGTTCGGCGGCACCGACGTGGTGAACTGGGTCGGGTTCTGGCTCTTCGCGGCCGCCATCGCCATCACGGCGGCCGGATGGTACGCCGCCCGCCCGCTGGTGCTCGCGCCCATCGCGAAACTGTTCGGCCAGGTGAGCAGCCGCTAGGCCGGAATTCCCACGTTCAGCGGCGCAGCAGGTAATCGGCCACACCGTCGGGATTTGCCAGGGCGAGGAGATGGCCGCCGGGCAGGACGTCGGGCTCTATGCCGAGGCGTTCGCGGGCGAGCCGCTGTTGGAAGTCCAGCGGAAAGAAGCGGTCTCCCTCTCCGGTCAGGACGCGGGTCGGGATCCCGGGCCAGGCCGTGAACGTGCAGACCGATTCGAACACCGCCTCTGCTTCGGGGCGTTGATGCGGTTCGCCTTCCGCGGCCACTTTCGGCGGAACGTCGTGCAGGAAATAGGTGTCCGTGTCGAACTCGGCACTGTACCCGTGGGCCTGGGCCGCGCTTTGCTGCGCCGCAGCCCAGCCGGTGTTTCCCCACCATGCGCCGGGGGTCTCGCCCGGTAAGGGGATCATCGCATTCACGAGGACAAGCCCGGCGACGGGGGCTTTTTCGCACACGAGCGGGGCGGTGAAGCCACCCAGCGACTGCGCAACGAGCACCACGTCCTGGCGTCCACCGACGGCTTCGAGCACCAGGCGCGCGTACTCGGGCAGCCCGGCGCTATCATCGTCGCCGGGCAGATCGACAGCGACGGCTTCGTGGCCGGCCCCCTGCAGCAGCGGAACGATGCGGCTCCAGTACCAGGCCGCGCCGCCCGCTCCGGGGATCAGGACGAATCTGCTCACCGCAGCACCAGCCAAACCACGACGGCGGGACCCCGGGTCCGGACCGGCAGGCGGCGGCCGTTCGGCCGTCTTCGGTTCGATGCGGATCTCATCTCCCCATTGTCACCCCGCCCGCGTCGACTCCGGCACCCGCAATACCCCCACCGCTGCCACCAGATACGGCACCGGGTCCGGGTCCGTCCCGGCGGCCCACTGCATCCAGGCCTCGAACGTCGCGCCGATCAACGCGGCACACAGATACCCCGCGACGTCCCCAGAGACGCCCGCTGACACCAGGTAGGCCCTGGTCCGCTCGCGCTGCGGCGCCAGGGACTCGTAGCTCCGGCTGGCCAGCTCGGGGTGCTCGGCGATCAGCCGCAGCCGGCCGCGCGTGACCGCCAGGTCGGGCAGGACAGCAACGCCGGCGACCGCCGCGTAGCGCAGCCCCGCCAGGATGTCGCCGTCGGGACCTTCAACGCGGGCCGAATCCAGTACCAGGCCCGAGGCCTCGACCACCGGCTCCATGCCGCCCCAGACGAGCTCGGCCTTGCTGGAGAAGTACCGGTACAGGCTCTTGCGCCCGATTCCCGCCGCGCGGGCGATGTCCTCCATGGAGGTCTGCTCGTAGCCGCGCTCGGCGAACAGGCGCAGCGCGATCGCGGCCACTGCGTCGGGATCAATCGTCACCGGCCGCCCGGCGGAGCGCGGGACAGCGGTGGTCACAGCATCCGAAGGCATCCCACCAGTATTCACCCTTACATAATGACACGGAGTGTCATAAGCTGGGCGGCATCACCGTCAGCAACGTCTGGAAGGACATCATGGGCAACGAAGCTTCATGGCAGGAAGCCACCACCACCGGCCGGTTCGCCGGCAAGACCGTCATCGTCACCGGTGCCGCCTCCGGCATCGGCCAGGCCACCGCCCTGCGGATCGCCAGGGAAGGCGGCCGCGTCATCGCCGCCGACATCAGCAAGGAACGCCTGGATGACCTCGTGGCCGAGAACGCCGGCCTGGACCTGGTCCCGGTGGCCGGCGACATCTCCACCGAGGAGACCGTGGCCGCCGTCGTCGCTGCCGCCGGCGGACGCATCGACGCGCTGGCGAACGTTGCCGGGATCATGGACAACTTCGCCCCGATCCACGAGGTGGACGACGAGCTCTGGGACCGCGTCTTCCGGATCAACGTCACCGCCCTCATGCGCCTGACCCGCGCGGTGGTGCCGCTGATGCTGGACGCAGGCACCGGCTCCGTGGTCAACGTCGCCTCCGAGGCCGGCCTGCGCGGGTCCGCCGCCGGCGCCGCCTACACCGCGTCCAAGCACGCCGTCGTCGGCCTGACCAAGAACTCGGCCGTGATGTACGGGCCGAAGGGCCTGCGCTTCAACGCCGTGGCCCCCGGCCCCACCATCACCAACATCGTGGCCAACTGGGGGTCCCAGCTCGCGGCCGAACGCCTCGGCCCGCTGATGCAGGCCACCGTCCCGACGCCCGCCACCGCCGCGCAGCTCGCCGCGTCCATCACGTTCCTGCTCAGCGACGACGGCACCAACATCAACGGCGCCATCCTCGCCTCCGACGGCGGCTGGTCCGCGCTGTAGGGGAGCGGCATCAAACACATACGGACGACGGCGGGAAGTCCCGCCGTCGTCCGCGTTCCTGTAGGAGGGGAGCGCACCGAGGAACCCGGGCGTTCGTATTGGCTGCGGCCGGAAGGGCCTGTTTCTACGGTGCCGACCGCCGTAGGCTATGGGCATCCACCACATCGAGGAGGCACTCATGCGCACGGCAGCACCCAAGAACCAGGCCGACCAGATCCGCCATCTTTCAGAGAATCTCATCTCTCAGCTCACCGAGGGGAGGGAGTGGGCCACTCCCGGAGTCGAGGCGGCATTGAAAAGAGTGGTGGCCGGGCTCGATGCCGGGATTGAATCTGCGTCTCCGAGGATCCAGACCGGACTACGGCGGCTCGCTGACGACCTCGCCGGTGGAGTGGAAACTCTGGCTCCCCGTGTTCAAGAGGGCCTGAAACGGGTTGCACCGAGTGTTGTCACGGCACCCGCGCGGGCTAAGTCGCGGCGGACGGCGTCCGGGAAGGCCTGGGTGATTGCCGGAGTGGCGGCCGTCGCGGTGAGCGCGGGAGTCGCGGCCTGGCTCTATTTTCACCGTGCGGATAACGAGCCGGTGCCGTCGGTGGATGCGCAGCGAACCAGGGGCGTGGACCCCGACCTGCGCGCCGTCTCCACAGAGGACCAGACCTGAGGGACCCTACGACACCTGGGAGCCATCCGCGTCCGACGCGGACAGGCCCGTCAATCCTCATGCGCTGGCAAATACCTATGGCGCTCTCCCCCCACCGGGTTAGCTACAAGACCGTCGACGCGTTCAAGGGATGGCGGGCCGCAGAGTCATGTGCTGTGGGTTCAGCAGGGAGGAGCGGACGACGGCGGGAAGTCCCGCCGTCGTCCGCACTGTGTGGGTCTGGTTTCGTCGGCGTTGAGGCGCATAGCGTTGTGCTGCCGTCTGATTCGGCGGGAGCATCCGGAACAACATCGCCTACGGCCGCCTGAGCCTCGCTCGTTGACCCTGGATTATGCAGGCAGAGCTAGTTCCTTCTCTCCGTCGATTAGGGCGCCGTCATCTTGCTGGGATGGCCGCATTGCCGCAACTGCGCCGCCTGCCACCAGGACTACGACGCCGACGCCCATGTACAGCATGGACGCTGTCCAGTGCGCGTCGAGCAGGGCTCCCGTGATGAGCGGAGCGACGATGGCACCAACGCGGCCTATCCCGATGGCCCAGCCCACGCCGGTGCTCCGGACGGAAGCGCCATAGAGCGCCGGGGTAATTGTGTACATGCCCGCGATGCAGCCGTTGATGAGCATGCCGACAACGCCGCCCGCGACGAAGGCGAGGACGAGGATACCCGCGGTGGAAATGAACATCACCATGGTGGCCGCCGACAGGACGGCGAAAATGACCATCACCTTCCGGCTGTTCCAGCGGATGGTCAGCAGTCCATAGAGCAACGACCCGAAGGTGCCGCCTAAGGTCAGCATCAGCCCGCCGACGACTCCCTGGCTTTCGGTCATGCCGGCCGTGACGAGGAGCCGCGGGGTCCAGCTGTTCACGAAGTAGAAACCGAACATGGTGGCAAAGAAGGCAAGCCAGACGAGCCAGGTGGAGCGGCGGTTGCCGGCTGTGAACAGTTCGGAGACCTTGTTCCTGCGATCATTCTTGGCCGCCACTGCGGGCAGTTCGGTGACGGCGGGCTGTCCGATCTTGCGCGCGATCCTGTTCAGGCGGTCCAAGACATTGCGGGGACGCCGGTTAGCGAGGAAGTCCACAGACTCGGGCAGAAGGACAGCGAGCAGTACGAAGACGGCGGCAGTGCAGATGCCGCCGAATAGAAACACAGAACGCCAGCCGAAGCTGGCCTGCAGAGTCACCGCCGCTGCGCCGCCGAGCGTTGCCCCGATGCCATATCCCGCGGTGTAGATGCTGATGGCCAGACCGCGCCAGCGCTTGGACGAGTACTCGCTGGCGATGACATTTGTGCAGGCGAGTATCCCGCCGATACCGAGGCCCGTGACCACGCGCCAAATCCCGAGTTCCACGGCAGAGTGCGCTACGGAGGCCAGCAGCATCCCGGCAGTTGCGAGACCGACCGAAATCAGGACCATGGGCCGGCGCCCGATGACATCGGCAAAGGGCGCGAGGCCCAGCGAGCCGATGGCCATCCCGACCAGTCCGGCGCTTAGCAGGATACCCAGTTCGGCGCCGCTAAGGCCGAAGTCCCGGGTCACGCTGTTGGCGGTGAAGGCCATGGCCAGCACATCGAAGCCATCGAGGGCGTTGAGGACGATGCACAGGCCCACGATCAGCCATTGATACAGAGACATACGGGACGCGTCGATGCGTTCTTGAAGTTGCATGGGACTACTTTCTAGAGGCCACGGACGGTCCGGGCAGATGCTGAAACTGAGGTGCAGAAGATCTGGTGGCTCTTCTGGAGGCGGAGGCCGGGCCTCGTCGTTGAAGGCTGGCAGCCGGGAAACTATCTATACTGATAGGTAAATGTGGCGCGGGACACAGCATAACTATGAACGTAGTTAGTTGACAAGGGGTTTAATGGAGGCGGCGCCCGGCCCTGCCGCAAGGCATCGGCAGCAGGGCGCCCTGACGGAGAGGATCGGTTACGGGTGAGTTTGCGTTATGCCCTGCTTGCGCTGCTGACGTCTCAGCCCCTCACGGGCTATGACGTTTTCAAGCACTTTGAACAATCCGTCGGCTACGTCTGGCACGCACCGGACTCGCAGATCTATCCCGAACTCCGGCGAATGGAAAAGGATGGCCTGCTGAGCGGAGTGGAAGAGCCCTGGGGCAAGAAAGGCAAAAAGAAGCGCTATCACATCACTCCGGAAGGAGTCGAGGCTTTCCGGGCATGGATGAATACCACCCTGGACTACGCCCGGGAGCGTGACCCGATCCATCTTAAGGCGGCCTACCTTGAGTGGGCCGACCCCGAAGCCGCGCGAGCGCAGATGCGCGCCCATATTGCCTATCACTCCTCCCGCGCGCAGCAATGGCAGGACATGGTTGCCGCCTTGGAAGACCGGAGCAACCCCACGCTTGCGCGCCGCCTCGAGGCCGCGCCTGAGGAGGACCGGGCCAAGATTGCCGGCTACAAAATCTTCACCTATGAAGGCATGATCGAACGCGCCAAAGCGGAGATCGAGTGGGCCAGGCGCGGCCTGGAACTGATAGACAAGCTCGAGTCTTGAGTGCCGAAAGGCCCGGACGCCCGCCCGGGTGTCCGGGCCTTTTGCCGTCCCCTTCTGCGGTTCGCTTATGGGGGCAGCTGGGGGGCCTTGCCACTACCTATCAACATAGTTATGCTGTGATCCAAGCCACTACCTATGAGCATAGGTATACCGTGAGGGGAAGGATCGATCATGACCGCGCTGATGCAGTCCATGAGCTCTACAACGAACAAAGTGCTTGGTTATCCGCTTAACGCCTGGTATGTCGCCGCGTGGGACCACGAGGTAACCCGCAAGCCGATGTCGCGCCGGATTGCGGACCGCCCGCTCGCCCTGTACCGCACCGAGGATGGCAAGGCAGTGGCGCTGGCGGACGCCTGCTGGCACCGCCTAGCCCCGCTGTCCATGGGCAAGACCCTCGGCAAGGACCAAATCCAGTGCCCGTACCACGGCATTATCTACAACTCCGCCGGCCGCTGTGTCTCCATGCCCGCCCAGGAAACCATTAATCCCAGCGCCACCGTACCGTCTTTCCCCGTGATCGAGCGCTACCGCTATGTGTGGGTGTGGCTGGGGGATGCCACCCTCGCGGATCCGGCCCTTATCCCGGACATGCACCAAATGAGCTCGGATGATTGGGCCGGTGATGGCGAGACCATTTTGGCGCCGTGCAACTACCAGCTCGTTCTGGACAACCTGATGGACCTCACCCATGAGGAATTCGTCCACTCTTCCTCGATCGGCCAGGACGAGCTGAGTGAGTCCGATTTCGTCGTGACCCATGACGACAACACCGTCACGGTATCGCGCTGGATGCTCGACATCGAGGCTCCGCCGTTCTGGCTCAAAAACATGCGGGACAAGTTCCCGGGTTTCGAAGGGCGGGTTGACCGCTGGCAGATCATCACCTTCCAGTCGCCCTCGACCATCAACATCGACGTCGGAGTAGCCAAGGCGGGCACTGGCGCCCCCGAAGGCGACCGCAGCCAGGGCGTCAACGGCTTCGTGATGAACACGATTTCGCCGGAAAGCGCCAAAACATGCCACTACTTCTGGGCCTTCATGCGCAACTACCGGCTGGAAAGCCAGCTGATCACCACCCAGCTGCGCAACGGCGTACACGGCGTGTTCGGCGAGGACGAAGAAATGCTGGCGGCCCAGCAGAATGCTATCGACGCCAACCCGGACTACGAGTTCTACAACCTCAACATCGACGCGGGCGGCATGTGGGTGCGACGGCTGATAGAGCGACAACTCGCCGCCGAAGGCCGACTGATCCCCACCGCCTGACCCGATCGCCCGATCCCAGGAAGTTAGAAGAAGACATGGCTGCAACGAACATCGAAGTCTGGCAGATCGGCACTGTGGTCGAGGCGGAGGACATTACCGCAAAGACCCGGCGCCTGGTCCTGGAACAGTCCAGGCCCATGAAAGCCGAGCCGGGCTCGCACATTGACGTGATGGTCTCGATCAACGGCGAGCAGCACAGGCGCTCCTACTCCATCGTCGATTCGAGCGGGGACGGCCGACGTGTGGCGATCAGCGTCTTCAGGGCCCCTCAATCCCGGGGCGGCTCCCACTTCATGCAGGCCCTAGAGCAAGGCGACCGGGTGGAGATCACGCAGCCGCTGCAGAATTTCCCTCTGCGGATCGGCGCTCCGCGCTACGTCCTGCTGGCCGGCGGGATCGGCATCACCGCCATGATCAACATGGCCCGGGTGCTCCGAAACATCAAGGCCGACTACACCTTCGTGTACGCCGGCCGCAGCCGCCCCGCCATGGCCTACCTGGCGCAATTGGAGCAGCTGCATGGCGACGCGCTGCGAGTCCACGTGGACGATGAAGGCACAGCACTCAACGTAGATGAGCTGCTGGCCACGATTGAGCCGGACACTGAGTTGTACATGTGCGGCCCCATCCGGCTCATGGACGCCGTCAAACGGGGCTGGGATGCCCGGGCGCTCAACGTGACAAACCTCCGCTACGAGACCTTTGGCAACAGCGGCTGGTTCGACCCCGAGGAGTTCGTGGTGCGCGTGCCTCGCCTGGGCGTCGAGGCAACCGTCCCCGCCGGAAAGTCCATGCTGGAAGCGCTCGAGGACGCCGGCGTCGACATGATGTTCGACTGCCGCAAGGGCGAATGCGGACTGTGTGAAGTGCGTTTGCTCGGCCTGCGGGGCTCCATCGACCACCGCGATGTCTTCTACAGCGAACGCCAGCAGCATTCCGCAGCCAAGATGTGCTGCTGCGTCTCCCGGGCCGTCAGCTTAAAATCCGGCGCCCGTGCAGACTCGGCAGCCTCCTGTGCCATCGTCACAATCGACGTTTGAGTGCCCACAACTCCGCCGCTCGGGGTGGACCTGGAGTCCGCTGGCGAACCTGGATCACTCCCCGCTTTCTACACTTCGACGGCCCCGCCCGTGGACACTCCGCTCAGGGTGTCAATGTAATCGAGCGTTTTGGGACTGACATGCCGCACGGCCCCAAGAGCCTCCCGGAGAACGGCTCTGCTGGCGTCGTCACCAAGTGCTCCTCGGAGTTCGACTACAGTCTCGATGCCCTGGCTCTCGAACACGCGCGTCATGTCCTCTACCTGGGCGAGACGGCCAGGGGAAGGCCAGCTGATAACTTCGGAAAGCGTCCCGGTATCGAGGCGCCGCCGGAATCCACTGGTCGTGGCGGCATCAGGCCATGCCCCGACCAGAGCGACAACGCGCGGCCTGACGGTCGCGTGGTAGTTCTGTCGTCGCTGCAGGGTCGCATCGACAACGATGGCCCCGATGTGGTCCCAGCCACGGCTGACTTCGATCGAGTCGTCTGTGCCGTGAGAGTCCAATTGCGCGGGGAGGTTGGCAGCATCATTATCGATAGTCATAGGTGAATACTTCCATGCGACAGCAGTGAGCGTGCGGCTGCGGCAGCCCAGATCGGAGCGAAACCATTCCGCTATCAGCAGTCCTGGCTGCCGTCCGACTGCCGGTTATGTGCGTCCGCCGGCGGGATTCATCCGGGTGACTGTCGTCTGATGGAAGCTGAAATTCGATCCTCCATTGCTCGAACGCCGCCAACCGCCGCGGGCCCCATCTGCTGCCTTGCGCGGTTCACCGCGTCGCGGACTTCGCGACGCACTACCCGTTCATTCTGGCTCGACGACTTTTCTCGCGTTTCCCTGGCTAAATCGAGCAGAGCCTGCGGAGCGTAGTGATTGACGCTCATGTCCGTGAGCAGGGGTAGCTGCACTCTCAGATCCTGTTCGATGGCGGTGCGGAGCGGGCCCAACCGAAGCAACTGAGTGAGGAAATCCGGGCTCAACACCGGCGACGCAGGCGCTTGCGGGCCAAGGCGCTCCCGGAGGTGGTCCTTCATCTTCATGGCTGTTCTGTCGAACGTCAGCCACCATGCAAGGTAGCCCATGGGTGATGGTCCAATCGTCCGCCGATACTCGATGACGCCGACTGAGTTTTCGACGTCGTGGGCAACCAGGCGAGACCGCGTCCCTTGCTCGGCTCCGTAGTCACCTCGTTGACGCCTTCTCTCGTGAGTCTCATTCCATAGTTCCTGAACCGCACCCCGGAGTTCGGTCGATGCGGCATTCGAGTGCTCAAGAAGACTCTTGGTCTCGATAGAGAATTCGTCGGCAAGGTAGTCGCTGACGTCCTGCAACGGCTGTTCTCGTCCACAGATGTTCCGTTGCCAGTCCAGGAATTCGGTCTCCGGTCGGCCCGAGAGCACGAAGGCCGAATAGAGAAAGGGCACTCTTCCTGACCAAGTCGACGTTCTGTTGTGACCATAAGCAACCGCCAGGTTGAGGTGTCTTTCAACTTCTTCAACGACTCCGTCCGTTACATATAGGAGCAACCCTGCGTCGACCGCTGCGCGCATCAGAATCGTAAAGTGGCGCTCTTCCGGATCGTCTACCAGGCTCTCTCCGATAAGGGGCAGGATCGCGGTGGTGTCCATCCATATGTCGCCTTCACTGAAGACGTTGAGCACGACTTTCTGGACGTCCGGGGTTTGTTTCAGGAACGCGAAAAGCGTGTATGCGTCGGCTAGTCGCCGAAGATGCGACTGTGTTTGCGGCGAAGGCTGTTCCAGTAGGTGCATTATGGCCGCGGCCGCGGCATCAGAACTGAGCTCACGGATGCCACCATTTGCTGTGATTCGGTCCGCTATGGCTACAGGGCTGAGTTGGAACGGTGCTCCTGTTTCCACGGCTTCGGCAAAAGACTCACCTCGTTCCAGGAGTGTTTCTTCCAAGACTGTTCGCAGTTGCCGAGAAATCTCGGTCAACTGTGCTTCGCTCAGTGCCTTCGGTGCTTCGACGGCTCGAACCGCCGCAATGAGTTTCGCATCGAGGGCAGCTTCATCAAGAAGGAACTTGGCCGTCTGATCATTTATCCTCTTGGCCTCCTCAAAACTGAGATGGTACGTGTCCTCGGCCCCGGACGCTGATTTGTGTTGCTTGATGGGGCCCTTCCGAGACAGGCGGTTCAATGCGCTCAGGGTCAGAGCATCGACCTGCCCTCGCTTCCCCACGGGCATGCGGAGGGCGACGCCATCTTTGATTTCGCTAAGGCTGAGCCTGTTGTATGTGTTCGAATCGTGAAGCGCCGCCAAGACCAATGACTCGAAGCAGCTCTTGGTAAGACTCTGATCGGTTGCCTGATCTTCGCCGTCGAGAGCCAAGTGCAGCACCGCGACCTTGCTCTCATCGGCGGTCAAGGTCGATATTCTTTCGAGGACCCCTCGTTTGGACAGGAGCGGATCCACAAAGCGCTGAGCCAGCTCTTCACTGGCCACTCGTCGTTGCGGATAGGACTTCTCACGGTCCACAAACCACGACCGGTCCCGGATGTCTACGGTTATATTCCGATCACGTCGGGACTCTTCCCTGAGTTCATCGGCAGCCGGACCAATCACCTGGTTAGTCAGGTAGATCATGGTGCTGACCGAAGGGAAATTCCTCTTGAGGGTGTCCAGCGTGCTCGCAATTTTCGACTTCCAACCCGCCGTGACAGAGTACTGAAATGCAACTTTAGGCACCCCATCAATCGTGAATATTTCGGCGTCTCTACCCTTGTCTCCGTTCGGAGCCGCCATCGTCCGCAGGGCCGGATATTCGACGGCTAAGAACTCCGACGCGAACGATTCGAATATCTCCCAGTCTCCAGGGCCAATCCGTTCTAGGGCGAGAGACAATCGCGGGTTCGGCATGACCGAATCATAACCACCACAAACCTCCCTTGAACATCGCCCCAAAGATCGATAGCCGATTGATTTTCGGGGGAGCGGCGGCCCGGTTCCGGTGCTTTGCCTCGCGAGCTGCTTTGGTTAAAACTTCCGCGCGGAATCACGTGTAAACAGCCCGTTGACTTTCGCGTCTCCTGCGAGGACCATGACGAGTGAAAGTCAATGATGGGGGGGATAACTCAAAGTTCTGACCTGCCGAAAATATGTATGTGTGCCGATTATTCCCGCGCCAAATTTTAGGCTGCTGCGGAATATCACTTACGCCGAAGCTCGTGCTTCCGCGTCTGTTAGACAGCTCCGAATCTGGGGATCAACGGAGAGAAAATGATTAGCAATTCCTTTAAGCCGGCTGCAGACGCGCCCGGTGTTTTTACATCTGAACCTCTAGCGTCCGGCCAGAGCGATCGAATTCGTGCAATGGTGCACGGTCGGGCAGCACTGTTAACAGCCGAATGCGATGCAGAACGCAAGACGCCAGATCTCGTGGTCTCAAGGACAGCGAGCCCTGGGTTTGACGCAGCTGCGTTCAGTCTGTCGGGTATATGGGACGCGGCTAAGGACCTCACCGGTCGCGCTTGGGACGCAATTAACGATGTTCTGACTAACGAGGGCGGCGGCGGCGGTGGCGGTGGCGGTGGCGGCGGTGCTCGCATAATAGCGAGCACGGACGCAGCCGAAATCGTCACAATCACTCGAGCGCCGGCATTGTAGGTAAACGAGACCAAACGCAACGGACGACGGCCGGGAGTCCCGCCGTCGTCCGCTTGTGCGAAGGTGCCGCTGAGCCGCCGGGCGGCTATTTGGGGCGGGCGGCCAGGGCGGATGCCAGGCCATGGCCGCACCCTGCCCTCAGCCGCGGGCACCCGCCCTTCGAACGAGCTCATCGCCAGCCGGTCCGACCATCTAAGTCGCCGTCCTCGTAGGACTCAGCCCGACGCTCCTTCCCATCCGGGCGCGAACAAGGAATAATCTTATTGATCAGTAGACTTACTAATTTGGTTGCGACTGAAGGAGCGAATGTGAGGGCACTTACCTGGCAGGGAAAGCGGTCGGTCAGCGTGGAGATGGTTCCGGATCCGGTCATTGAGAAGGGGACGGACGCCATCGTCAGGATCACCTCATCGGCCATATGCGGCTCGGACCTCCACCTGTACGAGGTCCTTGGCCCCTATATGAAGGCCGGCGACATCCTGGGGCACGAACCCATGGGCGTCGTTGAGGAGGTCGGCTCCGAGGTCAGGAACCTCAAGCCGGGCGACAGGGTGGTCATCCCCTTCAACATCTCCTGCGGCCATTGCTGGATGTGCAAACAGGGGCTGCAGTCCCAGTGTGAAACCACCCAGGTCCATGCCCACAACAGCGGGGCGAGCCTGTTCGGGTTCTCCGAGCTCTACGGTTCGGTCCCCGGTGGGCAGGCGGAATACCTGCGCGTGCCCCACGCCGACTACGGGCCGATAAAGGTCGGGCACGAACTGCCTGATGAGCGGTACCTCTACCTCTCCGATATTCTTCCCACCGCCTGGCAGGGAGTGAAATACGCCGACGTCCCCGCCGGCGGCACCCTGGCGGTCTTTGGTCTCGGCCCGGTGGGGCAGTTCGCCAGCCGCGTCGGTCGACACCTGGGTCAGCGCGTCATCGCCATCGAGCCGGTTCCGGAACGCCGCCGCATGGCCGAGCGGCACGGGGTGGAAACGATCGATTTCACAAAGGACGTCAGCGACCAGCTTCGCGATATGACGGATGGAAGGGGCCCCGACGCGGTCGTCGACGCCGTCGGCATGGAAGCGCACAATTCGCCCGTCGGCGCCTTTGCGCAGAATGCGGTGGGGCTCTTGCCGGATGCCTTGGCAAAGAAGGCCATGGAGACTGCGGGTGTAGACCGCATGACGGTTCTCCATGCAGCGATCGACTCCGTGCGCCGGGGAGGCACCGTTTCGCTAAGCGGGGTGTACGGGGGTACAGCGAGCCCCATGCCCCTGCTGAGCATGTTCGACAAGCAGATCCAACTCCGGATGGGCCAGTGCAACGTCCGCCGGTGGACGGACGAGCTGCTCCCGCTCGTGGAAGATTCCGCAGACCCGCTCGGCGTCATGGACCTGAAGACTCACGAGGTCGACCTCGACGGTGCCGCGGCCGCCTACGAGATCTTCCAGAAAAAGGAAGACGGCTGCATCAAGGTGGTCCTGAAGCCGTAGCGAAGATGTCCCCGCTCCGGGAGATCTCCTCAGGTCTTCCGTCAGCCGGACCCAAGCGCAGCTGGGCTCCCCATTAGACAGGAACGGGAGCCCAGCTAGGCGACCTCGGTGAAAAGAAATCCCTCCGTCGTCCGCTTGTGTGTTAAACGGCCGCTATTCGCCGGCGGGCTGGAACAACTCGACAACGTTCCCGGACGGGTCCTCCAGCAGGATCTGCTGTCCGCCCGGGCCCTTGACAATGTCGTTCCGGAACGAGACGCCCGTGGCGCGCAACCGCTCCACTTCGGCCGCGATATCGCCCACGATGAGGTGAATGCGGTTCCAGCCTCCCGGGACGGGCACCGTGCCGTCCGGCATGGGACGGCCTGCCGAGCTGGCCGGCCCGCTCAGGAGGAGCCGCAACCGGCCGCGGGTGACGTCTGCGAACGCCGGCGCGGCGCTCATCCTGACGGTGAATCCGAGATGGGTTGTATAGAAGTCGACCGCGGCATCGACGTCGGCCACCATGTACCGGACGCTGACCAGCTCCGTAAGGTCGTTGGGCATTTCCAGCTCCTTTCCGAATTCGTTTGGGAGTACCCGATGTCGATAGATCACACTGTGGATCGGTTTGGCACCCGGCGCAAGCCCACGACGGCGGGAGGTTCGCTACGCCCGGGAGCCGCCGGGGCCGGACTCCAGCAGCCCGCCGCCGGCCCAGCGCCGGAGCGCGAGCTTTTCGGCGTCGTCGAACTCCATGAGGGCCAGCCGGCACAGCTCTTCCACGTTTCTGGTCCACGCGGCAGCGAGTTCCGCCGCTGAGATGTCCTCTGCGAGGGAGCCGCCGGCGTACACCACGCCCTGGATCACGAAGTTGACGGCAGAGCGGGACACTGGCTGCCCGGCCGCCACGCAGTCGTCCCGGACGGAGCGTGCCAATTCGCTGCGGTTGCCCGAATGGTCGCGCAGCTTCGCCGCCAGGGACAGGAAGACCTGTCTGAACTGTTCTGCCGACAGCGCCGGAACGTCCGTGACCCGGGTGACCTGCTCCTCGATCGCGGGCCGGGCGTCGGAGGCCAGCGAGGAGGGCTCCGGGGAAAACCGCTTCGCGTCCCACACCCAGCCGGGCGACGGCGTGGACGAGTATTGGATGCCCTGGCCGATCTGGGCGATCCAGGCCCCGAACTTGCCGTGCCCGCCCCAATCGGTCTTCAGCGACGGGTCCGCGGTCAGGGCCCGGTGCGCCGCGACCGCTCCCGTGACCGGACCCGGCGCGGCCTGCACCAGGGCCCGGACCTCGTCGGCGGCCGACGTCGCGGACCCGGGAGTGCCCTGGGCGGTGCGGAGCGGGGTGCCAAGTCCGGCGGACGGGACCATGCGGGGGATGCCGGCCGCGGTCCCGTTGAGGATTGCCACGAAGTCGTGGGACTCCACCACGCTGTCCGCCATCTCCCGGTATGCGAACGCCACGGCGCCGGCAGCGATGACGGTGGTCATGCGGTCGGCCGCCCGGAACCGCTGGACCAGCGAGGTGAAGTCGGCGTCGGCAGACGCGACGAAGAACTCCTCAATATGTGCCGCGCCGGCCAGGGCATCCATTGCGTCCAGCACCAGGTTGATGTCGGTGCTGGACTTGCCCCGTTGCGTCAGGGAGGGGCAGTCGATCACGCGGAAGCCCGCGCGGGTCCAGTACGGCCGGTACTTGGAGTAGATCACCGGATTGAGGTAGCAGTTGCGGATCAGGAAGCGCCGGGATTCTTCGCCCGCGCCGCCGGCGGCCAGCGCCTCCGTCCAGTGCTTGGGGTCCTCGGCGAACCTCTTCGCGGCCGCCGGGTCCAAGGCCATCAGGCCGGTTTAGACGTTGTCGAAGTCCACGAACATCGCGGCACGGATGCCAGGCCGCCGGGACTGGGGGAGGGGATCACTCATCGGCTCAGTGTGCCAGCAGGAGGGCGGCGCGTGCCAGGGGTGACCGCTTGGTTGCCCAGTTGCCGTCGTGTGCCGGACCTCATGGCGGGAACAGGAGGTCCATACGTGTATCCGGGATCGGCCGCGCGCGCAGGAACAGCTTGCTACGGCCAGTTTTCGGCTGTAAGCATCCCCGCCAGAAACCCCGCGTGACCTGCGAAGACGCATGTCCAGGCCCGCGGCCCACCGGACTAAGATGGATCCACGTCGTCGAAATACATCCTTGTAATATGGGAATTTTCGTGGGGCGGCGCCTGCAGGCGCCGGACGGATTTTTCTGGGCCCGAGGCCCGGACGAATTGTGCAGCCGTCGGTCTCGATAGGTGGGTCCATGTGTGAATTGGAAGAGCAGGTTGGCCGATGATGTCCGGTGCGGCAGCGCGCAACAACGTCCAGGTGCATGGGCCAGAAGACGGCCCGGCGCTGGTGTTCGCCCACGGGTTCGGCACCGACCAGAGCATGTGGGGCAAGATTCTGCCCCGGTTCACCGACCGCTACCGGGTGGTTCTGCTGGACCATGTGGGCTCCGGCGGCTCCGACCAGTCCGCCTACGATTCGGCCACCTACTCCACCCTTGACGCCTACGTAGATGACCTGGTGGAAGTCTGCGGCGAACTCGACCTGCAGGACGTGACCCTCATCGGCCACAGCGTCGGGTCGATGATGGCCGTCAGCGCGGCCGCCCGGGACGCAGGGCGCAGGTTCGGCCGGCTCGTGCTGGTCACGGCCTCGCCGAGCTATCTTGACCACCCCGAGGACGGCTACGTGGGAGGGTTCACCCGGCAGGACATCGACGACGTCTTCGAATCCCTGGATGCCAACTATGTGGTCTGGGCCGAGTCGATGGCCCCCGTCTACATGAATACGCCGCACGCTCCCGAACTGGAGCATGAGATCCAGGGCAGCTTCGGGCGGATCAGCCCCCGGGTTGCCCGTGACTTTGCCCGGGTGGCGTTCCTTTCCGATGTCCGGCACCTGCTCGGCGAGGTCACCATCCCGGTGCTGGTCCTGCAAAGCACCGACGACGTCGTCACGCCGGACCACGTGGGAACCTACCTGCACCTCGCGCTCCCGAACAGCACCCTGGTCCGGCTTGCGGCCACAGGCCACTTCCCGCAAAGCAGCGCGCCGGCGGAAACGTCTGCCGCCATCCTCGAATTCCTGAAGCCGGCATGACCCGGACCAGCACCACGGCCGTCGACTACGGGCAACTCTTCCACCAGGCGCCCGCCGGCTACATCGTTGCCGGTACCGACGGGACCATCCTGGCCGCGAACGCCACCTTGTGCGCCTGGACCGGAATCCCCGAAGGCGGCCTCGACGGCACCCGCCTCCTGGACCTCATGCCGGCCGGGGACAGGCTGATGTACCGGACGCACGCCGGGCCGAAGCTGGAACGCGACGGGCACCTCGCCGAACTCTCGATCGAGCTGTTGGGACAGGACGGGCAGCGCAGGCCCGTCCTGCTGTCCGTCACCCGGACCGTGGACGGGGCAGAACCGAGGGATTTGATGATCTTTTTCGCTGCCCCCGAGCGGCGGCGGTATGAGCGCGAACTGGCCAGCGCTCACCGGCAACTCGAGGATGCCGAGGCGGACCGCGCCGCGCTCCTGCGGGAAGCCCACCATCGGGCGCTGCATGACCCGCTGACCGGCCTACCGAACCGGCGGCACCTCGAGGAAAACCTGCTGGGGGCCCTGGCCAGCGCCGGCGAACAGCGGAACCGCGTCGGCGTGCTCTTTTGCGACGTCAATAAGTTCAAGCAGGTCAACGACACCCTGGGCCACGCGGCCGGCGACCAGGTCCTGGAACACGTGGCGCTGATGCTCTCCCAGGCCGTGCGCGGCGCGGACACCGTCACACGCTACAGCGGGGACGAGTTCGTTGTCCTGATCCCTCGGCTGGAGCACGCGGCGGAGCTCGAGGCGGTTGCGGAGCGCGTCCGGAGCTGCCTGGCCGGCGCCATCACCATCGCGGGGAGCGAGCTCCGGCTGGGCATGTCCGTTGGCCAGGCGGAAACGGCTGTCCCGGCGGACGCTGATCCGGCCGCGCACAAAGAACTGGCCACGGCCCTGCTGCTGGCCGCAGATCAGGACATGTACCGGGTCAAGACGGAAATGCGCGGGGCCGTGGGCGCCGGTTGATCCGCGGGCTTAAACGCCGAACGACGACGGCGGGACGTGGGTCCCGCCGTCGTCGTTCGGCCTTGCTGCCTGGAACCCGGGCTTTAGGCGCCGTGGTTCAGGCTGAGGGTGAAGGTGTTCGGGCCGCTGGCGTGGACCGCGATGTTGCTCTTGGCGGTGTTGTGGCGCTCGGAGAGCTCGTGGACCAGTGCGTCCAGCTCGTGGTGCATGGTGGAGCGGTCCCAGAGCTTGTGGGTTACAGAGTTGGCAGTTTCAAACGTCATTGTTCAGTGCTTCCATTTCATGAATCCGGATGTCCGGCTGCCGCACCGATGCGGAGCCGCCGTAGGGGCCAAACCAGGAACGCCTGAGACCGTGGGCAGCTCTGCGAGCTCACCGGTTTGGCCTCATTGCGTCCACCAGGATGGGTGCCCGGCGTTTACTGCGGACGCGGAACGTCGCGGGAAATCGTCAGGCTGCACCGGCAGGAACGTCGCAGTCCCTGCCTCGCCTTTCCATAGTGCACAGCGCCGCGCTGGCTGCTCAAGCCAGATGGCGAAATTTACGCGTGAGACTCATCACAGCCCGTTGCGGCGGAACGTGAACGGCGACGACGGCACCCGAGTCCAGCGCGGACGGTTCAGTGCGGTCTAGGGACGGGACCGCTTCGACCGAAAATGCGGAGGGTGGATGTGCATGCGACTCAGCCCCCGGGCGGGGGCCGGAGAGACCGGCACCGGTCCGCCGGGCTCCGGTCCCGCTGCGGCAGCGGCCCGTCCGTAGCGGGCAGCCAGCGGTGCGGCGCTGAAGCCGTGGGCCAGGACGCTGAGCAGTACGGTGGCGGCGATGACGGCCACAGCCTGATCGGACACTGGTCCAAGGGCTTCCAGCGCCAGCAGCGCGAACACCAGGGACGCCAGTCCGCGCGGGCCGAACCAGCCCACGAACAGGACGGTATTCCGGTCGAGGCCGGCGCCAATTGAGGCCAGCGCTACCGGCAGCATCCGCACCACCGTGAGGCTGAGCACGGCATAGGCGACGGTCAGGGGGAGGGAGTGCTCCAGCATGATCGGCACGGTGATGGCTCCGAAGGCCAGCCACACGAGCAGGGACACCAGGCCGCTCATCTGCTCAACGAAGGCCAGTTCGGCCGGCCCCCGTTCCCCGGCGCAGGTGCCGAACGCCAGCCCGGCGCAGAACGCGGCGACGAAGCCGTTGCCGCCCACCGCGAGTGCGGCGCTGTAGGAGAGCAGGCTCAGGGCCAGGACGCCGATGCCGGCGAAGTCCTCGGTTGCGGTCCCGCGCCGGCGGGCCAGCTGGAGCAGCCACCCGCCCGCGGCGCCGGCCGCTGCGCCGACGCCGGCGCCGATGAGCAGCTCCATGGCCGCGCTGCCTGGGCCTTCGGCGCTCTCCAGGCCTGCTGCGGCAGCCGCGCCGGCGATGGCGAGCATGACGACCGGGGTGGCGATGCCGTCGTTGAGGCCGCTTTCGACCGTGATCAGCTGGCGGATCCGCGACGGCACCGCCGGATTCGTCACCACGGGTATTCCGAGTGCGGCGTCGGTAGGGGCAAGCGCAGCGCCGACGAGGAGGGCCAGCCAGAACCCGAACTGGGGAAAGAACCAGGCGGCCAGGGCCCACCCGAACACAATCGTCAGCGGCAGGCCGACTCCCAGCAGCCGCACGTAGCGGCTCACGTCCCGGCGCAATTGCTGGAGCGGCAAGCGGGCGGCGTCGGAGAAGAGCACCCACACCAGGGTGACCTCGACAACCGGGGTGATACTCGCCAGGGGCGACGGGCCGCTGACCAGCCCGGACCAGGCCAGGGCTGCGCCGACAGCGGTGAACACAATGGGAGCGGTCAGGTCCGCCTGCTGCAGCCGCGCCGACACCAGCGCCCACGCGAACAGGAGGGCGGTGATGAGGACAATGACCGTCAGCTCCATGACGGATCGGCGCCCGTTTCCGTGGGCGCCGCGTGAGGGTGGCCCGATTCCAGCAGCCGGGTGGGTCCGCCCACAGGGATCACGCTCCCTCCGCCGATTGCACTAAACGTTCCCCTGCAGTTCAAGTTAATCCGCCGGCCCGGGACCGCGCCAGAGAACTAAGCCCTGTCCTGGGGGACTTCCTCGTGGAGATCGACGTCGTCGCCGCGATTCCCTAGCGGGCGCTTGGGGCGGGGCTTCGGGCTACGGACTGGGGGAGGGGCTGGGGGACCCGGTCCCGGATGGAGCGGTGGTGTTCCCGGGCAGCGTGGGTGACGGGCTGGCGGAGGCAGTCCCGGATCCGGGCGTCGCGGGCATGTACGACTGGTATTCGGGCAGCGTGGAGTCGAGGACCGGAAGCTGCAGCTCGGCCGACTTACCTGTGGAGTCCTCGCTCACCCGGACCGTGACCAGGGACCCGGGGGATCCCGTGGTGGGGTCCAGCATCATGGCCGGAGGCTGGGCCAAAGACGTTTCGCCGTTGGCCTTGACCGGAATCGATACCGTCGATCCGGAAGCGCCGGAGATGGTGACAACCGCGTCTTTGGCGGACGTGTTGAATACGGTGCCCATGATCCGTCCGGGCTGGTCCGCTCCGTGGGAGAGGATGAGCATGTCCGCCAGCTTCATCGGACCGACCACGGTGTTGATCCCGTTGGTCGCCGGCGTGATCTTCGTGGTTTCCGCGGGGTTGTCGGAGGAGCAGCCGGTTCCGGTCAGCAGCAGCACCCCCAACGTGAGGGCGGCGATCGCAGATCTGAATCCTGCCAGCAGGGTGGTGGGTGCCACGGCCGGCTCCTCTCGGCAGAAGCTGTCCGGTCACCTCCGATTATCGTCCCGGGCGGCGGGAAAATCGACCCGCCGTCGCTCCTGGTGGCCACCCAGCGGGCGGCGCCCGGCGGCGGCGCCACCGGCCGGCCTGAAATGCGCCTTGAGTTCGAGGATCCCGGGGGCCGGACCCGGCTGCGCCTCGGACGACCCCAAACGAGGATTCTTTACTGATTTGCGGATCAGTTTCCCCATAATTGCCGCAAATAGGTGATTATGGAGGTATGCCGAAAATCCGCATTTCCGAAGCAGCACGATTTCTCGGGGTCAGTGACGACACCGTCCGGCGCTGGACCGAGAATGGGATACTGACCCCGGTCAAGGATGACTCCGGCCGGCTGGCCGTGGACGGCCTGGAACTTGCCCACCTGGCCCGCGACCAGGCACAGCTTCCCGATGACCCCACCAAGATAGGCCGCTCCGCCCGCAACCGGTTCGTCGGCCTGGTCACGGGCATCACCGCTGACAAAGTCATGGCACAGGTTGAGCTGCAGTGCGGGCCCTTCCGCGTCGTGTCCCTGATGAGCAGCGAAGCCGTCCGGGAACTGGGCCTGGAACTTGGATCCGTGGCGACCGCCGTGGTCAAAGCCACCACCGTCATCATCGAAACGCCCCACGGAAAGAGCCTCATATGAGGACCGCCCGCAAGCACGTCCCCGCACTGCTGGCGGCCGGCGCCCTGGCCGCGGGCCTGGCCGGCTGTGCCGCCGGCACGCCCGGGGCAGCCGGAACCGCCTCCAACTCCAGCGCCGGGGCCAGTGAGACCCCCACGCTGTCCGGAGCGATCACCGTTTACGCCGCGGCCTCGCTGAAATCGACCTTCACCAAGCTGGCCAGCGACTTCGAGGCGAAGAACCCCGGCACCAAAATCACTTTGAACTTTGCCGGCTCCTCGGACCTGGTCACGCAGATCACCCAGGGCGCCCCGGCCGATGTCTTTGCCTCCGCCGACACCAAGAACATGACCAAGCTGACCGATGCGAAACTGATCGACGGCGCCCCGGCCAACTTCGCCACGAACGTCCTGGAGATCGCGGTTCCGCCGTCCAACCCGGCATCGATCAGCTCCTTCGCCGACCTCGCCAAGCCGGGCGTGAAGGTCGTGGTGTGCGCACCGCAGGTTCCCTGCGGCGCCGCGGCCGAGACCGTCGAAAAAGCCACCGGCACCACCCTGGCGCCGGTCAGCGAGGAATCGTCCGTCACGGATGTCCTGGGCAAGGTCACCTCGGGTGAGGCCGACGCCGGGCTGGTCTATGTCACGGATGTCAGGAACGCCGGCGACAAGGTCAAAGGCATCCCCTTCGCCGAGTCGGACCAGGCCGTAAACACCTACCCGATCGCCACGGTCGGCACGAGCAAGAACAAGGAGCTCGCCGCTGCCTTCGTCGCCGCGGTCACCGGCAGCGAGGGCAAGACGGTCCTGAGCGACGCCGGATTCGGCACCCCGTAAACGGCATGCACAGGCGCAGCGGCACCGGGTACACCGGCATCCCGGCATGGATATATGCCATCGCGGCAGCAGGGGCACTCTTCGTCCTGCTGCCGCTGGTTGCAATGGTCGCCAGGGTCAACTGGTCGGAATTCATCCCGCTGATCACATCCGAATCCTCACTCACCGCGCTCGGCCTGAGCCTGCGTACCTCCGCGGCGAGCACCGCCTCCTGCATCGTCCTCGGCGTGCCGCTCGCACTCATCCTGGCCCGAAGCCCGTTCCCGGGCCAGCGCCTGCTCCGGGCCTTCGTCCTGCTGCCGCTGGTCCTGCCTCCCGTAGTGGGAGGCATCGCCCTGCTTTACACCTTCGGCCGCCAGGGACTGCTGGGCAAAAGCCTGGAACTGGCCGGAATCCAGATCGCCTTCTCCACCACCGCCGTCGTCCTCGCCCAGACGTACGTTGCCCTGCCGTTCCTGGTGGTTAGCCTCGAAGGCGCCCTGCGCACCGCCGGCAACAAGTACGAGGCGGTCGCCGCGACCCTCGGGGCGCGCCCGGGCACGGTGCTGCGCCGGGTGACCATCCCGCTGGTGCTCCCCGGCCTGGCCTCCGGCGCCGTTCTGTCCTTCGCCCGCAGCCTGGGCGAATTCGGTGCCACCCTGACCTTCGCCGGCAGCCTGCAGGGCGTCACCCGCACCCTGCCGCTGGAGATCTATCTGCAACGCGAAACCGACGCCGACGCCGCCGTCGCGCTCTCCCTCCTGCTGGTCGCCGTGGCGGTGGCCGTCGTCGGGCTCTCCTACCGGCGCCCGCGCCTTGGCGTGGCACCGGAAGGAGCACTCCGGTGACCTTTCAGCTGGACGCAACCCTTGCCGCACGGGGCTTCGAGGTCTCCTTCAGCCTCGGACCGGCCGAGACAATCGCCATCCTCGGGCCCAACGGGGCCGGTAAATCGACGCTCCTCTCGATCATCTCGGGCCTGCTGCGCCCCGATGCCGGCAAAGCCACGATCGGCGAAAAAGTCCTCTTCGACCTGAGCGCGGACACCAACATCTGGCGCGCCCCGCACACCCGGGGCACGGCGCTGCTGGCCCAGGAAGCCCTCCTGTTTCCGCACCTCAGCGCACTGGACAACGTCGCGTTCGGGCCACGCAGCGCCGGCGCCTCCAGCGCAGCGGCCCGCGAAACGGCCATGCACTGGCTCAGTGAAGTCGACGCCGACTCCCTCGCCTCGCGGCGCCCCGGACAGCTCTCCGGCGGACAGGCCCAGCGGGTGGCCGTGGCCCGCGCCCTCGCCGCCGACCCCGACCTGCTACTCCTGGACGAGCCCATGGCCGCGCTCGACATCCATGCCGCCCCGCTGCTCCGCCGGCTCCTCAAGCGCGTCCTCGCCGGCCGCCGGGCCATCATCATCACCCACGACATCCTCGACGCCCTCATGCTGGCCGACCGGGTGATCGTCCTCGAGGACGGCCGGATCACCGAACAGGGCCCCACCCGCGAAGTCCTGGAAAAACCGCGCAGCCGGTTCGCCGCCGGACTGGCCGGGCTGAACCTGGTGGCGGGGACTGTCAGCGACGCCGGGGTGACCACCGCCGAGGGCATGGTCGTCGCGGGCCACCGGGACGAGACCATCGAGCCCGGGCAGGACGGAGTAGCGGTCTTTCCGCCCTCGGCGGTATCGGTGTTCCTCACCGAAGAGCACGGCAGTCCGCGAAACTCATTCCAAGTGATCATCACGGACCTGGAGCCCCACGGCGATCAGATCCGTGTCCGTGCCGGTCGACTCTCCGCCGACATCACCCCGGCCGCGTCAGCCGACCTCGGCCTCATCCCCGGAATGAGCGTCTACTTCGTCATCAAGGCCGCCGCCATCGCGATCTACCCGGCCTAGGGAGCTTCCGCACGTTCCGCCCGGCGGAGTAGTCTCGGTGCCGGGCGCTGCCGGCGCCGAGCGACTCCGCGAGGAAAGGAAGCTATGCCTGGAATGTATGTGGCGACCTCGACCATCACCATCGGGGCGCCCGCGAGCCGCGTATGGTCCGTGATCACCGATCCCGATGCCGCCAAGGAGTTCATGTTCGGCACCGAACTCGTGACCGACTGGACGGTAGGCGGACCCATCCTGTGGCGGGGCACCTGGGACGGCAAGGAGTACGAGGACAGGGGCAGCATCCTCGAGTTGGAACCCGGACGGCGGCTTGTTGTCACGCACTTCAGCCCGTTGAGCGGCCAGGCGGATGCGCCGGAGAACTACCACACGCTGACCTGGACGCTCGAGGACCAAGCCGGTGCCACGCAACTGACGCTCGCCCAGGACAACAACGCCAGTGCCGAGGACGCCGACCACTCCAAGGACATGTGGGACAGCCTGGTGAAGAGCGTGAAAGGAATCGCGGAGCGGGACGAGCCAGAGCGGGAAGAGTCAGGGCGGGACGAGCCAGAGCGCGATTAGGCAGTACGACCGCGGGGCCAGATTCCGCTAGCGCCTACAGCAGGCTTGCCGCGATGTCCCTCCCGATCCTCTGCAGCAGGGCGGCGGAAAGTCCGGGGTCTTTGGCGGAGTCCTGGTCGGTGTACTCGGCCAGGGTGTAGACCCGGGTGAGCGCCAGTTCGGACCATCTTTCCCGGGGGAGGAGTGAACGGCCGGCCACCGCGATGATCGGGCGGGTTCCGGACCTCCGGGCGACGGCGGCGGGAAGCTTGCCGGCGAGGGTCTGTTCGTCGATGCTGCCTTCGCCGGTGATGACGATGTCGCAACTGTCCCTGCGGTTGTTGAAATCGAGCAGGTCCAGGAAGTAGTCGGCGCCCGAGACCTGCTTGGCGCCCAGCAGCAGGCAGGCGAAGCCGATCCCGCCGGCGCTTCCGGCGCCCTCGCGCTGCGCCAGTTCGGCGGCGTCCTCAAATCCGGCGTCCGTCATCGTGGCGACGAGGTGCGCCAGCCCGTGCTCCAGTGCCGCAACGTCCTGCGGTCCGGCGCCCTTTTGGGGTCCGAAGACCGCCGGCGCGCCGCCGGGCCCGAGCAGTGGATTGTGGACGTCGCTGGCGACCACGAGTTCCGTGCTGTCCAGTTCGGGGAACCTGGTCCGGCGGATGGTGTGGATCTGCGCCAGTGACTCTCCGCTGCCGTGGAGCTGCCGGCCGCGGGCGTCGTGGAAGCCGTAGCCCAGGGCGGTGAGCATTCCCATGCCGCCGTCGGTGCTGGCACTTCCGCCCAGCGCCAGGACGATCCTGGCCGGGTTGAGACTGAGGGCGAACAGGATCGCTTCCCCAAAGCCCCGGCTGGAGGCCGCCAAGGGTTCCAGCTGGCCCGCCGGCAGGTGCGCCAGGCCGCAGGTGTTGGCGACCTCGACGACGGCGGTGGTGCCGTCGAACGCGATGCCGGCCGGGACGGGCCGGCCGGTGGGCCCGGTGACAGTGTGGCGGTGCCGGGTGAAGCCGGCGGCGACGGCGGCGTCCACACTGCCGTCCCCGCCGTCGGCCAGGGGAAGCAGCTCGCAGTGGACCGCTCCGGCCCCGCCGGTGGAGCCGGCTCCGGCGCGGAGCCCTGCGGCCAGGGCGTCGGCCACCTCGCCGGCCGTGAGGCTGCCTTTGAACTTGTCCGGTGCGATGAGGGTCCGCACGGTTTTCGGGGCGGTGGTGTTGAACATGTCAGATGGTTTCTGAGTAGGCAGGGCGGCGGGTGTCCTTGGCCGTCGAATCGGCATCGGCGGCTTCTGTGCGCTCCGGGTGCGTGTGGTGGCCGTATTCGATCAGGTCATCGTCGATGTCGCCGTAGCCGTCCGGGAGGACCGGGTCCTCGCTGGGCAGCGGCTCAACAGTTTCGCCGTTGAAGACGCGGCGGACGCGGTCCGCGTCCAGGGTGCGGTCCCACCAGGCGATGAACAAGGTGGCGACGGCATTACCGGTGAAGTTCACCAGGGCCCGGCACTCGGACATGAACTTGTCGATGCCGAAGATAAGCATGATGCCGGCGGCAGGGATGGTGCCGAGCGTGGACAGGGTGGCGGTCAGGGCGATGAAGCCGCCGCCGGCGACGCCTGCCGCGCCCTTGGAGGTGAGCAGCATGACCGCGATGAGGCCCAGTTGCTGGCCGATGGTCAGGTTCGTGTTGGTTGCCTGGGCGATGTAGACGGCGGCCAGGGAAAGGTAGATGGCGGCGCCGTCGAGGTTGAAGCTGTAGCCCGTGGGGACGACGAGCCCGACCGTTTCCTTCTTCACACCGGCGTGCTCGAGCTTGCGCATCAGGCCCGGGAGGGCCGGTTCGGCAGTGGAGGTGCCCAGAATGAGCAGGTACTCCTCTTTGAGGTGGCGGATCATCTTGAAGATGTTCAGCTTCAGGAAGGCCATGACGGAGCCGAGGACCACGACGACGAAGAGGATCGAGGTGGCGTAGAAGAGGGCGATCAGCCCGCCCATGCTGGAGAGGGAAGAGACGCCGTACTTGCCGACGGCGAAGGCCATCGCGCCGAACGCGCCCAGCGGGGCGGCCTTCATGATGAAGCCCAGGATTTTGAACATGACCCCGGTGAGGCGCTGGACACCGTCCAGGACGGGCGCCCCGACCTTGCCCATGGCGTTCAGCGCGACGCCGAAGATCACGGCGATGAAGATGATCTGGAGGATGTCGCCTTCCACGAAGGGCGCGACGACGCTGGTGGGGATGATGTGGGTCAGGAACTGCCACCATTCCTGGTGGGCGCCGGCGTCGATGAGTTTGGCCGCGGAGTCCGTCGTCTTGATCGCGCTGGCGTCTGCGTTGACGCCGTCGCCGAGGCGGAAGATGTTGATGGCGACCAGGCCAAAGAGCAGGGCAAAGATCGTGCCGATCTGGAAATACGTCAGGGCCTTCAGCCCGGTCATGCCGACCTTCTTCAGATCCGCGACGCTGGCGATGCCGCCGACGATGGTCAGGAACACGATCGGGCCGATCAGCATTCTCATGGCGTTGACGAAGGTGGTGCCGATCGGTTCCATGGCAATGCCCGCGGCCGGGGCCAGCCAGCCCACCAGAATGCCGAGGACGATGCCGGTCAATACCCAGAAGTACAGCTGCCTGTACCAGCGTTTCTTGGGGGCCGGGATTTCCGTGCCCGCGGTGGTGATGTGTCCCATGATTCCTACCTCATTGTGGAATGTCTCTGGAGATGCTTTAAGTGTGGGGGTTTGCGCGGGGCGGGTGCCAGTTCGGCGCAGCCGCCCCGTGCAGTGTGTAGCGTTCGACGGCGGCCGCGCGGCCGGCGTCGTCCGTTTCAGTGCGCCGCAGCGCTGGACGGAAGCGTTAGACGGCCGCCAGGGTGCGGGCCAGGGCCTCGATGATGGCGTCGGTGACGTCCGCGGTGGTGGCGTCGCCGCCGACGTCGCGGGTCAGGTGGCCGGCGCCGGTTGCCTCTTCGATGGCGGCCTCGACGCGGCAGGCTTCCTCGTGCAGGCCGAAGTGGTCCAGCATCAGGGCTGCGCTGGCGATCGCGCCGATCGGGTTGCTGATGCCCTTGCCCGCGATGTCCGGGGCCGAGCCGTGCACCGGCTCGAACATGGACGGGAAGCGGCGCTCCGGGTTCAGGTTTGCGCTGGCCGCCAGGCCGAGGCTGCCGGCAAGGGCCGAGCCGAGGTCGGAGAGGATGTCGGCGTTCAGGTTGGAGGCGACGACCACGGAGAGGTCTTCCGGGTGCAGGATGAACTTGGCGCTCATCGCGTCGACCAGGACGCTCTCGGTGGCGACATCGGGGTAGTCCAGGGCAACCCGCTGGAAGGTTTCGTCCCAGAGGACCATGCCGTACTGCTGGGCGTTGGACTTGGTGACGGAGGAGACCTTCTTCACCGTGCGGGTCCGGGCCAGATCGAACGCGAAGCGGATGATGCGCTCGCAGCCTTTCTCGGTGAACAGCGCGGTCTGCAGGGCGACCTCGTTGCCCGGGCCGCGGCCGCTGAGGTTCCGCCCGCCGAGGCCGGCATACTCGCCTTCGCTGTTTTCGCGGACCACAATCCAGTCGAGCTCGGTGGTGTCGGCCTTGCGCAGCGGGGACTGGATGCCCGGGAGGAACTTCACCGGACGGATGTTCGCCCACTGGTCAAAGTTCTGCGTGATATTCAGGCGCAGGCCCCAGAGGCTGATGTGGTCCGGGACGTTTTCCCAGCCGACAGCGCCGAAGTAGATGGCGTCGAAGTCCTTGAGGGTGTCCAGTCCGTCGGGGTCCATCATCTGGCCCGTCTTGGCGTAGTACTCGCAGCCCCACGGGAACTCGGTCCATTCGAAGGCGAACTTGCCGCCGGAATTCTGCGCCAGGGCGTCCAGGACCCGGCGTCCGGCGGAGACGACCTCTTTGCCGACTCCGTCTGCGGGGATTGAAGCGATGCTGAATTTCTGGGTGGCGCTCATGTGCCGACCTCCTCGTTGAGTGTGTTAGCAGCGTCACACTGCCTTCCTCTTCAAGTAGACGGGCCGGCACCACATGCCGTCCAAGACCAAGATCCGATCCGCTAGATAGGTTCAGCCTATTGATGATGCGCCGGGGGAGGCGTGTCTGTCCTTCCTGGCGGTGGCGGGGCCGCGTGCAGCCGCGCCACCGCCAGGAAGGACCGGGCTGCGGGGGTCAGGTCGTCCCTCCTGCTGAGAACGGCAACATCCAGGTAGGACACGGGTTCGATCAGCAGCGTCCGCAGCCCCGATTTGTGGGCCAGGGGCGCCCACGACGACGGCATCACGGCGTGGCCGACCCCGGCCAGGACCAACGGCAGGATCGAGGTCCGGTGGGCGACCTCGACGACGATTTCGGCGTCGATCCCCCGCGCCAGTGCATCGTCCACAAGCCAGCGCATCAGCGAACCGCGCTGGCTCGCGACCAGGCGGTGGCCGGCCAGCTCCTCGCGTTGGATCGTTGTTGCGGCGCCAAACGTATCGGACTGGGGATTGACGAGAAGGATCAGCGGCTGGCGATCGAGCTCCAGCACCTCAACGCCGGGAACCTTGATGGGCTTGGGGGAGCCTGCCAGCCCGATCTCCGTGCTGCCGCTTCGGACAGACTCGATGACGTCCTCCGGGGTGAAGGCGGCGCTGACATTGAGCCTGACCAGGGGATGCGCCCGGGTGAAGGCGGCGATCATCGAGGACAGGGGCTCGATCCCGGGTGAGGGCATCGTGACGATGTCCAGCCGTCCGCTGCGCAACCCACGCACCGACTGCACCGCGGACTGCGCAGCATCGAGGTTGCGCATCACGAGCCGGGCCGGCCCGATCAGCTCCTTGCCCGCCTCGGTGAGCACCGCCCGCCGCCCGATCCGGTGGAAGAGCGGCACGCCCAGCTCCTTCTCGAGGGCGGCGATGGTCTGCGAGAGCGATGGCTGGGCGATGAGCAGGTGCTCCGCGGCCCGGCTGAACCCGTCGTGGTCAACAACAGCCAGAAAATACTTCAGCTTTCGGGTGTCCACCCTGGCTCCTTCACCGGTTTTTGCGCTTGACGGTTGCCGTGCGGCCGCCTGATCGATGAGTCCGAGCCTATTTCCTGCCGACGATTCGGATGAGCATTTGTTCCACCTCCGCGGCAAAGAACATGATCGCCGCTCGCCGTCGACCGCGCCGCTACGGCAGCCGGGAGGGGCGCAGCAGCGTGGGGACGCCGGCCTGCCCGGGGTCGAGCGGGACGGGGCTGACCAGCACGGCCGGGCCGCGGCTCAGGAGGCCGGTCGAAAGCGGCTGGCAGCGCACGCCTCCCCGGCCGCGCATGGCGGCGTGCGCGCCGGGGGCAAGCATCCGGTCCATCCAGGCGCAGGGGTGGGCTGGCCGTCCGGCCCGGAGCCGGACCACGTTGCCCCTCGACTCGAGCGCGAACTCTTCGCCGAGCAGGGGAGCGAGCTGGGCGCCCCGGAGGACCACATTGCGCCGGGTCAGGAGCGGGTCAAAGGGGCCGGCTGCCAGTTCCTTGGCCATCGCCTCGAGGGCCTCGATCGAGAGGAGGGTGACGGCGGCGTCCATGTGCGCGGCCTTGCCGAAGAACCGGTCGCCGACGATGCCCTTGCCGGCCACAAGTTCCACTTGGTCCGCGTCCGTCGTGGGGACCTGCGCCGCACCATCGCGGGCGCGGCCGAAGTAGGCGTGCGCCGGCGAGACAAGGAGGTGCAGAATCTCGACGTCGTACCTGTAGCTTGCCGTCATGCCCTAAAACTATCCTCCCTCGCAGCGCCGGCGCGCCAAGTCGCCGGAAACGTGCGGACTCGCCGGAACCTTGCGGCGACCTCGCAGGCTTCCCGCGAACTCGGCGGGGCCTCATCAGGGTACGAGCACGATCTTCCCTTTCGACGCGGTGCTCCCCAGCAGCTCATGGGCGCGGCGAACGTCGGAAAGCGGCAGGCGCTCGGCCACCACCGGGTGAATCTCGCCGCGGCGAAGCAACTCGAGCAGCGCGAAGAAGTCTGCCCTGAACCAGTCCTGGTGGTGGATGCGCAGCTTCTGGATCCGGTAGGACAACACTTTTCGGCGGGGTGACAGCCAGCCCCAGAGGGCGACGCTCCCCGTTGCCGCGTACCAGGCGATCACGCCCGGCCAGTTCTTGCGCCCCTGCGCGATGGTGGCGTAGCGGCCAAACACAACGAGCCGACCGCCGGGCCGCAGCGCGCGGAAGGAGCGCAGAGACAACGGCCCACCGATCCCGTCGAGGGCAATGTCTACGCCGTCGCCGGTGAGCCCGCGCACTCGGGCCAGGAAATCCTCGTTCTGATAGTCGATCGCCACCGCGCCCAGCCGCTCAACTGCCGCGCGGTCCCGGCCGGAGGCGGTCCCGTAGAGGCGGAGGCGGGCCAGTGCTCCGAGCTCGAGGATGGCGGCCCCTACCCTGCCTGCCGCGCCGTGAACCAGAACACTCTCCCCGGGCTTCGCCTGGGCCGTCCGGTGCAGCAGCTGGTAGGCGGTCATGTAGGGGAAGACGAGGCTTACGACCTCGGCCGGGTCGAGGTCCTCAGGCACATCCACCGCGTATGCCTCTGGCACACAGACGCGCTCGGCGTTGGCGCCCCACACCGTCAGCGCGCCGATGCGGTCCCCGACCCGTACCCGCGAGCAACCGGGCCCGAGCTCATCAACGATGCCGACGAGCTCATAGCCGGGCGTGAAAGGCGGCTTCGGTCCGCCGAGGTAGGTGCCGGCGCGCAGCTGGGCGTCGGTGAAAGAGACCCCCGAAGCCAGGACCCTGACGCGGACTTCGCCCGGGCCGGGCCGTGGATCGTCGACCTCCACCACCTGCAGGACCTCGGGGCCGCCGAAGCGGTCGATCACCACACGCTTCATGGGCTCACTCTACGCTCGGCACACGCTCCGCACACCGGCCTCTTGCCGCCCGGTCCTTGTCTCCACCGGGGTCGTTTCGTGAACCATTGACACCCCCGAACGGTCGGACTATCCTACAACCAAATGGTTGTAGATCAGCTCAGAACCCAGCTCAACGACGACGAACTCGACCGCCTTTTCCACGCATTCGCCGACGCGACCCGCAGGGACATCGTGCGCCGGGTGACAGTGGGCGAGTACTCGGTCTCCGGGCTCGCCGCCCTCTACGCCATGAGTTTCGCGGCCGTCCAGAAGCATGTGGCGGTGCTGGAACGCGCTTCCCTTGTCTCGAAGGAGAAGCGGGGAAGGGAGCAGATCGTGCGGGCCAACCATGACGGCCTGCAGCGGGCCCGCCGCCTGCTGGACGACTACGAGGTCATTTGGCGCCAGCGCGCCGACCGGATTGCGGACCTGCTTGCCGAAGGGGCCGCCCCGGAACCTGACGAGACGCAGGCAGGCGCCAGACCAATCAAGAAATCGCAAGGCCAAGCTGAAGGAAACTGAAGGATAGGAGAGTTCGTCATGACGGTTGTCAGTTCAGTCAAGAATCTTGAGGCGCTGAGCCTCACCGTGGTCGCCGAGTTCGATGCCGGAGTGGAGCGCGTCTGGCAAATCTGGGAAGACCCGCGCCAGCTCGAGCGCTGGTGGGGGCCGCCCACGTGGCCGGCCACCTTCGAGAAGCACGAGTTCGTCCCGGGCGGCGAGGCCAGCTACTACATGACGGGACCCGAGGGGGAGAAGGCCCGCGGCTGGTGGCGGTTCGTGACCATCAACGCCCCGCACCGCCTGGAATTCGATGACGGCTTCGCGGACGACAATGGCGACCCCGTGGCCGACATGGGCACCATTCACGGTGTTGTGACGCTGGAGCCAATCGGCGGCCGCACCCGAATGACCATCCTGTCCACCTTCGAGGCCGAGGAGCAGATGGAGCAGATCGTCGCCATGGGCATGGAAGAAGGCATGAAGGGGGCACTGGGCCAGGTCGACGCGATCCTCGCCGAGTCCGTCAACGCCTGACCTGCAACGCAAGACGACGGCGGCGGGAATCTCCCGCCGTCGTTCTCTTTGGCCCTATTCAGCCCGCCGCGTGCGGCGTTAGGATGCCGTGTGACATTCACCCACGGTTACGCGGCGAACGGCGACCTCCGCATGTACTACGAGGTCCATGGTCACCCGCGGGTCGGCGAGCCCCCGCTGTTGCTGATTCCCGGCGGAGGCTCGAGCATCGAGACCAATTTCGCCGGCCTCATCCCCGCGCTGCTGGCCGAGAGCCTGCAGGTGATCGCCGTCGAAGAGGAAGGCCACGGCCGGACCGCGGCTACCGCCCGGCCGCTCACCGCCGAAGGATCGGCAGGGGACATCAAGGCCGTGCTCGATGCGCTCAACGTGGACTCCGTGGATGTGCTCGGGTTCAGCGCCGGGGGCCACACCGCGCTCGCGCTGGCCATGAGGCATCCGTCCATGGTGCGGTGCCTGATTGCCGCCTCCACCTTCGCCAGCCGCGACGCTGTGGGCGATGAGTTCTGGGAGGGGATGGAAAAGGCAACCCTCGATGACATGCCGGAGGTGTACCAGGAGGCGGACCGTCGGCTGAACCCGGACCCCGGACACCTCGAGCGGATGTTCGAACTGGACCGCCAGCGGATCCTGAGCTTCCCCGGATGGTCGGACGAGGACCTGCGCCGCATCACGGCCCGGACCCTGGTGCTGAGCGCCGACCGCGACGTCGTCAGCGCTGACCACGCCGTGCGGATGTCACGGGTCATTCCCGGGGCGCGCCTGATGATCGTGCCGGGTACCCACGGCGATTATTTGGGCGAGCTGGCCGCGAGCGGGGGCGACCTGCGGGCCATGCGGACCACTCTCCCGTACCTGCTGCGGTTCCTGGAGGAGTAGGGGCCGGTCAGGGCCTCGCCGGCGTCGAGGTCTGCGCCGGACTGGTCTGCGCCGGACTGGAGGTCCAGTGCTGCCGGTGCAGCCGCTCGAAGCCGTCCAGGAGCAGATCCAGGGCGAACTCGAACTCGAACTGGTCATCGCACCCTTGGCCCACCACAGAGTCCTGGTGCGCGGAGGCGGTGGCGACCTTCAGGATGTTCGGATACCGCTCGGCCATCTCCTGGAACATGACTGCCTGCGCCTCCGGCGGAAGGGTGGCCAGCCCTGCGGCGTTCCCGTCGGCGGAGTCGTCGAACAGTTCCTGGGTGAACCCCCACATGCGGCTGCCGAGGGCGTGCATGACGTGATGGGTCAGGTCCACGGAGAAGCCTCCGGCCAGGAACATGCCGATGAACGAGTCCATGTAGCCAAGGACCGCTGGAGTTTTATTCGTGCGCGATTCCAGCACTTGCCGGGCCCACGGATGCCGCAGCAGCGCCCCCCGCGCCGAGAGCACCCTCAGTCGCACGGCGTCCTTCCAGCCGGCATCGCGGACGGGAGGATCGATCTCGCTGACAAGGGCGTCCACCATGCCGTCAAGGAGTTCCTCCTTGTTGGCCACGTGCTTGTAAAGCGCCATCGGAACGACGCCGAGTTCCTGCGCCAGCCGGCGCATGCTCAGCGCCTCGATCCCCACCTGATCGGCCAGCACGACGGCGGCAGCCAGGACGCGGTCCCGGCTCAACGGAATCCGGCGTGTTCGCTCCGCTTGCTGGGTCATCCGGCCACCCTTCCCTAACGGTTCCCTATTGACAAGTGTACGCCGTACACCTAACGTGGCCGCATCAGGTGTACGCCGTACACCGCGCGTCTCATGTACCGCCGCCGCCAGCCATCCCAGCCAAGGACCACGCCGTGACAACACACGCCAGCAGCGCCCCCGTCCCCCGAGTCCGCCGCCGCCCCCAGTGGCCAGTGCCCGCCGGATTGATCCTTCTCAGCCTCATCCCGGTGATCGCCGGTGCGGCGCGGCTGACGGAACTGACCGGCGGGGCCGCCGTCACCGCCCAGAACGCCCGGTTCTTCGCCTCACCCGTGCCCGTGGTGACCCACATCCTCAGTGTCACCACCTACAGCCTGCTCGGTGCGTTCCAGTTCCTCCCCGTGCTGCGGGGCCGCCGGGGCTGGCACCGCATCGCCGGCCGCATCCTCGCGCCGGCGGGCCTGCTGGCCGCCCTGTCCGGCCTGTGGATGGCCGTCTTTTATCCGCTGCCGCCCGGGGACGGACCGGCGCTGTTGGTGCTGCGGCTGGTCTTCGGCTCGGCCATGGCGGCGAGCATTGTCCTGGGAGTCGTGGCGGTTGTGCGCCGGGATTTTGTGCGGCACGGCGCGTGGATGACCCGCGGCTATGCGATCGGCGTTGCCGCGGGAACGCAGGCGCTGACGGGGCTGCCGTGGATGCTGCTGGTGGGCCCGCCCGACGAGCCGACCCGGGCTGTGCTCCTGGGGGCAGCCTGGGTGATCAACCTTGCGGTGGCCGAGTACGTCATCCACCGGCGCGCCAGGCGGACCGTGCGCGCCAGGCTGACCGTGCCCGAACCTGCCGCCGCCGTCCCCGCGCCTGCCGCCGTCGTTCCCGTGCCTGCTGCCGCCGTCGTCGAAGTCGCCGGAAGCGTGCCGGCTCGCCGTACTTTTCCGGCGAAGCGGACGGTTTCCGGCGACGTGGAGGCCGGGCGGCTAGACTCACGCGCATGACAATTGTGGACGATCAGGGCCGCCCGGAGCCTCCCCTTGCCGCCGATGAAACCGCGACCCTCCTGGGTTTCCTGGACTACCAGCGGGCCACGCTGGCGTGGAAATGCGCCGGGCTGGACGCGGCCGGCTTCATGGCTACTACCGCTGCCTCATCGATGACACTGGGTGGGCTCCTGAAGCACATGGCCTATGTGGAGAGCGAATGGTTCTCCCGTTCCCTGCACGCCCGGGACCGGGAGGCCCCGTTTGCCGCCGTGGATTGGAAGGCCGACCCGGACTGGGAGTGGCATTCCGCCGCCGAGGACACCCCGGACCAGCTGCGCACCTTCTGGCAGGACGCCGTGGACCGGTCCCGGGCCAGCGTCACGGAGGCCCTGGCCTCCGGCGACCTGGACCAATTGGCCCGTCGCCCGTGGCCGGACGGTTCGGCACCGAGCCTGCGCTGGATCCTGTGCCACATGATCGAGGAGTATGCCCGGCACAACGGCCATGCCGATCTCCTCCGCGAGGCCCTAGACGGCGAGACGGGGGAATAGGCGGCGAAACGGGGGAGTAGCCTCGAGGCAACCCTCCAACCACCCGTTGCGCTATCAGTCTTGGCGGTTATGGACGCCGAATGACGACCAGGACTGATAGCGCAACCAGATTAGGCAGGGTGTATTTAGTAGGCCTTGACCCGCTGTTCGACGATGAGGTGGACCAGGGCGAACACGCCGTCCCGGTCGATGGCGGCCAGCGCCGCCTCGAGGGCGGCCGGCACATCCTTATCCTCGGTGACGGTGATGCCGAAACCGCCGAACGCCCGGGCCATCATGCCGAAGTCGGGGTTCTTCAGCTGCGTGCCCGACACCCGGGACGGGTAGTGGCGTTCCTGATGGGTGCGGATGGTGCCGTACTCCTGGTTGTCCATCACGATGATCAGCGGCGTGGCTCCGTACTGGGCGGCCGTGGCGAGCTCCTGGCCGTTCATCAGGAATTCCCCGTCGCCGGCGATGGTGACCACCCGGCGCTCCGGGCTGGCCAGTGAGGCGGCGATGGCCGAAGGCACCGAGTACCCCATGGAACCGTTCCGGGCACTGATCATCGAGGCGTAGCCCCGGGTGGGGAAGTACCGGTGCGCCCAGTTGGTGTGCTCGCCTGCCCCGAATGTCACCAGGGCGTCCTGCGGCAGCAGCGGGACGAGGTTGGCCATCAGGGTGTCCATCTTCGCGGGACCGGCGCCGGGTGTCGACGGCGGCAGGCTGGCGAACGACTGCTGCTCGGCGCGCATCCGGGCCGTCCACGCCTTCCACTCCTGCCTGACGGGCAGGTCGATGTTGACCAAGTCCCGGACGAAGGCGTCCGGCTTGGCCAGGATCTGGCGGGAGACCGGACCGGAGCGGCCGCGCAGCGAGGGATCGATGCTGACGAGGAAGTTGTTCTTGTTCCAGTCCTGCCGGCAGACGAAACCGTCCGTGATCACGTCCCCCGGGACCGTCCCGACGAAAACGAGCAGGTCGGTTTCCTCCAGGAGGTCATAGGTGGGGCGGGGCCGGCCGTAGCCGATCGGCCCCACGTAGCTGGGCGAATCAAAGGAGACGGTCCCCTGTGTACGCCACTCCGCCGCGGCCGGGATGTGGTGCTTTTCGAGCCAGCGGGTTAGTTCCGAGGCGGCTTCCTGGGTCCAGTCGTTCCCGCCGGTGACAAAGAGCGGCTTCTTCGACTGTGCCAGCGCCTCAGCCAGCGCACCGGCATCGGTGCTGCTCATGCCGCCCGCGGCAACCGGGATGGCCGGGTGCAGGGCCGGATCAATGGGGACCCGGATGATGTCCTCCGGCAGGCCCACCACCACGGGCCCGGGACGGCCGCTCATGGCCGCGAACATTGCCTCCGCGACAATTTCGGAGGCCCGCTCGGGGTGGTCGAGGACCATCACGCGTTTGGCGCCGGTGTCGAACCACGCCTTGATGTCGAACTCCTGGAACGCCTCGCGGTCCCGGTGCGCGAACGGAATCAGTCCGACGAAGAGCAGCATCGGGGTGGAGTCCTGCCACGCGGTGTGCAGGCCCACATGGGCGTTCGCTGCCCCGGGGCCGCGGGTGACCATGGCGACGCCGGGGCGCTGGTTCATCTTGCCGTCGGCCTCGGCCATGTAGGCGGCGCCGCCCTCGTGCCGGCAGACCACGGTCTCGATCTCAGAGCCGTGCAGCCCGTCGAGGACGTCCAGGAAGCTTTCCCCCGGGACAACAAACGTGCGTTCCACCCCGTGCGCTGCGAGCGAATCAACAATCACGTGGCCGGCGGACTTGAGGGTGCTGGCGCCGTTGCGGTTATCCAGGACAGCCCCTGGGGCCGTCTGCAGGGGTTTGATGGTGTCGCCTTCAACTGGGTGCGTGTCGGTTGCGGTCATTGTGGATGCAGACTCGGTTTTCATCACTACTTGTCTTCTTGGGTTGGGTTGGCGGGCATGGCATGTCCACTGAATCCAGCGGAACGGTGGCTAGTCTGTTTCCGGTCCGGTGCAGAAGAAGCAGCCGTCCTCGCAACTGTCGTTCGACGCCGGCGGCTTGTCTTTGTGCGCGTCTGGCGGGTGGCGCTCCTGCAGAGCGCTAGGGCGGCCGGGACTCAGCGGGTTTCGTGGCTGCATGAAGGCTTTCGCGTTGGGTGCCGGGTTGCGGGATTGGTCGGCACTGGGACGTTCGATTAGCGGATTGGGGTCCGGTTGGCCAGCACAGGCGCGGCGCCCGTGAAGCCGTCGCGGGTTTCGGCGATGTCGTGGATCTGCTTCCGGCAGGCGTACCAGCCGCCTACCATCAGCGCGCAGGCCACCAGGGTCACCAGCAATGTGAGCGGGGAATCGATGAAGACCATGACGAGGACGCCGAGCAGGAATACCAGGGAGAGGTACCCGGTGTAGGGGGCGCCGAACATCCGGAAAGAGGGGCGCTCAAGCCAGCCTTTGTCTGCCCACCGTTTGAGCTGGATCTGGCAGAGCACAATGGTGGCCCAAGTGACGACGATGCCTACGGCGGCGACGTTCAGGACGATCTCGAAAGCCTGGCCGGGGACCAGGTAGTTCAGCGGGACCCCGAGGAGGGAGACGCCGGCGGTGATGGCGATGCCGCCGTAGGGGACACCGGCCTTATTCATCCGCTGGGCGAACTTCGGGGCCGATCCGGCCACTGACATGGAACGCAGGATGCGGCCGGTGGAGTAGAGACCGGCGTTCAGCGAGGACAGGGCGGCCGTGAGGACCACGAGGTTCATGATGACGTCCACGCCCTGGATACCGATGGATCCGAAGAACGTCACAAACGGGCTGACGCCTTTTTCATACGAGGTGTAGGGCAGCAACAGGGCGAGCAGAATGACCGAGCCGACGTAGAAGACGGCGATCCGGAAGACCACGGAGTTGATGGCCTTGGGCATGATTCTTTCGGGGTTTTCGGTTTCGCCGGCGGCGGTACCGATCAGTTCGATCGAGGCGTAGGCGAACAGCACGCCCTGCATAAGGATGATCATGGGCAGCAGGCCGTTGGGGAAGAGGCCGCCATTGTCGGTGATGAGGCTGAATCCGACTTCCTGGCCTTCCACAGGCGTGCCGAACATGACGAAGTAGGTGCCGACCAACAGGAACGCGACCAAGGCCGCGACCTTGATCAGGGCGAACCAGAACTCGAGCTCGCCGAACACCTTGACGGAGACGAGGTTGAGGCAGAGGACCACGACGAGGGCGATCAGCGCCCACGCCCACTGCGGTACGGCCCCCATCCAGGGGATGTATTTGCCGAAGAAGTTCATGTAGAGGGCCGCGGCGGTGATGTCCACGATGGTGGTGGTGGCCCAGTTGATCCAATAGAACCAGCCGGAGATGAACGCGGCCTTCTCTCCGTAGAATTCGCGGGCGTAGGACACGAACGATCCTGACGAGGGCCGGTGCAGCACCAGTTCACCCAGGGCGCGCAGGATCAGGAACGCGAAGAAGCCGCAGACTGCGTAGGCGATGACCAGTGACGGGCCGGCCGCGTTGAGCCTGCCGCCGGCACCCAGGAACAGGCCTGTCCCGATGGCCCCGCCGATCGCGATCATCTGGATCTGCCGGGGCTTCAGGCTCTTGTGATAGCCCGAGTCCTCCGCGTGGATCAGGGCATCCGAAGCGTGGGCGTGGCCGCCATCGGCCTGGTACAAGCCAACCTCGTCATTGGGGTTGTTGGGCATGGGTGTTCCTTTCGATCTGTCAGAGATCTAAATGGGGTTCTGGAGGGAGATTGTGGGGACAGCCGGACGTCAGATCAGAAAATCGACCACCCGGTCCGGTCGGACAGGTCAGCGAGAGCCGCCGTGCCTGCCAGGGAATTTCCTTTGGAATCCAGCCGCGGGCTCCAGACGCAGATGGCGCACTGGCCGGGGACAATCGCCAGGATGCCGCCGCCTACACCGCTTTTCCCGGGAAGTCCCACGCGGTAGGCGAACTCGCCGGCTGCGTCATACATGCCGCAGGTCAGCATGATGGAACCGATGCGCTTAGCCTCGCTCCTGGAGATCACCGCGCCTTGTATTCCACGACCATCCTGCGCGAGGAATAGACCCGCCTTGGCTACCTCCGCGCAGGTCATCATGATTGAGCACTGCCGGACGTAGTTCTCGACCACTGCCTCTGCGGGCTGCCGCAGGTTGCCGAATTCCTTCAGGAAGTGGGCGAGGGCCAGGTTGCGGCTGCTGCTGGAGAGTTCACTCTTTGCGGCGATCTCGTCGATGAAAGGGCCCTGTCTTCCATTCTGGTGTCCCACCTGGCCGGTGAGGAAACGCAGGACCTGGGCGGCGGCGTCGGGAGTTCTTTCCATCAGATGGTCGGTTACCACCAGGGCGCCCGAGTTGATGAAGGGGTTCCGTGGGATCCCGTGCTCGACTTCAAGCTGGACCAAAGAGTTGAAGGACGTCCCTGAAGGCTCGCGAAGGACCCTGGACCACAACGAGCCGGAGTCATCGGCGCTGAGCGCCATCGCCAGGGTGAAGACCTTGGAGATGCTCTGGATCGAGAACGGAAGATCGGCGTCGCCGGAACTGAATAGTTCCCCGGACGTCGTGGCAACTGCGATGCCGAAACGGTCGAACGGCGGGGACTGCAGGTGGGGAATGTTTGCGGGGACTGACCCCGCTTCCGTCCGGGGCCGGTGGCCGCGGACAATGTCATCCAGTAATAAGGCAAGCGGCGGCGAATCAAGTGTTGTCATCATTTCTTGCCCACGTGCTCCTTCTGCGTGCCGGACCACTCCTGAACATGCAGCAGCGCGACCAGTGCATGGCGGGGATTGCCGAAGTCCAGGCCGGTGACCCGGCTGACCTTGCCGATCCGGTAGTAGACGGTGTTCTTATGCAGCTGCATCCGCTTCGCGCACTCGGCCACGTCGAGTGACGCGTCGAAGAAGGCACGCAGGGTTACGGCCAGTTCCGCGTCGTCGCGGAGCAGGGCCCAGAGGCTGCGGTGCCGAAAGGCCGCCGTCGTAAAGTTCTCCACGGCGTCGTGGAAGAGGATCTCGGCTTCGAAGTCGTCCACCGTGGCAACCGAAACTTCGCCGGAGCGGCGCATGCAGCCCAGCAGCGCTTCGCATATTCCGGTCACGGAATGGATTGATAGCAGATCGGGAACAGCGGGGCCGACGGCGGCAAAGGGGCTGATGCCGAGGTGCTTGTTGGCGTCCTTGACGATTGCCTCGGCCAGACTCCGCAGACCGGCCCCCGCGTTGGCGGACTGCAGCCCGGGAAGGATCACGGCGGTGTCGCCGTGAAACTGTCCCACGATGGCTGAGGGCTTGTAGGCGGCTGCATGGATTGAAGCGAGGTTGGCCAGCTCGCCGTGTTTGAGTGCGGCGTCGTTCTCCTGGGCTTCGGATGCCGAGAGGCCAATCAGGATCAGGGCCGCGGGGCGGTCCGCAGGGATCTTCTCGCTGTGCGCGCTCGCCGCAGCCTCCGCGGGACCCGAAAGGAGGCGCACGATCCGGTCCTCGCGCATGTGCACGGATTGCTGGTTGCGGTACCGGATCAGCTCGGCGGAGGCCCGCGCGGCCGAGCCCGTGAGCACGTAGTCGACGTCGTCGCCGAAGCCGCCGCCGGTTTCCTGAAGCCAGATGTAACCCATGATGCGGTCACCGGCGAACAGACTGATGGCGACGCGCTCCCGCAGGCCGTCCTGGGGCCGGGCGGGAACCCGGACCGGCAGGCGCGTCCGGTGCAGCTCGCGGTAGGCGCCGAGGTCCTTGAGGAGGAGTTCGTATTTGCGCGGGCCGCGCCGGGCCAGAATCGAGGCCTTGCGTAGTTCGTCAATGGCGTTGGTGACCGTGGAGTAGGCCAGGACCTTGTTGGCGGCGTCCTCGATCACCACGTGGCTGGAGGTCAGGCGGGCCGTGGTCTGGGCGATGGCGAAGAGGTCTTCTTCGAGCAGGGTCAGCACTTCGCGCTGGTAGCTGGGCGGCTGGATTCGGTCCTTGGCGATGGACAGCAACCGGTCCCAGTCTGCCGCCGGGTCCACCAGCAGCAGGCCGGTTCCGGCGGCGCGGAGTAGCTCTTCGGCTTCCGCCAGTTCGTCGGGGCTGCCCTTGACGGCCAGGACCAGGGGCGGGCTTTTCAAGAGGCGCCGCACTGCGGGCAACGCGGAGCGTCCGCGAACGCCGATCAGCAGGACGAACGCAGTCGCGCCGTCGGCGGTCTCGTCGTCGGCGTCGACGATAAGAAAGCGTTCGATCGCCGCGTCCGTGCGGGACGGCCGAAGCATCAGGCTGGCGAAACCGAGGGGGAGATCCGCGAGGATGTCGTCCACTGTAGCTGCGGCCATGGGCTTCTTTCTGACATTGGCACCCTTCCCGGACGGCTTTGTCCGGACACCTCAGCCTATCCAGCAGGCATCGCCGAAAGTATGGAAAAGTTCCTAAATTACGTGGCCCGTTTTAGGTCTGCGGACCAAGGAGAGGTCTGCAGAGCTGCGGGGCCCCATCGATTGCTCCGTAAGTGCCGTAATCACTCGTCAAAAGGGCATCTACGGCGCAACCGGCGGGGTTTGAGGACCGGAAGGAGACCGGTCATCATGGAGTGTTGGTGCGTCATTGTGGAACCCGACGTCCGCCGCACCCGCCGCCACTGGCGCTGACGCCCCTAGGAGAACCCATGGAGACGCCCCCGGACCTGATCGACTTCACCGCAGGCCGCGCCCGGTCGGGAGACCTGGAGGCGGCCTGGATCCACGGCTCGGAATCGGCGAAGCACAATACGGACCCGGACATCCAGGTCCACGCCTACGACGGGCACACGTTCATCCTGCGCCAGAACATGGCGGTCAACTACGAGGCGCCGTTCATGTTCCTGCTGTTCGGCAACGCCAGGGCCGTCCTCATCGATACCGGCGCGACCGCATCCGCGGACTTCTTCCCGCTGCGCCGCGTTGTCGACGGCCTTGTGGAGGCCTGGCTTGCCGCCCATCCCCGCGACGGCTACGGTCTCCTTGTCCTCCACACCCACCCGCATGGCGATCATGTCGCGGGCGATGCCCAGTTCGCGGGCCGTCCCGACACCGTTCTGGTGGACGCGGCCCGTGACAATGCCTGGGGATTTTTCGGATTCACTGCCGCGGGTGCCCCGGACGCCGGCGACCCGGACTCCGGCGACCCGGACGGCGGCGGCGGCGCCGTTCAGCCCGCGCAGGTGGACCTCGGCGGGCGCGTCCTGGCATGCTGGCCCAGTCCGGGGCACCACGACGCGGCCGTGACGTTCTACGATCCCCACACCGGGTTCCTGCTCACCGGTGACACGGTCTATCCCGGCCGGCTCTACATCCAGGACTGGCCAGCGTTTGTGAGCACCATCGACCGGCTGATCGGGTTCTGCGCCACCCACCCCGTCACCCATGTCCTGGGCTGCCACATCGAAATGTCGCAGCAGCCCGGCGTCGACTATCCGATCTTCACCACCTACCAGCCCGACGAACCACCGCTGCAGATGACCGTCGAGCAGCTCCGGCAGATCCGCCGGGCCATCGACGAGGTGGGCGGACGCCCCGGCCGGCATGTGTTTCCCGGGTTCATCCTCTGCCTCGAGGGGGAGTGAGCGGGCGGGAACGCCGGCCTCCAGCCCTCAGCGCCCCCGCAGCGACGCCGCCGCCGGGACGCCGGGCGGGAAATCGGGCAGCGCCCCTGCGGGCGTGTGGAAGATCCATAACGAGAGCGCACGGTAGGTGGCCCAGTCGTCGTCGGCCGCCCGCAGGGACGCGATCTCGGTGCCGTCGGGTTGCCCGGTGGTGCGGATGACCTGCAGCCGGACCGGCGCGGCCTCCGGCAACCGGAGCATGACGGACCCCGAAGCCGGCAGCGTGCCGTGCGGGAAGCGGACTGCTGCTCCGCCGACCGAAATGTCCAGCAGCTCTCCGCCGGTGCCCTCAGCCTCCACCGGCGCGGACACCTCCATCCGGTAGGCGTTGCGGCGGGATGTGGCGAATTCGGCGGCCCGGATCCTGCGCGTTCCGAGCACCAGGACCGCGCCGGCGAGCACCAGCCAGGCACCGGACGCCACCGTGGAACCGGGCGTCGTGCGCCAGGGCACCAGCCCGGCCAACCCGGCCGCCGCGTACAGAATCACCGCGGTGATGAGGACAACCATCACGATCAGGATGCGCGGGGTCCGGCCCCGGAGCCGGAGGTCGGTGGCGCCCTTGGGCGTCACCTGGAACTCCAGGATGTTCCGGGACATGAGCCACCAGAGGCACGCCAGGCCGACCGGGACGCGGAAAATCCGCAGAGCGAAGGCCGTGGGCCAGTGGATTTCGTTGCGCATCAGCTGCTTGGAGCCCTACAGGCGCACGGTGAACATGACCAGGAAGACCCCGGTGAAAAGCAGAGGCCCGGCAGTGGAGGTCTGCGCCCCGGACAGCATGATCACCACCGGAATCAGGAAGGCCACGAGCGTGGCGATGCCCTCCAGCCACCACAGCGTGCCGTTGAGGTACTCGTGGTAATTCCGCCACGACAGCCACCCCTTCGCCGCCCACAGCTTCTCGTGGACGAGGATCTGCATGGCACCCATGCCCCAGCGCCGGCGCTGCAGCAAGTACTGGTCCGGCGTCGCCGGCGCGAGCCCGACGGCGAGCGTCTGGTGGTGGTAGACGGTCCGCCAGCCGCGCCGGATGAGTTTGAGCGTGGTGTGCATGTCCTCGGTGATGGTCTCGGTCGCCACGCCGCCCACCTCCTGCAGGGCGCTCAGACGCAACAACGACGTCGACCCGCACCAGAAGGGTCCGGCGCCGGGTACGTTGCGGGACGCCATGAGAACGTTGAAGAAGGTGCCCTGCTCACCCGTGATGCCGTCGTCGTCGAACGCGCCGCCGTTGTAGAACGACTGCGGACCCTGGATCAGTGCGATCCCGGGGTCTTCGAACCAGCCCAGGGTGGCGCTGAGGAACGTGGGCAGCGGGACGTGGTCGCAGTCCAGGACGGCGATGATGTCGATGCCGGGGCCGCCGGCGGCCTTCTCCGAGGCCATCAGGCCCAGGGCGTGGTTCATGTTGCCGGCCTTGGCGTGGTCGTGGACGGCCCGTCGGACATACCGGGCGCCGTAGGCGACGCACATTTCTTCGACCCAAGGCCGGTCGCCGTCGTCGAGGACCCACGTCTCATGCGCCGGGGCCAGCTCGCAGGCCGCCGCGACCGTGGGCGTCAGAACCTCGATGGGCTCGTTGTACGTGGGGATCAGCACCGCCACCCGCATGCCGTTCGGGGCCTCCGTCACGGGCGCCGGCGGATGGCTGTCGATGTTCCACACGGACCAGGCCTTCAGGATGAGGCCGGCCAGCGGCAAGGCCTCGAAGGTAACCAGGATCCAGGCGATGGCCAGGTTCCATTCCCCCGACGGCATCGTGAACAGGACGCGCCACGTCAGGTAGAGGACCAGGGCGGCGATGGCCGCGATACCGCCGACATGGGCCAGCCTCCGGGACCGGGGTGCTTCCGCTCCGGGAGGTCCGAGCCGGGCGGCCCAGCCGGCAATGCCGGCCCGGGTCAGGGCTGTGGCGTCCAGTGGTACGGGCCGCGGCGCAGCGGATAATCTTCCAGTCGGCAGTCCTTGAGCCGATACGTTCTCGGCGTGCTGCAGATCTTCACGCAGGTTCTCTCGAGGCACGTGATCTCCCTCAGCTAGATCCGGTGCGCAATGTCCGATCAGCGTAGCCGCGGCATGGCACCAGTGACCGGAGCCGCCGGAATCCTTGCGCAAAACTGCGGAGGGCGTGCGCTTCGTCCTACTGCTTTGATCTATTGCTTTGCAACGTGCTCCGCGTCCTCGGGCCCGACGAAATTGCACGAGCCGGGGTGGCGCTTGGGCAACGTGCACGTGCGCCCGGTGGGCAGGTGGACGTTGGCACACCGGCCCGCCATGGCCACGTCTTCGCGGACATGCGTGACGTGCGTGCTGCTCTGATCCTCTGGCGCTTCCTCGCGGCTGGTTTGTAGGGGGCTTCCGGACGCGCTCTGGTTTTGGCTGTTCACGGCTGCAACTCCTCGGGATCTGCTGTGCAGAAAAGATGGGAAGGATGCTTAGTTTTATCCGAAGTCCCCAGCTTCGCACGGGTGAGTTAACGCCGGGTTACGGGAGTGTAAGGATCCCGTCTCGGCGAGGGGGCGGGTTGCCATCGTCGCGGTTCGCCGCCGTGCGGACCTTTTGCCGCCGCCCCGCTGTTCCTCATACTGGAAGGCAGATCCGCGATTCCGACAGGCGAGGACGGTGGTGACTGATGAGCAGCGGGGTCAGTGGTTCCAACAGCGCTTTCCGGCGCCGGGTGGAGCGTGCCGCGGAACTCCGGGCCGTGCGGGCCTCGGGCAGCACGGCGCAGGAGAACGACGAGCTCAACGCCGCCGAGGAGGAACTCCGGCAAAAGCGCGCCAAGATCGACGACGCCGCCAAGGCTGAGTACCTGATCCGGGATGCCATGGCGCAGGGCAAGTTCGACAACCTCAAGTACGCCGGCAAACCCATTCCCGGGCTGGGCGAGGCGTACGACCCCGACTGGTGGGTCAAGGGCCTGATCCAGCGGGAGAACATCTCCGGGCTGGGCCCGAAGGCGATCCTGCTCCGCACCGAGGACGCCGAGCTCGACGCGCGGCTCGATGCCCAGTTCAGCGAAAAGCAGGTCCGCGAGATCGTGGAGGACTTCAATGCCCGGGTCATCGATGCCCGGCGGCAGCTCCAGGGCGGGCCGCCCGTGATCACCAAAACGCGGGACGTCGACGCCGAACTGGACCGCTGGCGGGGTCGCCGGGCTGCCGCGGCCGCCATCGCCCCTCCGGAGCCGGAGCCGAAGCGGCCCTGGTGGCGGCGGCTGTGGAGCGGGGCGGGCCAGGCGCCGCCGAACTAAACGCTCACAGGCTACGGGCGCCGTCGAACTCCTTCGGCTCATTACCCGGGGGCCGGCCCTTCGCAGCTGCCGCAGAGAAAACAACTAGGAGATAACAATGTCTGAACAGGAACCCGTGCTGGTGGTCGGTGCAACGGGATCGCTCGGTGGGCAGGTCGTCGACCGGCTTCTTGACCGGGGCAAGAAGGTGCGGGCGCTTGTCCGCCCGAGCTCGGACGCGGGCAAACTCGAGGCCAAGGGCGTCGAGATAGCCCGCGGCGACATGCTCGACCTCGATTCGCTCGTCGCCGCGATGACCGGCGCCGCCGCTGTGATCACGACGGCGGCCGGGTACACCGGGAAGAACAAGAACGCCCACGAGATCGACACGCGTGGCAACGCCAATCTCGCCATCGCCGCCAGCAAAACCGGGGTGCCGCGCTTCGTGCTCACCAGCATCCTCACGAGTGACCAGACACCCGGTGTGCCGCATTTCTGGCACAAGAAGCTCGCCGAGGACAAGCTCGAAGAACTCAACGTCCCGTTCGTCGCGCTGCGCCCCGGAGCATTTTTCGACCAGATTGCCCGGCTCGGCGGTGACCCGTTCGAGAAGGGCCGCATCATCTGGCTCGGCTCAAAGAGCGTCCCCCTGACGTTCGTTCTGACCAGCGACCTCGCAACCTACCTCGCCGAAGCCGTCGACGCCGACATCGCCGACGGCGAACGCATCGAAATCGGCTGGACGCGCCCCATCAGCATGCGGGAAGGCGCTGAACTGGCGTCGCGGCTGGCGAACAAGAAAATTAGGGTGCTCTCCCTTCCCACCGGACTGCTCCTCAGGATAGGCAAGATTTCGGGAAAGTCCGGCTCGCGCATGAGCGACATGGGAGCCATGGCGGCGTGGTTCGAAACCGGCCGCTACGTGGCCAACACGAGCCGCCAGGCAGAACTCTTCGGCCCCGCGCCAACTCCGGAAGACGCGGTCGCGCGCTTCGCTGCGCGGTTGGGCCACGGACGAGCGCAGTCCTAGTGGGTGCGGCGGTGTCCAGATTAACGGGCGGTCCCGCCGGGTCACACGTGCCGCCGCCACATGCCGGTCAAAGGCCCGTGGCTCCGGGGACGCAATCGGCGTAGCCTGCGCTTAGGCGCGCACTTCGCGCACCCGCGCGTCGGCACGAAACGGGCGATGCCATGAAGAAATACGGCACTGATCATAATCCGCGGCCGGCGGCTTCGGCCGGGTCTGGGCGCCCGGCATCAGACCGTGCACCGCTTCGCCTGGCCGCCACCCTGGCGTTTGCCGGCTTCGCGCTGTCCGTGGTCGCCGGGCTGCTCCATGCCGATACGGCCAGCGCAAATGACCACCCGGCGACGTTCGCGGAGTACGCCCGCAGCGGTATTTGGACGGCGGTCCACCTCGGCCAGTTCGCCGGCATGGCGCTTCTCATCTCCGGGCTGCTGGTCCTGCTGGTGGTCTTGAAAGCACCGGACGGGGCCATGGCCTGGACGGCCCGCTTCGGTGCTGTCGCTGCGGTCGCCGCGCTGGCAGTTTACGCCGCGCTCCAAGCCGTCGACGGCGTTGCCCTCAAGCACGCAGTGGACGCCTGGGTTGCGGCTCCGGAGCCGGAGAAAGCTGCGCGGTTTGCGACGGCCGAGGGTATCCGTTGGCTGGAGTGGGGCATGCGCAGTTACCAGAGCTTTGTGCTGGGCGTGGCCCTGGTCCTGACCGGTGTCGTGGTTGTCGGGGCGCGCCGCGTCTCCCGGCTGATCGGCTACCTTATGGCGCTGTCCGGGCTCGCCTACCTCGCGCAGGGCTGGATCGTCGGCGCCGAAGGCTTCTCTCCGGCCAACTCCATTCCTACACTCGCTGGGATTGTCCTCATCCTCGTGTGGTCCGTGTGGCTGCTGGTCAGTGCATGGTTCGGGAAGGACGCGCCCGCCCGCGACAGGTGACGCGGCTAGCGGACCCCGACGGCGGGAGGTTCGGCCGCCGTCGTCGTCGCGTCCGTCAGAGTTCCGGGACGCAGGGTCCGGAGCCCAGCAAAGCGCATAGGGGAATGACCATCCGGGAGTCGTCCCCTTCAGGGTTTCCCCGGTTCCTGCGGTGGCGTAGCCGCGGGCGGCCGCCCGGATTCGCCGGATAGCTGCGAGCCCGCCGGAAAAGTCCGGCGACTTCGCAGGCGTCCGGCGAAATCGCGCGGCGAGGCGAGCCTCGTGGAGACTGTCGCCTGCATGATCGGGACCCTGCTCAAGGAAGCCCTGCACGAAACCGTGCACACCGCCGGCGTCCCCGAGGAAGCAGCCAAGGCCATGCTGTTCGGACACGTCCAGATCGCCCTGACCAACGCCCTGCGCGGTTCCAACCCGTTCTCCGAGGCGTGCGAAATCGCCATCCAGTACGGCAAGGACACCCATCATCAAGGACGACTGGAAGAAGATCTTCGACGACTCCGAGCTCGACTACGTCATCGCCAAGATGCTCAAGCTCGAGCCCGCCGTCCAGCGCTGACACCTTCCCCCGGTCGAATTCGCCGGAAGGCTGCGAGCCCGCCGGAAAAGTCCGGCGACCTCGCAAGCTTCCGGCGAATTCACGCGCCCGGGCCAGGTCGGGTCAGATGGTGCGGGGAGCCTTGGCCAGGTTCTCTGTGAGCTCGGCCGCGTTCTGCCGGATCACGTAAGCCGGGCGGTCCCGTTCCGTGCGCCAGCTCTCGGCGAGCGGGCCCATGTTGACGGTGTCGAAGCCGAATTCGTCGTAGAGCCTGGTCACCAGCTCAGCCGCCTCCGGGAAATCGCTCGCCGTGGCCAGGGCTCGGCGGTTCGGGGTGCCGGCCGGCGTCCCGTCCGTGGTGATCTGGGAGTACATGATGTGGTTGAAGGCTTTGGCCACCTTCGACTGGGGAAGGTGCTCCTGCAACAGGCCGGACGTGGTGGCCTCGCCGGCATCCAGGGCCGGGATATGCCCGTCGCGTTCCCAGTAGTAGTTGTTGGTGTCGAGGACGATCTTGCCGGCCAGCGGTTCCACGGGGACGTCCGGGAGGCTCCTGAGCGGCACGGTGACGACGGCGAAGTCGCCGGCTGCGGCCGCCTCGGCCGGCGTTGCGGCCCGGGCCCTGGGCCCCAGTTCCGCGACGAGGTCCGCCAGGGTTTCCGGCCCGCGCGAGTTGCTGACCACGACGTCGTAGCCGACCTCCACGGCCTTGCGGGCGATCTGGCCGCCAATGTGTCCTGCACCGATGATTCCGATAGTTGTCATGCCGGAGCAACAGCCGGGCAAGCGAAGATATTTCGCCTGTTAAGGACTGTGTGCGCCGGGGACCGACAGGACACCGGTCGGGGCAGGCGAGTCCAAATCGCCGGAAGCCTCCCCGCTCGCCGGAAAGTTCCGGCGAGCCCGCAGGGTTCCGGCGAATTCGCTCGTAGAGAGGCTAGCGCGTGGGGAGGCTAGGCCGTGGGGCCCGGTTCGTCGTCGGTGTCCGGGCCTTCTGCCGCGTCCTGGGAATGGGCGCGGTCGTCGAAGGGTTCAGCCGTTGCATCACCTTCGGCCGGGGTCTCGCTGTGGTGGCGCTCCGGCGCCTGTGAGTCGTCGCTCATGTCCGCTCCTTAGCTGCTCCTGCGGTGGATTGCTGGCTATTTGAACATCTAGCTCCCGCGGCGAGAGGGCTGTCAAGGGCCCGTTGATCCTGGGGATTCAGACGGGCGTCCGGCCGCCGGGAAGGCTGGAATCCCGTTTGATTACCTTGCGGGGGCGCAGGGCATAGTCGCGGGACCGCTTGCTGGAGAGCGCCAGAAGCAACAGGATGTCCAGGGTCAGGCCGGGGAGATTGGACTTCAGGGTGATGTCCGGGCCGCCGTGGAAAACATCGACGGCCTGGAAGCAGATGGCGGCCGTGCTCAGTGCCATGGCCACCGTCCGGGCCCAGTTTCGGCCGAGGAACACGAACCACGCCAGCAGGATCTCGGCCACGGCAAAGAGCAGGACAACCGCCGTTGCGGCGCTGACGGCCAATTCCGCCTGGGCCTCTGTGACCGCCGGGCCGGCTACGGGCTGCACCAGTGAGCCGACGTGCGCGTCCTTGAAGAGCACCAGGGACAGGGCCAGCAGCGCGGCCGCCGCCGCGCGGGCACCGACGAAGATCGCCCCGACAATCGTGGTCGAAGGACGCCTGGCGCGGCCCTCGCCCGGGGGCGTGTCGCTCCCAAGCGAGCCCGCAGCGGTCGGCTCCGCGACGGTCTGCCTGAGATCGACGATGGGGAGATTGCCGTCGGTGGTGATGGTGTCGCCCCCGCCGTTGCGCGCGTGATAGCCGGTGGAAAAATCACGGATCACCCTGAGCCCGGCCGCGGGATCGGCCCCGGTAATGGCGCCGACCACATGGTCGCGTTCGGCGTCGGTGTTCTCATCGATCTTGTGGGTGATCTGCAGGGTAAACAGGGACAGCCCGACGCTGCGGTCATACGTGCCGGCCGCCAACCAGTCGACGGCCAGCCCGCCCGGCAGCAGCCAGCCGGGCGGGCACCGCCAGAAGCGGACGTGGTGCCGTTTGCCCGGGGTGCCGTCGACTTCCTGCTGGTAGGCAAAATCCTGCTGGCGGCCGAACAGGAACAGCGGACTGACCGGGGCCTCGAGATAGCTGCGGCGCAGGAGGGTGGAGGAGACGATCCGCCGGCTGCTGGCCAGGGTCACGTCATCGGCCCTTGTCCAGCCCGCGGACCGCATCACGCCATGGATCTGCGGTTCCGATCCCAGCAGGGCGATGTTCACGGGATCGCCCAGCAGCCCGTCGCTGGTGCGCGCCCGGCCGATGAAGTAGTCCGGAACGTAGAGCCGGGTCAGGATCCGGTGCAGACGGGGAAGCACCAGATAGGCGAGCAGGGCCCAGAAGATGAAGAGGAACCAGACCTGCGCCCAGCCCCATTCGAAGCTCAACTGCACCAGGAGCGCGGTCAGCCACACAGCCGCAACGCCGCCCACCACGAAGAACACGCTGTCCAGCACGGAGTACGGCACCGCTTCGGCGGGAGCTGTGACCTCAACCGCTGCCTTGGTCATGGCCGCCATACTACGCCCGCTATCGACGGAGGGCTGGCTCGAAAGATGAATCTTCTGGCCCCAAGGTGGAGTGCGGCCGGATGTGACCTGCCTGTGACAGCCGCCGTGGATAGGGTGACAGCATGGAACCACTACTGAAAGTTTTGCGGCATTGGGGCGCCCCCGCGGCGGCCGTTCTCTTCTTCACGCTGTGGTGCGTGGCCGAGGCCGGGCGGATGGGCCCCGGCCTCCACACCTGGGAGGGGACGTGGCCGCTGATCCTCATGACGGCAGCGATTGCCTGCGCCGCCTGGAAGCCCTCCGCGTCGCTTGGATTCACGGCAGGGCTGCTCGCGGGCCAACTGGGGTACGCCATTCCCGCGATGCACGCCAACCACTGGGCCATTTACCTCGGGGCGTTCGTGTCCCTGGCTTTCATCCAATGGACGGCCCGGCGAAGGACACGCTTCATCGCGGCGGCCGCCAACGTGGTGTTCGCCGGCGCCATGGCCTTCCTGATGCTGTCCTGGCGCTACGGCAACGGCGTCGGCTGGTTCCTTCCGCTGTACATGGGCGACCGGTGGACCTTTCAAGCCTACGGCTGGCAACTCTTTTCGCTGCTGCTGGTGATCGCGGCAGCCTGCGCCGCCGTCGGACTTCTGCTGGCGATGTATCAGGAACGCGGCAGCCTGTTCCAGGCCAGGACCATCGCCCAGACCAGCCTCAGGGAAGCCGAGGTGGACCTGATCGTGGAGCAGGAACGGACCCGGATCGGCCGGGACCTGCACGACGTGCTGGCCCACTCACTCGCCGTGATCGCGGCGCAGGCGGATGGCACCCGCTACCTGAGCAAGGACCAGCCGAGGGCAGTGCTAAACGCCCTGGAGAACATTGCGACGTCGGCCCGGAGCGCCCTGGTGGACGCGCAGCGCGTCATCGAGGGGGTGCACGACGACGGCATGGTCACGCCCCAGCCCCGGCTCAGCGACGTCGGGCCCCTAGTGGCGCGCATGCAGGGCAGCCTCGAGATCGAACAGAGCGAGTCCGGCACGCCCGCCGAGCTTTCCGCCGGGCAGCAGCTCGCCGTATTCCGGATCATCCAGGAATGCCTGACCAACGCACTGAAACACGGCGGCCGCGGCACCGCGGTGCGGCTGCACCTGGACTGGAGCGGCCCGGGGCTGACCCTGCATGCGGCGTCCGGGATCCCGGAGACCACAGGCAGGGACAGCCCGGACCCCGCCGCCGAAACGCGGGTGGGCCGCGGCCTCGCCGGGATGCGGGAACGCGCCCACCTCGCTGGAGGCTGGATGACGTCCGGTCCGGATGGCGAGCAGTACCGGGTGACCGTTTTTATCCCCTACGGCACAAGGACGGCCGACGCCGATGCTGCCGCAGCCAGCGCGGAGCCGGACCTGGTTCCCGCGGGAAGCCCTGCAGCGCGCCCGGGAATGCCGCTGGCCGAAGCCGGCGACCGTGGCTGATGCCGGGGCGGCCATTACCGTGGCGATTGTCGATGACCAGGCCCTGTTCCGTGCGGGAATCCGGATGCTGGTGGAGAGCCAGCCGGACATGGCGATGGCCTGGGAAGCCGGCGACGGCGCGCAGGCGGCGGCATTCGCCGTCGAACGGTGCCCCGACGTGATGCTAATGGACCTGCGCATGCCGGTCCTTGACGGCGTCGGCGCCACACGGCGGATCGTGCGGCAGGCGGAGGCCGCAGGCACCGGCGCGCCGAAGATCATCGCCCTGACCACCTTCAACCGGGACCAGGCGGTGGTTGACGCCGTGCACGCCGGGGCCAGCGGCTACCTGCTCAAGAGCGCCGAACCGGAGTTCCTGCTCGCCGCGATCCGGACGGTGTACTCCGGGTACTCCGTGATTGCGCCGGGATCAGTGCAGGATTTGTTCCAGCATGCCGCCCGGACCGTGCCGGCCGGGGGACCGGACCTGTCCGCGCTGGAGGTGCTGTCTGTCCGGGAACGGGACGTCTTCCTGCTCGCGGCCAAGGGGCTGGCCAACGGTGAGATCGCCGGAAGCCTGTTCGTGTCCGAGGCGACGGTCAAGACGCACCTCAGGAGCGTGCTGGGCAAGCTGGGCCTCGGGACCCGGCTCCAACTGGTGGCCTTCGCCTATGAGCGCCGGCTGCTGGGCTGAAACCGGCTGTTGGGCTGAGACGCGGCTGGGCCCTCGGCTGAGACTCGCCGAGGGCCGCTGGCGCGGCGACTTGCGCCGCCGGATTCCTCACCGCCGTAGCGTCAGAAGCTCACCGTCTGGGTCAGGTATCCGTAGTACTGTCCCCCGATTGGGTGGATGGGATCGCCGCCGAAGCCGTAGTCGTGGTGCCGCTTCGAGTACGACTTTGTCAGGTCCAGGTACTGCTCCATGACGTGCTCGGCTGAGCCCGTGCAGGCCTTCTGGCTGATACAGAGGGCCACGGACCCTGCCACGGCCGGGCTGGCGAAGCTGGTGCCGTTGCTTACGTTGTAGCCTCCGGGCCAGGTGGAGAGCATGCACACGCCGGGTCCGGCGACCGTGTGGGCCTTGTCGTCACTCGTGGTGGCGAAGTTGGAGAAGAATGCAGGCTGGTCATCCTTTTGCCCGTACTTCGAAAAGTCGTCAGGGCCGCAGATCGGGGCGGCATCCCCGCCGGACTTTCCGTCGAAATCGCCCATGGCGGTGGCGGTCAGTACTTGGTCGTACGTGGCCGGCACTGTGTTGGCGAAGTCCTCACCGGCGTTGCCGGCCGCGACGGCATAGGTGACACCGGCCCGGACCGAGCGGCAGATGGCGTAGTGCATTGGGTCCGTGCCCTTGCCGCAGTTGGGCGTGTCCGCGGCGCCGCCGGCGATGCTGATGTTGGCCACGGCGATGTCGTTGCTGTCGTCATGGTCCTTGCGCGTCGAGGTCACCCAGTCAATCGCGCAGATCAGGCTCTGCTCGGAGATCAGGCCGTTGTCGTCAACCACCCGGACAGACCACAGCGGAGTGCCCGGGGCGGTCCCGATGACGCCCAGGCGGTTGTTCCGGGCGCCGATCACGCCCGCAACGAATGTCCCGTGCCCCAGGACGTCAACGGGGGTCACATCGACGGGCGAGCCGGACTGGCAGTCGACGCCGCCCTTGACGTTCAGGTCCGGGTGGGTCGCATCGATGCCGCTGTCGATCACCGCTACGTTGACGTTGATCCGGCTTGGCCCCCGGTCGAGGGCCTTCCGGACGTCTGAGCTGGTTCCGGCGATCCGCTTGCGCCAAAACGGCGTCTCCTGGGTGGCCGCGGTTCCAAGATCCCGCGGTTGCTGGAAGGTCCGGCCTGCCGTGACGAAGTCGACGTTGGGGTCGGCCTTGACGCGTTGCGCCTGGGCCGCCGTCAGGGTGGCAGAGTAGCCGTTCACAGCGTTGCGGTAGACCTTCGATGCCGTGAATCCGTAGGCGCTTTGCTGGGCGGCCGCCGCCGCTCCGGCGTCCACGACGCCGTCCTTGAGCACCACGATGTAGTTTTGTGCCGGGTTGGCGGCGTTCGAAGGAGCGGACGCCACCAGGCCGCCGCCCGCCGCCAGGGCAAAGGCCGCCAGCGAGGCCAGCCCGCGCCCGAACCAAAATGTGTCCGGTCTGGGAAGGGAGCTGCGCCGGTGTCTGCGCGGGGTCCGCGCCACCGATGTTAGCTTCGGTTTTGATGCCTTGCGGCTGGCTTGGCTGAACATCGTGGCCTCCCATTAAGCGAGTTCGCTAATTCGAGTGCCCCCCGCCCATATCTTAAGCCTCCGACCGCGTCTTACACCCGGGCCCTTTGGAAAAACTTGAGCCGGCCCCAGCGGCCGGCTCAGACGAGGCTGTCTTCCTTTGCGCGCGCGGAGGCATTTTCCGGTGCCCGGCCGGCCGCGTGGCCGGCCGCGTGGGCGGACGTCGCGGCGTGGGAAGGCGTCGCGGCGTGGGCCGCGCCGGTGTGGTGGCCGAACGGGTTGAACCGGCTGAAACCGAGCTCGGCAAAGGCATACGCGGTCTCGGCGTGTTCGGACCGGTCGACTCCGGCGAGTTCGTCCTCGCGGCTGACCCGGAAACCCAGCGTCTTGTGGATGGCGAGTCCGATCACCGCGGTCCCGAGGCCGGACACGGCCACCGTGATGAGGACGGCCACGGCCTGCGCGATGACCTGGTGGAGCCCGCCGCCGTAGAACAGCCCGCCGCCGGCACCGTCCACCGGGAGCGCAATGAAACCGAGGGCGAGCGTGCCGATCAGGCCGCCGCCGAGGTGGACGCCGACGACGTCGAGCGAGTCATCGAAGCCAAACTTGAATTTCAGGTCCACGAACACGGCGCAGGCCGCACCGGCCACGAAGCCAAGGCCCAGCGCGGCGAGCGGGCTGATGTTGGCGCACGACGGCGTGATCGCCACCAGGCCGGCGACGGCGCCGGACGCCGCGCCCAAGGAGGTGTGGTGGCCGTGGCGGACCTTCTCGGTCACCAGCCAGCTGATCATGGCTGCGGCAGGGGCGGCCAGGGTGTTCACCCAGATCAGGCCGGCCTGCTCCACTGTGGTGGCGGCGCCGGCGTTGAAGCCGAACCAGCCGAACCACAGGATGCCCGCGCCGAGCATAATGAAGGGGATGTTGTGGGGGCGGTGGCCGGGGTCCTTGCCGAAGCCGTGCCGGTTGCCCAGGATCAGGACCAGGACCAGCGCCGCGGTTCCGGACGCGATTTCCACTACGGTGCCGCCGGCGAAGTCGATGACCTGGCCGAAGACGGCACTTACGGCGCCGCCGGCACTCATGAGGCCTCCGCCCCAGACCATGAAGGCCAGGGGGCAGTACACGAGGGTGATCCAGACGGGGACGAAGAGGGCCCAGGAGGTGAACTTCGCGCGGTCCGCGATGGCGCCGCTGATGAGGGCCACGGTGAGGATGGCAAAAGTGGCGCTGTAGCCGGCCTTGATCAGGTCCGGCGAACCGATGAGGCTGCTCAGGCCGAAGCTCGCGAACGGGTTGCCGAACACGCCGAGGACACCTTGCCCGGTGCTCATGGAGTAGCCCCAGAGGACCCACACCACGCCGACGATCCCCACCGAGACGAAGCTCATCATCATCATGTTGAGCGAGGCCTTGGCCCGGGTCATCCCGCCGTAAAACAGGCCCAGGGCCGGGGTCATCAGCAGAACCATCGCTGCCGACACAATCATCCAGACGCTTCCAGCAGTGAGCTCCACCGGCGGGTCCCTTCTCGTCAGTCTTCCGTACCGGGACACGTCGCCGCCGGCCCCCGATCCGGATTTAATCCTCGCGGAGCCATGTTTCCGGCAGTGAGGCGAAAAGTTGCGGGCACGTTACGGGAATCGCGACGGCGTGAAGTTCGCGTGACCGGCATGTTTCAGGAATGTAAACGCGGCCTCATATGCCCGCCGGTTTTGATGCTGCCGGGTGGGCCAGGAATGAATTCAAATGATTGAATGTTCAATAAATATGGACTTTGGTATCTTCACTTTCGGCGAGCTCACCCGCGATAGCAGCACCGGCATCGCGCTGTCCCCGCAGCAGCGGCTAAAAGAGATCGTCGAACTCGCCAAGCTGGCCGATCAGGCGGGCCTCGGATTCCTGGGGTTGGGGGAGCATCATCGGCGCGACTTCGCCCTCTCGGCCCCGGAAGTCGTCCTGGCAGCGATCGCCCGGGAAACATCCAATCTCCGGCTGGGCACGGCCGTGACGGTGCTCTCCACCCAGGACCCCGTGCGGCTCTTTGAACAGTTCGCCACTCTGGACCTGATCTCCGACGGCCGGGCCGAGATCATTGCGGGCCGCGGCGCGTTCGTGGAGTCGTATTCATTGTTCGGCCACAGGCTCGACGACTACGACGCCCTGTTTGATGAGAAGCTGCGCCTGCTGCTGGAACTGCGGGACAACGCCCGGGACAACTCCACAGTGCAGTGGGCCGGAAGACTGACTCAGAGCATCCCGGACATGGACATCGCCCCGCGCCCGGTGCAGGCGAAGCTGCCAGTCTGGGTGGGCGTCGGTGGCACCCCGGCGAGTTTTTCCCGGGCGGGCAGGCTCGGGCTTCCTCTTTTCATCGCCCTGCTGTCAGGGCCGGCCCGTTTCCGCCGCCTTGTTGAGCTCTACCGCGAGAGCGCTGCCGAGGCCGGCCACGATGCCGGCGCGCTGCCGGTGGGGGCTGGCGGTCACTTCTACGCGGCGCCGACGTCACAGCAGGCGCGCGACACGTTCTACCCCTACTACCGGGCCTACTTCGAACAAAACATGCCGCGACCCGTAGACCACTTCCCCCGATCCACCTTCGATTCCTGGACCGAGCCCGGCGGCGGGTTGCTGGTGGGGAGCCCGCAGCAGATCACCGAGAAGCTCCTGGAGATCCACCAGACTCTGGGGAACTCGCGATACCTGGCCCAGATCGGACTGGGCGGCCTACCCTTTGCCGAGACGGCCCGGTCGATTGAACTGCTGGCCACGGAGATCATGCCCGCCGTCAACAGGGACGTCTCGGCCGCCCTGGTAAGCAGCCGGACCGGCAAGCAACCAGTCTGACAATCAGCCCGCCGGCTGGCCCACTACAGCGATTCAGTTTTGGTCCAGCGGAATCTCCAGGCAGCGGCCGGAGGCGTTCCAGTAGCCCAGCGTGCCCAGCTGACCGCTCAGCCGCTGCATCCGGGCGGCAATGCCGGGTGCCGATCCGCGGGCCAGGCGCGCCTGGAATCCGGCGATGATGGTCGGATGCAGCCGAAGCGTTCGGGGTGCGCCGGCGTCGGTGTCGAGCATGAACACGAAAGACTGGTCATTGCGCTCGACCGGGTCCACAGCGTAGTCGTCAATGAAGTCCCCGGCACTGTAGATGATGGGACGGTTCCGGTGGATGCCGACGCCGCGAAATATGTGCGGCGAGTGGCCGAACACGACGTCGGCCCCGGCCTCGATGAGGTCCCGGGCAAGGTCCTGGTGCCCGGCCGGAACGTCGTAGCCCCAGTTGCCGCCCCAATGGGCTGACACGATGAGGACCTGGACGCGGGCCTTGGTCCTGGCGACCAGTTCCAAGAGTCCGTCCAATCGTGTCCCGCGGCGCCGGCCGGCGTCATCGATTGGGATATCCTCCACCGGGACGTAGTAGACCCCGGGAGCCGCGGTGCCCGCCTCCCAGCCGGGCTCGTTGTCCGTGAAGGCAATGAATCCGACGGCGATGGCGCCCACGCGCCACACGGCCGGGCGGCGGGCGGCCTCCAGGTCGGGGCCGGCCCCGGCATGGAGGATGCCGCCGCCGTCCAGCGCCGGCAGCATCTCCACGAACGCGTCCTGGCCGAAATCCAGGACGTGGTTGTTGGCCAGCGAGACGACGTCGATCCCGGCCGCGAGGGGGCTGGCCACATTCTTCGGGTCCGAGCGGAAATGGAAGATCTTGCCGGGTTCGGGCTCGCCGCCGGCCGCCAGGACACACTCGAGGTTGGCGACGCGGACGTCCGCCTGCTCCAGGACCGCCAGCGTGTCGCCCCAGGGATAGGCAGGCCTGGCCGCTGCCAGGTGCCGGTTCACCAGCCGGCCCAGCATGACGTCTCCCAGCAGCGCGATCAGCATGGACTGCCTGCCTGCCTGTCACGTCAGGGCCCGGGGGCTAGCTTTGGTAGCCTTCGACCTCGCTGACCGGCCGCACTTCCGCCTCGTCGGGGTTCTCGCCATAGTCTTTTTTCGCGCGCCGCTGGCGGAGCAGGTCCCAGCACTGATCCAGTTGTTCTTCCACCTGCTGCAGCCGGAGGATGTCCGGGCCTCCGGTCCCGCCAGACTGGGTTGAGCCTTCGCGGAGGCCGTGTTCCTCCTCCACCAGGGCCTTGATGCGCTCCAGGATGTCTTGATTGTCCATGGTGTCCTCTTTTCGTCCGACGGCGGCAGGCAGTCTTCTCTTCGCAGGGTCCACTTCCAGCAGGTCCCCTTCCAGCCTACGGAGGGCACGGTGCGGTGAACAGGGGCGCCGGATGCCGGGGCCGGACGGCGCTGGCCGGCGCCTGCGGCCTAGCCCAGGAGCTCGTCCGGGTAGCACCAGCGCCAGTCCTCGCCGGGCTCGACGCTGCGCATGACGGGGTGGCCGCTGAGCTGGAAGTGTTTGTACGCGTGGGTTCCCGGCGAGGAATCGCAGCAGGCCACGTTGCCGCACTGCAGGCACATCCGCAGATGCACCGTCGTCGTCCCCTCCCGTTCGCACGCCTCGCAGAAGGGACCAGTCGGGACGGTGAGATCGGGGGCGGACTCCAGGTGCGGACAAACGCCGCGGGGCCGGGCGATTCCCTCGCCGCCGCTGCCGCCGTCCGCGTCCGGTTCCTCCAGTGCGGCGTCCAGCATGGACTCTTCGACGTCGAGGCGGTCAAGGACGTTGACCAGGACCTCGTGCGCGTATCCGCCGCCGCGCCGCAGCTCGAGGACCTTGGTGCGCTCGGCGTCCAGCATCGCCAGCCGGAGTTGGGCGTACCGCTGGCTGGGGGTGGCGGCTTCGGCGGACGGCCGGCCCAGCCGCTCCCATGCGGCCAGCCCGCGCTCCTGGGTGCGCCGTTTGAGCATCGCCACGACTTCGGGGGGATCGGCGTCCGAACGCAGTTCCTGGAGCCGCTGCACGCCAGCCGCCGTCGCCATCTGCATCAGCGACGCCTCGTTGAGCGCGTCCTCGCGCGGGTCCGGTCCCTTCACGCGCAGCAACCGGACCAGCGCCGGGAGCGTGAAACCCTGCAGGGTCAGCGTGCCGGCCACCACCACGAGGGCCATCAGGATCAGGACCGACCGGTGCTCCAGCTCCGCCGGCAGGACCAGGACGGCGGCAAGCGTCACCACGCCGCGCATGCCGGCCCAGGAGACGATCGCCGGAAATTGCCAGGGCGGCGCGGGATCCTTGCGCCGGACCGCGGGAATGAGCCGCGGCAGGTACGTTGCGGGGAAGACCCAGACCGGGCGCAGGACCAGCACGGCCAGCAGCACGGCGGCACAGCCGAACCAGATCCGTTCCGGCCCCAGCGAGTCATCCCGGACGCCCTCGATGATGGTCCGGACCTGCAGCCCGATCAGCAGGAAAACGGAATTCTCCAGCAGGAACTGGACCGTGTGCCAATTGCTGCGCTGGCTCAGCCGGGCCGCCCCGTTTGGCATGGACGGCGCCTTGGTCCCCATGATCAGCCCGGTGACGACGACGGCCAGGACGCCGGAGGCGTGGATCGCTTCCGCCGGGAGGTAGGCGACAAGCGGGGCGATCAGGGAAGTGGAAGTGTTGATGGCCACGTTGCGGATCCGCTTGCGGAGCGCCGTGAGCACGAAGGCCGCGGCAACGCCCACCGCCACGCCCCCGCCAACCGCCAGGACGAAGCCGCCGGCAATCTCCGCGGCGGAGACAACTCCGGCGATCGCGGCGATGGCAGCACGCAGGCAGACCAGCGCCGTGGCGTCGTTGACCAGCGATTCGCCCTCCAGGATGGTGACAACCCGGCGGGGCATGCCCACCTTTCGCGCAATCGCCGTCGCCGCCACGGCGTCAGGGGGCGCGACGACGGCGCCCAGGGCCATGGCGGCCGCCAGCGGGATCTCGGGAAACAGCCAGGCGACCACCAGCCCGACGCTGACGGTGCCGAAAATGACGTAGCCGACCGACAACAGGCCGATGGAGCGGCGGTTGGAACGGAAATCGAACAGCGAGGTCTGCAGCGCCGCCGCATAGAGCAGCGGCGGCAACAGCCCGACCAGAACGATTTCGGGGTTCAGCTCGATGGTCGGAACGAACGGCAGGAACGAGCACACCACGCCGGCCAGCACCAGCAGCAGGGGGACGGAGATGTTGATCCTTTGGCCCAGTGCGCTGCAGGCACAGACGATGGCGACGAGGGCCAGCAGCCCGAAAGCGACTTCCATGGGCCCATTCTCTCAGCTTCCCGTCCGGTGCCGGCGGGTCCCTGCAATGCATCATCAGCTTGCTTACGACTTGGCGGCTTTCTAGAGTTAAGACTGCAAACCAAGTGGGACACTGCGCTGGTGCCGGCACTGAACGAATATTGCCCGGCCCGCGCCCGGCACGAGGAGGACACATGTCAGAGCACAATCTTTCCGGCAAGAAGGTCGCGTTCCTGCTGACTGACGGTGTGGAGCAAGTGGAGCTGACCAGCCCGTGGGATGCCGTCAAGGAAGCCGGCGGTGTGCCAACCCTGGTCTCGCCCAAGACCGGAGAGCTGCAGGGCTATGACGGCACCGAAAAGGGGCAGCGGTTCGCCGTCGACCTCGCCGTGGGGCGGGCCGACGCCGCTGATTTCCACGCCCTGGTCATCCCCGGCGGCGTGGTCAACGCCGATCACCTCAGAGTCGACAAGGAGGCCCAGGCGTTCACGCGTGCCTTCTTCGAGCAGCACAAGCCCGTCGCCGCCATCTGCCACGGGCCGTGGCTGCTCATCGACGCCGGCGTGGTCAGCGGCAGGAACCTGACCTCCTACCACACGCTGCAGACGGACCTGAAGAATGCCGGCGCGATCTGGACTGACGAGGAGGTCGTGGTGGACCAGGGCCTGGTGACCAGCCGCAGCCCACGTGACCTTCCGGCCTTCAACGCCAAACTCCTTGAGGAAATCGCCGAAGGCGAGCACGCAGGCCAGACGCCGTAGCCGCACTCCCGCCGCAGCGTCCGACGGCGGCACCGGCCGCCGTCGGACGCCCTCGGCCGGCCGTTCACCTGGTTAGTCGCGGGCTGCCCGGTTCCGCGGCCGGACACCTACCCACGCTGTTGGTTTTGCGGCAGGATATGCCCTGTACCGTGCACCGTCGTCGTTGCCGCCCGGCCGGCGCCCCCAACAGCAAGGAGTTTCGGACATGACTACGCTCAATCCCTACCTCGGCTTCCGCGACAACGCGAAAGACGCCATGACCTTCTACCAGTCGGTGTTCGGCGGGGAACTGACCATGAGTACCTTCGCCGAATACCACGCCAGCGAAGACCCGGCGGAGCAGGAGAAAATCATGCATGCCCAGCTCAGGACGGACGCCGGCATGGTGCTGATGGGCGCGGACACGCCCAACAGCATGGACTACACCGCGGGCAACAACTTTTCCGTGTCCCTGAGCGGATCCAACGAAGCTGAGCTCCGCGGCTACTTCGACAAGCTGGCCGATGGCGGCACAGTCGCCATGCCGCTGGAGAAGGCACCCTGGGGCGACGTCTTCGGCATGTGCAAGGACCGGTTTGGTGTGGACTGGCTGGTAAACGTAGGCTCCGAGCCCGCCTAAAACGGGCCCTCGGCCGCGCCGGCAGTAAGGGCTATCCTGAATGCAGCCAGGACAGTGCAAGCGCGAGTCCAACCCCTGGCCAAGGGAGCCATGCAATGACCGAGAAGCTGCACCTCAGCCCGGAAGATGACTTCCCGGAGGATCTCAGCAAGTTGCCGGACAAGGATCTTCAGGTACTCGACAGCCAAGTCGAGCGCCAACTGGACTATGAGTACGTGGTGGAGGGGGAGCCGAATCCGGAGACGGAATTCCGGCACTATGACCTCGATGAGGAGTTCGAGGAGCGGGACAAACGGGACAACTGATCCGCCCGATCATCCTGAAGGGCCGGCCGCCCCGCACGGCGTCAGGGTTCTAGCCAGCAGGCTTACTAGACTGGGCTGACCACCCGGCGACGAAACGAGCCCTTCATGACCCCGGCAGCTGCCACGCGGTCCCTCCTGTACCCGTGCTCCCCGCCGCGGTCGTTTACAGCATGACCGGTCCGGTCCGCCTGGAGATTTCAGCCGCGGGCCACGCCGGCCACGTCTTCGCCTCGCGCGAAATGGCCGGCGGGTCCGCGCCCGCCGTCGTGCTCATCCACGGAATCGGCGCGTCACACCGCTACCTGCGCCGGCTGCACCGGCTCCTGGCCGGGTCGAGGGAGACCTACTCCATCGACCTGCCGGGATTCGGTGCCACCCCCAAGCCCGCGTACCAGCTGTCCATTGCCGACCACGCCCGTTACATCCTCGGCGCCATGGAACAGCTTGGCGTGGCGGAAATAGTGCTGGTGGGGCACTCAATGGGAACACAGATGGCTCTGGAAGCGGCCCTTCAGCAGCCGGAACAGATCTCGAATGTGGTGCTGATGGGTCCCGTGGTGGACCCCAGGCACGGATCCGTGGCACAGATGGGCCTGGCGCTGGGCCGTGACTGCCTGTTCTACGAGAGTCCCTCCTCGAACGCCTTGGTTTTCACCGACTACCTGCGTTGCGGCCCGTCCTGGTACTTCAAGACCCTGCAGGTCATGATGGAGTACCCGATGGAACAGAAGATCGCCGGCGTCAGCGCACCGGTCCTCGTGGTGCGCGGCGCCAACGACCCCATCGCGGATGCAGACTGGTGCCGCCGGCTGGCCGGGCTCGCCAGCCGCGGGCGGCTGCTGGAAGTGCAGGGAACCGGGCATGTCGTCCAGCACAACCGGGCCCTCGAAGTGCGGGACGGCATTCTGGCGTTTACGGGCCTTGGCGCGGCGGCGGGCGAGCCGCTGCCCGGAAGCCCGGCCTGACCGCACTGGCTGCTCGGGGCCGGGGTTAGACGTCGAAGTGGGTCCGGGTGGGGCCCTGCCCGAGTGACTCGACCACCCCGGCCGCGACGGCGTGGAGCTTGATGTTCCGGGCGCTCGAGGCCGACTTCAGGAGCTCGAACGCCTCGTCCTGGCTGCAGCGGTTCTGCGCCATGATGATGCCGACGGCGACGTCGATCACGGTCCGCGTCTCCAGAGTGGCCTTGAGGTTGGCGGCTGTATCGCTGCTGTGCGCGAACCGGACGGCGAGGCGCAGCGCCATGGACGTCTGGTGGACGAAGTCACGGGCCAGCTCCGTGGCGCGGTGATCGAACCGGCCCGGCCGGTGCGAATAGAGGTTCAGGGCGGCCCGGGTCTCGCCTTCCAGCAGGAACGGCAGCGCCAGGATCGACCGGAAGCCGTGCCCCCGCACCGCCGCGGCGTACTGCGGCCAACGGCCATCGAGTTCAAGGTCCCCAACGTGGACGGTTACCTGTTCCCGGGAAGCCGTCATGCAAGGGCCGTCACCGAAGGTGTACTGGATTTCGTCCATGGCCTGCGCGGCGGGGCTGCTGCTCGCGACGGTGGCCGCCTTCTTTTCCCGAAGAAGCGTGATGCCGCACAGGATCTCGTCCCCGGGCTCGGACAGGCTGCGCGCGGATACGCGGGCCAGCTCCCCGAGGAAGTCCTCGACGTCGGAGCTGCTGAGCACCAGTTCATGCAGCTGCTGGTTTATTGAATTTGCGGTTGACTCGCTGACCACTTATCTGTTGTGCCGTTTCACTCAGGTCAAGACGACCCGGCCGAGCTTCCCACCGCGGCAAGGGGCGGATACGGCAGCGGCCGGATCGAAGAACAATCCAACGGCTCGCTGCAAAACCGTACCGGGAGAGTATATACATCCGGGAAACGCAGGTTCCACACAGGGCTCCGGGCCGGACGGCTCCTGAACCGTTCGTCCCGGGCATAAGCTGTGCCTTAGGCGAAATGTCGCGAACGGATTCCGTATGCCAGAGCTGGACGTCAAGGACTTACCCTCCGCCCCGCTGGCGATCGCCCGCGCCGCGGGCCGGCCTGTTGGCGCCGTGTTGGCCGAGCTGGGCTCGGGCGGGAACGGACTGACGGGTGCCGAAGCGGGCAGGCGCCTGACGGAAATCGGGCCGAATGCGGTGCGGACCCACATGGCCAGCGGGTGGTCGGTGCTGGGCCGGCAGCTGGCAAGCCCCATCCTGCTCCTCCTGCTCATCACCGCCGGGCTTTCACTGTTTCTCGGGGACGCCACGAACGCGATCGTCATCGGCGTGATCCTGATGGTCAGCGTCGGGCTGGGGTTCAGCAACGAATACCGGGCCGAACGCGCTGCGGAGGCCTTGCATTCCCGCGTCACGCACCGCGCCGTCGTCGTCCGCGACGGAAGTCCGGGCGAAATCGACGTCACCGCGCTGGTGCCCGGCGACGTCGTCCACCTGGGGATCGGCGCGATCATTCCGGCGGACATGCGGGTGCTGACGGCCAAGGACCTCCTGTGTGATGAAAGCATCCTGACCGGGGAATCGCTGCCGGTCGCCAAGGATCCTGCGCCCGTGCCGCAGGATGCCCCGCTGGCGGACCTGACCAGCTGCGTCTTCATGGGGACCGTGCTCCAGTCCGGCAGCTGCACGGCAGTGGTGGTAGCCACCGGAGGCCGGGCGGAATTCGGCCGGATTGCACTGGGCCTGGGCGAACGGCAGCCGCAGACCGAGTTCCAGCTGGGCCTCAAGCGGTTCTCCTTCCTGCTGCTGCAGGTGGCCATCGGACTGAGCTCGCTCATCTTCGTCGCGAACCTGCTGCTGCACCGGCCCGTGATCGAATCCCTGCTGTTCTCCCTGGCGATCGCGGTCGGCATCACTCCGCAGCTGCTGCCCGCGGTGGTCAGCACCAGCCTGGCCACGGGCACCCGGCAGCTGGCCCGGCGCAAGGTCCTGGTGAAGCGCCTGGTCTGCATCGAGGACCTGGGCGACATGGACATCCTGGTCACGGACAAGACCGGGACGCTGACCGAGGGCCGGATCAGCTTCACCGCCGCGCTGCCCGTCGGCGCGGGCATCGAGCCCGCTGAGCTGCTCACGCTCGGACTGCTGGCGACAGAGGCCGAATACGCCGAGGCGAGGCTCTCTACGGTCGGCCTGAACCCCTTGGATGCCGCCCTCTGGGAATCACCCGACGCGGCGGGCTTCCGGCCGGAGCGCTACGAACGCCTGGACGTCATAGACTTCGACCACCAGCGCCGCCGGACCAGCGTGCTGGTGCGCGAAGCGAACGGACCTGCCCGCATCATCACAAAGGGCTCGCCGGAAGACGTCCTGGCCCTCTGCGTGGGCACGCCGGCGGACGTGCAGGCGGTGCTGGACAAGCAGTTCGACGCCGGATCCCGGGTGGTGGCTGTCGGAACGCGACCCGCTGGCGGCTTGGAGGACCTGACGCCGCCCGACGAGAAGGACCTGGTCCTTGCCGGTTTCCTCATCTTCCTGGACCGGCCCAAAGCCAATGCACGGGCCTCCCTTGACCAGCTCGAGGCGCTCGGCATTACGGTCAAGATCGCCACCGGCGACAACGCCAGGGTCGCCGAAAAGGTCTGTGACGAACTCGGCGTGCTCTCCGGCGGGACGCTCAGCGGCGCCGCCGTGGAGGCCATGTCCGATCCGGAGCTGGCCGCCGCCGCACGGGAGGCGAGCATCTTCGCCCGCGTGTCGCCCGAACAGAAGGCGCGGATCATCCGGCTGCTGCGGCTAAGCGGCGGCGCCGTCGGGTTCATGGGCGACGGCGTCAACGACGCCCTCGCACTGCATGCCGCGGACATCGGCATCTCGGTCGACAGCGCCACCGACGTCGCCAAGGACGCTGCCGACGTCGTGCTGCTCGACAAGGACCTGGGGGTGTTGGCCGAGGGCGTCATGGAAGGCCGGCGGATCTTCGCCAACACCATCAAGTACGTTCTCATGGGCACGTCCAGCAACTTCGGCAACATGTTCAGCGCGGCCACGGCCTCCGTGGTGTTGAGTTTCCTGCCCATGCTGCCGGGCCAGATTCTGCTCAACAACCTGCTCTACGATGCCGGCCAGCTGGCCATTCCGGGCGACCGGGTGGACAAGGAACAGCTGGTGGCCCCATCGCATTGGGACATCGGCTTCATCCGGCGTTTCATGTTCCTGTTTGGCCCCATCAGCTCCATCTTCGACTTCGCGACCTTCGCCCTCATGCTTTTCGTCTTCGACGCGGTTCCGGGCGAATTCCGGGCCGGCTGGTTCATCGAGTCCATCGTGACGCAGACGCTGATCATCTTCGTCATCAGGACCCGGCGCGTGCCCTTTTTCCGGAGCAGGCCGTCGCTGGGCCTGGTCGGGGCCTCCCTGGGCGTGGTGGCCCTCGGGGTGTACCTGCCGTTCTCGCCCCTGGCCGGCGTGCTGGGCTTCGATCCGCTGCCTGTGCCGTTCTTCCTCGCCCTGCTCGGGATGGCAGTGGTGTACCTGGTGCTGGTGGAAATGGCGAAAGTCTGGTTCTACTCCCGGGCCGCCCAGCAGCCTGTCTCACGCGAGCCGGCGGCGCTCCGGCACCGCGGCCAGACCCACCGCATCGCCCGCCGGGCCGCCCGCTTCAGCATCCCGGCGGCCAGGCCGCTGCTCGTCCACCGTGGCCCGGGCTGGCGCCGCCGACGCAAACTCGGGCATAAAGGCCCTCACAGGGTTTCGGGCGCGGGCGGATAGTTGGAGTCAGCGGCCACCTGGTCCTGTTCGGGTTAGGGGAACCCGTAGGAGCGCACCAGTTTCAGCAGCACACGACTGATGGCCGATGGCCCACGCTTCGACTTGAAAGCCATAGCCCATGAGCATTTTTGAAGACAGGGTCGACGCCGGCAGGCAGCTCGGCAGGCGTCTGGCGGAATTGCGTGGCCAGGACATTGTGGTCTTGGGCCTGCCGCGCGGCGGCGTGCCTGTGGCCTTCGAAGTCGCCGCAGCCCTGGATGCTCCCCTGGATGTGATTGTGGTGCGGAAACTTGGGCTTCCCTACCAGCCCGAGCTCGCCATGGGGGCTATCGGTGAAGGCGGCGCCAAAGTCCTGGACGAGGAGGTCCTGGCCCATGCGCGGATCAGCGGTGCGGAACTCCAAGCTGTTGAAGAACGCGAACGCGGCGTGCTGGAAAACCGGGTGGTCCTGTTCCGGAAGGGCCGGACCCGGCACGACCTGACCGGACGCATCGCGGTGATCGTCGACGACGGGATCGCCACCGGCTCCACCGCCCGCGTGGCCTGCCGGGTCGCCCGCAAACAGGGTGCGGCCCGCGTGATCCTGGCCGTTCCGGTTGCCCCCGCCGAGACCCTCGCCGACCTGACGGAACCGGACGAAGTGGTCTGCCTGGCGACGCCGCGCCAGTTCACCGCCGTCGGATACCACTACCGGGACTTCTCGCCGACTGACGACGACGAGGTGCTGCGCCTGCTCGATCTTGCGGCCAAACGCGTCGAGGCCGCACCGCCGCCCTTCTGGACCTCGACGGCGATCCGCGCCGACAACGCCGCCGACGTCGACGAGGAAGTGGAAATCCCGTCCCGCGCGGTGCGGCTCCAGGCCCAGCTGCACCTTCCGGTGCCGGCCAGCGCCGTGGTGCTGTTCGCCCATGGCAGCGGCAGCAGCCGCCACAGCCCCCGGAACCGGTACGTGGCCGGCGTCCTGCAACAGGCCGGTCTCGGCACGCTGCTGCTGGACCTGCTGACGCCGGCGGAGGAGCGCCACCGCGCCAACGTCTTTGACATCGAACTCCTGGCCCGCAGGCTGTCCTCGGCAACGGACTGGCTTTCCACCCGGGCGGACACGGCCTCCTGCGCTCTGGGGTACTTCGGTGCGAGCACGGGAGCCGGGGCTGCACTGTGGGCGGCGTCGGAGCCGTCGGCGCGGATCGCGGCTGTCGTGTCCCGCGGCGGCCGCCCCGACCTCGCCGGCCCGCGGTTGTCCGCCGTCAAGGCGCCCACGCTCCTGATTGTGGGGAGCCTGGACCACGAGGTCCTGGAACTGAACCGCCGGGCGAAGGCGATGATGCGCAGTCCCAGCCAGCTCGCCGTCGTGCAGGGGGCAACGCACTTGTTTGAAGAGCCGGGCACGCTCGCGGCGGCGGCCATCCTGGCGCGGGACTGGTTTGTCGACTACCTGCTTCCCCCGAACGGTGCCGGCGCGCGGGCCGCGGGCGTCTGAGGGGCCGCGGGCGTCTGAGGTGGCCAGAACCGGGGAGGGCCGGGACCACGAATCCCGCGGACCCTAGCGCCGGCGGCCCTCTGCCCTGGACCGGATCCCCAGGAGCATCCGCCGTTCCATCAGGAACTGCACCGGTTCCAGCAGTGCACGCAGGGCCAGACCCTCCGCCAGGGGCGAAAAGTCGTACCGGGTGCGGGACAGCAGCCTGGTGGCCTGGGGCCCAGCAGGTCGCAACACGAACGTCCAGCCGACGTCCAGCCGGCGCCCGATGGGACGGACCCCTGCCGGCGACATCCTCCCCGTGCGCAGATCGATGGTTCCGCCCAGCCCCAGCGCCGCCCCGGACTGGATGAGCCGGACCGGAAGGCCGCCGTCGGGGGACAGCGGAACGACGTCGCCAACTTTCAGGCGCTGCAGCTCCGGAAGAATCCGGTCCGCGCTCCGGATGCCCAGACCCGCGCCGCGTTCGAGCCAGTCGTAGGAGTAGAAACCGCCCCGCCCGGCGCCCATCTGGACAAGCCACGGCCAGACCTCTGCCACCGGGGCCGCAATAGTGATCGCGCGGGTGCTTTGCATGCGCGGGGCGGGCACGATCTCGTCCCCGGCGAGCGGGCCGGCGGCCTCCTGGGTGGTAGCCCCCCAGCGCAGGAGCCGCGGCCGGACAGCCAGGACGTAGGCTGCGCCCGCCGATGCCGCAGCCAGCGCCGCGAGCGGTCCGCGCAACCGGCCGGGGACGTGCTGACCGCTCACGCGAGGGACCTCATGCGCTGGTCCGGCCCCTGGGGTCATCCGATTCCGGCCCAACCACCACCACCGGGCAGTGGGAGTGGGCCGCGACGGCCGCGCTCACCGAGCCCATGACCTGATGGAGGAAGCCGCCCTTGCCGCGCCGGCCCACCACGAGCATTTCGGCGTGCTGGCTTTCCTCGACGAGGACCTTGGCGGGCGCCCCGAACTTGACCGAGCGGGTAAGTCCTTCCGGACGCGATTCGCCGAAGGCCCGCTCCAGTGCCTGGTCCACGAGGCGTTCGGCGGTCTCCTCCAGCTCATCGAGGGTGGGCGTTCTGTCCTCGGGCAGGTGGGAGGCCAGGAAGAAATCGGAAGTTCCCAGGCATGTGATGACTTCCAACGGGATGTTCAGAGCGGTGGACATGCGCCCGGCGAGGCGGAGCGCCGTCGTCGAAAACTCGGAACCGTCCACACCCACGACAATGCGCTGATCACCGTTCATGCTCCCCAGCCTTGCCCCTGCCCCCGGGACTGCCTAGGGCCGAAAGTCACGCGGGGCTGGGCACCGTGGCCGCCTCCGCTTAGGGTGGAACGGGGACCGCCGGCACCGGAGCAGGTGCCGGCCCCCCGGCCGGACCATGACGGTCAGCCGAGCCTGCCACCCGAGGAGTTCCTGATGAAAGTTGCTGTTACCGGAGGAAGCGGAAAGCTGGGCCGAAACGTCGTGCGGCGGCTCAGCGATGACGGGCACGAGGTGACCAACCTGGACCGCACCGGTGCGCGCGGCCCGGGCTTCACGGAGGTGGACCTGCGGAACTACGGCCAGGTGGTGGACGTGTTCCTCGGCCTGGAGGACCGCCATGCCGGCTTTGACGCCGTGGTGCACCTGGCCGCGATTCCCGCACCGGGACATGCCCCGGATGCCGCCACCTTCGAGAACAACATGCAGTCCACCTACAACGTGTTCCAGGCTGCCCGGCGGGCCGGGATCAAGAAAATCGTCTACGCGTCCAGTGAGACGGTGCTGGGGCTGCCTTTCGACGTGGACCCTCCCTACATCCCGGTGGACGAGGACTACCCCGCCCGGCCGGAAAGCACGTACTCCCTGGTCAAACACCTTGAGGAGCAGATGGCCATCCAGCTGACCCGCTGGGACCCGGCCCTGAGCATCACCGGCCTGCGGTTCTCCAATGTGATGGACCCGGAGGACTATGAGGAATTCCCCTCCTTCGACCACGACGCGCGGGCGCGCAAGTGGAATCTCTGGGGCTACATTGACGGCCGGGACGGCGCCCAGGCCGTGGCCCGAGCCCTGGAGCACGGCAAGCCCGGGTTCGAGGCGTTCATCATCGCCAACGAGGACACGGTGATGAGCCGCTCCAGCGCCAGCCTGGCCGCCGAGGTGTTCCCGAACGTCAAAGTGGTCAAAGACCTGGCCGAGCACGAGACCATGCTCTCGATCGACAAGGCCAAACGGCTGCTGGGTTACGCACCGGAGCACACCTGGCGGAACTACCACCCGCTGCGCACCACCCCCACGGAAGACTGACCCCAACTTGAGGAGCTCCATGCAATACCGCACCCTGGGCAACAGCGGCGCCGTCGTCTCCAACTATGCGCTGGGCACCATGACTTTTGGCGCCGAGGCCACCGAGGAGCAATCCCGCGCGATCCTGGATGACTACTTCGCGGCGGGCGGCAACTTCATCGACACCGCCGACGTCTACAGCTCGGGGGTGTCGGAGGAAATCATCGGCCGGTGGCTGGCGGACCGGGCCGAGGTCCGGGACCGGGCGGTGGTGGCCACGAAGGGCCGCTTCCCGATGGGCCAGGCCCCCAACGACGTCGGAACCTCCCGCCGGCACCTTGTCCGGGCACTCGATGACTCGCTGCGCCGGCTCGGCGTAGAACAGATCGATCTCTACCAGCTGCACGCGTGGGACCCTGTTACGCCCCTCGAGGAGACCCTCCGGTTCCTGCACGACGCCGTCACCAGCGGCAAAATCGCCTACTACGGCTTCTCCAACTTCCTGGGCTGGCAGTTGACCAAGGCGGTCCATGTGGCGAAGGCACATGGCTGGAGTGCCCCGGTGACGCTGCAGCCGCAGTACAGTCTGCTGGTCCGTGAGATCGAGTCGGAAATTGTGCCGGCCGCACTCGACGCCGGGATCGGGCTGCTGCCGTGGTCGCCGCTGGGCGGCGGGTGGCTGTCCGGCAAGTACAAGCGCGACCAGCCGCCGGCCGGGGCCACCCGTCTGGGCGAGAACCCGAAACGGGGGATGGAGGCCTGGGAGGCCCGCAACGCCGATCCGCGCACCTGGGACGTGATTGCCGAGGTGGAGCAGACCGCCGGGCGCCACGGCGTGAGCCCTTCCCAGGTGGCGCTGGCCTGGCTGGCGGACCGGCCGGCGGTCACCTCGGTGATCCTGGGCGCCCGCACCACCGCGCAGCTGGCGGACAATCTCGCGGCCGCGGATCTGCGGCTCACCGCGGGGGAGACGGAGCGGCTGACCGAGGCCAGCCGGCCGCGCGTCGGAGTCTATCCGTACGGGCCGATGGCCCAGGAACAGCGCAGCCGGAAGCTCGAGGGCGGCCGCTAACAAGGCAACGGGCTAACAAGGCAACGCGGGGTCATTTAGCGCCGGTCCGGGGGGTGGCGATGGGCCGGAAGTGACCCCGCGCTGTCATTCGGGGGAGTGCTGCCCTTCCGGGGAGGCGGGGCCGCCGGCATGATAGCTGGACCAGATGTCGCCCATTTCCTCCGTGGACTGCTCCACGATCCTGCTCATGGCGGCGTGCGCGGCGTCCGCCTCGCCGCGCTGAATGGCGCTGGCCACATCGACGTGCAGCTGCAGGGCCTCGTGGTGTGGCAAGTGCGGCATGAGGCCGTGCTGGGTGCGCCCGGTCAGGACCTCGGTGACCAGGTTATGCAGCTGGGCGAACATGGCGTTGCCGGAGGCCCGGAGTACTGACGCGTGGAATTCGATGTCGAGCCGCAGGAACTCGTCCCGGTCTCCGCGCTGGCCGGATGCCCACAGCCGTGCGGCCAGCGAGACGAGGTCGCTCCCGGCATCCCAGGAAGCCCTCCCGGCGGCGAGGCGGGCGGCCGCCGGTTCGATTGCCCCGCGGAGTTCGTTCAGGGCCTGCAGCTGCTCCAGCCGCTTTGACGAGGCCAGCCGCCAGCGGATTACCTGCGGGTCGTACGCATTCCACGATTCCTCCGGCTGCACCACCGTCCCCAGCCGCCGCCGCGACTCCAGCATCCCCTTGGAGGACAGCACGCGGGTGGCTTCCCGCACCACGGACCGGGAGACGTTGTGCCGGGCCTCAATCTCGTCCAGGCGCAGGATCGAGTGCGGTGCCAGCGTCCCTTCGGCGATGGCAAGCCCCAGGTTCTGGAGCAGCACGGCGTGCAGGTCTGCTGTTGGCTCCGCCTTTGGAGTTTTCATAAATAAATCATACTGGGAGCCCTCAAGGTCTTGTATAAATCTGCTTTATTTACCTAAGATCACTTCCAGAGCAGATGTAAAGATGCATTTGCAGCCGGCTGGACAGAGACGCCCAGCCCTGAAAACCAAAGGAAGTCGTAATGAAGCGACGTTCAATTGCGAAGTACGCGGCCGTCGCCGCCGTCCTGTCCCTGGGCCTGACTGCCTGCGGCGGGGCCAGCGGCAGCGCCGACGCCAAGACCTCCGGCACCGTCCGGGTCACCCTCGCCAACCACGTCTGGACCGAGGGCATCAAGGCAGCCATTCCGGAATTCGAGAAGTCCAGCGGGCTCAAGGTCGAACTGACCCAGCTGGGCGAAGACCAGCTCTCGGACCAGTACAACGTCAAGCTCAACGCCGGCAGCGACGAGATCGACGTCATGATGTACCGCCCGCTCCAGGAAGGAAAGGCGTTCGCGAAGAACGGCTACCTCGCGGACCTGACGTCCAAGGTCTCCTCGGACGCCGCGTGGGACTGGAAGGACTACCAGGAGGGCCCGGTCAAGGCCACCACCGCTGACGGCAAGGTGGTCGGCGTCCCGATCATCACCGAGCGCGAAGTCCTCTACTACCGCAAGGACCTGCTGAAGGCCGCCGGCCTGGAGGTTCCCAAGACCATGGACGAGCTCGAAGCCGCGGCCAAGGCCATCAAGGCTTCCTCCCCGGGCACGGCCGGCTTCGTGGCCCGCACCGGCAAGTCCGCCGCCGTCACCCAGTTCTCCAGCTTCCTGTACAGCTTCGGCGGCGACTTCACCGACGCCAGCGGCAAGTCCGCCGTCAACTCCGACGCTGCGAAGAAGGCCTACGCGTTCTACGGCGGCCTGATCAAGAACTACGGCCCCGCCAACGTCAGCACCGACATGAGCTGGCCCGAGGCAATGGCGATCTTCACCCAGGGCAAGGCCGCCTTCTACACGGAGGCCGACTCGCTCTACAAGAACGCCACCGACCCGGCCAAGTCCAAGGTCGCCGACACCGTCGGCTTCGCCGCGCTGCCCGCCGGCCCCGCCGGCTCCAAGCCGTACAACATCCCGTCCTGGGGCCTCGCCATCAACCAGGCATCCAGCAACCAGGACAACGCCTGGAAGTTCATCCAGTGGGCCACCAGCAAGGAACGCACCCTCGAGGCACAGAAGGCCGGAGTCCCCGGACCCCGCGCCTCGGTCTGGGCGGACCAGGCCGGCACCTCCACCTACCCGAAGGACCTCGCCGAGGCCATCTCCGCCAGCGCCAAGAACGGCGTCGGGCACGACCGTCCCGAGGTTGTCACCGTAGGCAAGGCCCGCGAAATCGTGGGCGGCCCGATCGTCGCCACTATCACCGGCTCTGACTCGTCCGCCGCAGCCGACACGGCGCACGACGCCTTCCAGAAGTTCCTGGACAGCGAAAAGAAGTAGCGCCCCCGGCGCGCCAGCCAGGCTTCGCGCCTGAGCACTGCGCCTGAGCACCAAACAGCCCGGCGGGACGGCGGTCCGATGTCGTCCCGCCGCGGCCAGCTTTTCACTTCACCCCCAACTCCTTAGGTGAACCATGTCTGTATTGACCACTCCCCGCAGCGCCCAGACCCAGCCGCCGTCCGGCCGCAAGGGCGCCCGCACCCCCGGTGCACGCGAGAACTTCTCCGGCTGGGCCAACCGGCACCGCAAATGGCTCTTCGCCGCCCCCGCCATGATCTTCGTCGGCGTCCTGATCGTTTTCCCCCTCGGCTGGACCCTGTACCTGAGTCTGACCGATTCGCAGGGCTCGGTCCGGGCGACCTCCGAGTTTGTTGGCGTGCAGAACTACCTCACGGTCCTCTCCGACGTCGAACGCTTCTGGCCCGCCGTCGGCCGCACGCTGAGCTTCACCGGCGTTGCCCTTGTCTGCGAAGTGGTCCTCGGCATGTGCATTGCGCTGCTGCTGTGGCGCCCGTTCCGCGGCGAAAAATGGGTCCGCGTGGCCATCCTGCTCCCGCTCGTCGCCACTCCCGTGGCCGTCGGCATGATGTGGCGGCTGATCTTCGATCCCAACATCGGCTTCGTCAACCAGCTGCTCGGCATGGTCGGGATTCCCGCCCAGCCCTGGCTCTCCGGCCAGGACACGGCGCTCGGCACCACCATCTTCATGGATGTGTGGCAGTGGACCCCCATGGTGGTCCTGATCCTCCTGGCCGGACTGACCTCGCTCTCCGAGGAACCCGACGAGGCGGCCCGGATGGACGGCGCCAACGCCTTCCAGCGCTTTTTCTTCATCACGCTGCCCCTCATGATGCCGACCGTGATCGTCGCCATCCTGCTCCGGGGCATCGACGCCCTGAAGACCTTCGACATCCTCTACGCCACCAAGGGCAAGGGCGGCGGGTCCTTCCACGAAGTGGAAACGCTCAACGTCTACGCCTACGGGCTGAGCTTCGACTACAACCAGTACGGGCTCTCCTCCGCGGTGCTGATCCTGTTCTTCATGATCATCATCGGCTCCATGTGGCTGCTGACCATGCGCAAGAAAGCGGTAAGCAAATGACCGTACTGACAGAAAACACAGAAAACACCGAGCCCCGGACCGCAGACCCCGCCCGGCCCACACCGGCGCCGCGCCCCCGGAAGCCGCTGGGCACCCGCGCGTACAAGGTGTTCCGCGTGGCGGCACTGGTGGCCGTGGTGCTGTTCCTGATCGCCCCGCTGTTCTGGATGCTGCTGGCATCCCTCAAGACCAACGTGGACATCTACGACACCGGCAAGTCGTTCCTGTTCACGCCCACGTTCGAGAACTACGCCAATGTGCTGCAGCGGAACAACTACTTCGTCTTCATCTTCAACAGCTTCTGGGTGGCCTTCGTCTCCACTGCCCTGTCGCTGGTCCTGGGCGTGCCCGCCGCCTACGCCATGAGCCGGTTCACGATGCACCGCTCGGCCCTTGTGGTCCTGATGGCCCGCGTCATCCCCGGCGTCTCCCTGCTGGTGCCCTGGTACTACGTCTTCTCCAACCTGAAGATGGTGGGTGGCTTCGAGGTGCTGATCCTCAGCCACATGTTCGTCGCGCTGCCGCTGATCGTGTACATCATGATGAGCTACTTCGATTCCCTGCCGCTGGAGCTGGAGGAGTCGGCCCAGGTGGACGGCCTCACCCCGATCGGCGCCTTCCGCCGCATCACCCTGCCGCTCTCCGTCGCCGGCATGGCCACCGCCGGCATCCTGTCCTTCATCTTCTCGTGGAACAACTTCATGTTCGCCCTGGTGCTCTCCGGCTCCAAGACCAAGACCCTGCCGGTCGCGATCTTCGACTTCGTCTCCTACGCCAGTATCGACTGGGGCGGACTCATGGCGGCCGCCACCGTGGTCACCATTCCGATCATGATCATTGCGCTCTTCACGCAGAAGTACATCGTCTCCGGCATGACCGCTGGCGCGACCAAGGGCTAGGCAACAGATGACACTCATCAGCAGGATTGAAACGTTCCTCGTCGCTCCGCGCTGGCTCTTCGTCCGGATCGAGACGGACAGCGGGATCGTCGGCTGGGGCGAGGCGAGCTGCGAAGGCCGCAGCGAAACCGTGCGCACCGCCGTCGACCAGCTCTCCGAGCTGCTCATCGGCAACGACGCGCTCCGGATCGAGGACCACTGGCAGGTCATGACCAAAGGGTCCTTCTACCGCGGCGGGCCCATCCTGGCCAGCGCCGTGTCCGGCCTGGACCAGGCCCTCTGGGACATCGCCGGCAAGCACTTCAACACGCCCGTGCACCAGCTGCTCGGCGGCCACGTCCGGGACCGGATCCGGATGTACGGCTGGGTGGGCGGGGATGAGCCCAACGAGGTGGCGGACCAGATCAGCGCGCAGCTGGAGGTCGGCCTGACGGCGGTCAAGATGAACGCCAGCGGCCGGATGAGCCCCATCGCCTCCGTGGCCGAGCTCGACGGCGTCGTCCGCCGCGTCGCCGCCGCCCGCGAGGTCCTCGGCGATCACCGCGACGTCGCCGTGGACTTCCACGGCCGCTTCAGCCTCGCCAACGCCCGCCGGGTGGCGCCGCTGCTGGAACCGTACCGGCCCTTCTTCCTCGAAGAGCCGGTGGTCCCGGAAAACACGCACCTGCTGCGCGAGTTCACATCCTCCACGACGACGCCGGTCTCCACCGGTGAGCGGCTCTACAGCCGGCAGGAATTCCTGCCCGCGCTGCAGGCCGGCATCGCCGTGGCCCAACCGGACCTCTCCCACGCCGGCGGCATCACCGAGGTCCGCAAAATCGCCTCGCTCGCCGAAATCTACGAGGTCCAGCTCGCCCCGCACTGCCCGCTGGGCCCGCTGGCGCTCGCCGCCTGCCTGCAGGTGGGCTTCGTGACGCCCAACTTCCTGATCCAGGAGCAAAGCATCGGCATCCACTACAACCAGGGCGCCGAAGTCCTGGACTACGTGGTGGACAAGTCCCCGCTGAAGTTCGTGGACGGACACATCGAACGGCTCACCGGCCCGGGCCTGGGCATCGAGATTGACGAGGCCGTGGTCCGGGCCGCGGACAAGCGCGGGCATGCCTGGCGCGGTCCCGTCTGGCGGCACCCCGACGGCGCCTTCGCCGAGTGGTGAACGCCGGAACGCTGGGACCGGACCTGTCGCCCCGGCGTATTTGCCCTGACGTATTTGCCCCGAAGGAGAAGCCTGACATGGAGAACACCCTGACGCCCGAACTGCTGCTGGCCGGGATCCAGGAAAGCCGGCTGGTGGCCATTGTGCGCGGCACGGACGGCGCGGCCGCCGCGAAGGCAGCCCTCGCGGCGATGGAGGAGGGCTTCCGGTATGTCGAAATAGCGCTCACCACGCCGCGGGCCCTTGAAGCCATCCGTGAAGTCCGCGCGGCCGCCCCCGGGGGCTGCTTCGTCGGTGCCGGAACGGTGCTGACGGCCCAGGACGTTGCCCGCGTCGCCGATGCGGGCGGCCAGTTCATGGTGACCCCGTCGCTGGCAGAGTCGATTGCCGAGTCGGCCCGGCTGGCACTGCCTGTGCTCGCCGGTGCGCTGACACCCAGCGAAGCCCACGAAGCCATGAACCGCGGCGCCACGGCCGTCAAGCTCTTCCCCGCTTCCATCGGCGGTCCGGGCTACCTCAAGGCGCTCCGCGACCCGTTCCCCGGGATCCCGTTCATCGCCGTCGGCGGCGTCGGGCTGGATGAAGCCGAGGGCTACTGGGAAGCCGGCGCCATTGCCGTGGGGCTCGGCGGACCGCTGTTCGGCGATGCCGGCTCCGGCGGCGACCTCGCCCCGATGCGGGAGCGGGCCCGCGGTTTCCTGACCCTGGCCGCCGGGTTCGGCCGCCCACGCGCGGAGAGCCTGCGGTGATGGCCGCCGTCGGCCCGGCTTTGGCTGGGGAGGGCGTCGACCTGCTGACGTTTGGTGAGTCCATGGTCTCGCTGCGGTCCACCGGCCCGCTGTCCGCCGGCGGCAGCCTCGGCATGCACGTGGCCGGGGCCGAATCGAACGTGGCCGTCGGGGTCGCCCGGCTCGGGCACAGCGTCACCTGGGCCGGGGTTGTCGGCGCCGACCCGCACGGGGAGTACATTCTGCGGCAGCTGCGCGCCGAGGGGATCGGGCTGCGGCACCGGATTGACGCGGCAAGGAACACCGGGGTGATGTTCCTTGAACAGCGCACCGCGGATGTCACCCGGGCCTTCTACTACCGCGCCGGATCCGCCGGGTCCACCCTCGGCCGGGAGGACCTGGACCGTGCCCTGGCGGCCGGGGCGCGGATCCTGCACCTGACCGGCGTCACCGCCGCCCTCAGCCCCGACGCCCGCAAGGCCGTGGAGTACGCGGCCGAGCGCGCCGCCGCCGAAGGCATGGAGGTCTCCCTCGACGTCAATTACCGCAGCAAGCTCTGGACCCGGGAGGAGGCCCGCGCCGCGCTCTCGCCGCTCGCCCGGCACGCCAGCATCGTGATCGCCTCCGACGATGAGCTCGGGCTGGTCGCTGCCCCGGTGGGAGCTGGCCCGGAGGGATCACCGCACCCCGGCGATGCCGATACAGATGCAGATGCCGCCGAAACAGCCATGGCCGCCGAACTGCTGGAGCGCGGCGTCCGCGAAGTTGTGGTCAAGCGCGGCGCCGCCGGCGCCGGTGTCCACACCGCCGACGGGCGATGGGAAGTGCCCGCCGTGCCTGTGACCAGCATCGATACCGTGGGCGCCGGGGATGCCTTCACCGCCGGCTACCTGTCCGCCCTGCTCGACGGCGCCGACGTCGCCGGCCGCCTGCAGCGCGGCGCCCTGGCGGGAGCCTTCGCCGTCAGCACCGCGGGGGACTGGGAAGGCCTGCCCGGCCGTGCGGAGCTGGCACTGCTCGGGACCACGCCGGGCGGAACCACCCAGCGCTAAGCCCCCCGCGCTGAACCACCCGCGCTGAACCACACTGGCGGCTATCCGGCGCGCCCGACATTCACCGACCAAGAAAGCCTGGACCTGTTGTGAAAATCATTGCCGCTGAAGTGTTCGTCACCAGCCCCTCCCGGAACTTCGTGACCCTGCGGATCACCACCGAGGACGGCGTGACCGGGATCGGGGACGCGACCCTGAACGGGCGCGAGCTCGCCGTGGCCGCCTATTT
>NZ_JBFTHT010000010.1:0-161663 GCF_056394385.1 Arthrobacter sp. 10N44_2 | reverse complement strand
CACAAGGAACACTGGAGCATCCAGATGCGCACCGGCATACCCTGGTTCATCCCGCCACCCCACCTCGACCCAGCCCAGACACCCCGCCGGAACACCTACTTCCGCCTGGAGTGACCCCGTGGCCGCCGCGTGACAGACGCCCTGACGGCAGGGTGACCGCGTGGCTCGAACGGCAGCGGCCCGGACGGCCGGGTGGCCGGGTGACAGAAGCCCGGACGGAGGCGAGCCGTGCGCGTCGGACGTCAGCGGGCTGGCCGCCCCGGGCAGCGGCCCGGACGGCCGAGTGGCCGCGTGACAGAAGCTTGGACGGAGGCGAGCCATGCGGTTCGGACGGCGGCCGGGTGGCCGCGTGACAGAAGCTTGGACGGAGGCGAGCCGTGCGGTTCGGACGGCAGCGGGCTGGCCGCCCCGTGAACAGCGGCCCGGACGGACGGCGGGCTGGCCGCCCCGTGAACAGCGGACCGGACTGCCGGGCGGGCCGTGAGGCTCGCACGTCCAGGCCAAGGTCATGGCCGCGCGGGGGCCAACCCCGAGTCCTCAGTCCTGGGAGCCCCGGGAGCCCTCCGTCTTACGAGTTTTCCCGGGACGTGATACCAAAGCTCGGAGACTGCAGCTCGGTGAAGTTCCCGACGCTGGCACGCACGGTGCACTGGGGCGTGATCTGCAGGGCCGTCACGGTAAGCCCCGCGCTGTCCACCGCGAGCGCCCCGCCGCAGCCGTCGGAGAACCGTACTCCTTTCTCGCCGCCACTCACTGCGGCGAGCATCTGCGAGGGCTTGCCCGACGCGGGACTGACGTAGAGCGGGTTCAGCTCGTCGGCGCCGCCGGCCCAGACTGGCACGAGGGTGATCTTTAGCGGGCTGGGCGTCACGACGCGCGCCGGAGTACGCACCTCCACGCCCTTCAGGCGCTGGACGGTATAGGCGGTGCCCTTGACGGCAGGGTCCTGCGTCGCGGCCGTCGTCGCCTCGGACCCAGCCCGCAGCCATGCGTCGAGGGCCTGCTGGTCCGCGGGCGACACTGACACCTTGGCGGTGACCTGGGCTGCCCCTCCGGCCGGGACCTCCAACCCCGAGACCTTCCAGCCGCATTCGACGTCAAGGCCGGTGATCGAGGCCCGATTCCTGCTCACCGAAGCCCCGTCCCATGTGACCGCAGGGCACGCTTCCCCATCGGCCAGGCCCGGGATCACCTCAAGGAAATCACCGGACAACGGCGCCTTCTGCGCCGCGTACGCGACAGTCAAGCGGACCTGACCGGAGGACGGCTCATAGGAGGCCTCCCGCGAGATTGTCAGGCCGGTTGGCAGCGCCGCGTCCTGAAGTTGCTTGGACACCTGGCCTTCCGCGGTGGGCCGCATTTGCTGACCTGCAGGGGCGAGGACAACGAACCCCACGACCATCGCGACGACGAGCAGGGTGGCGGCGCCCGCGAGCAGTAACGCTTTGCGAGTGCGCCAGAACGGGGTGGAGACCTGTTCCTCGAGCCGGGCCTCCGCACGGGGCCGCACTTCGCGACGCGGGATTGGCCGGGCGATGGTGGCGCTGTCGGCCTCCCCGAGCTCGGGAGCCTTCCCGGCGTGGTCATCTGGCGAGCCTGACGCGAAGGCCGCGAGGTCCTCGTCCGTGAAGGCGCCCCGGACGACGGTGGCCGAGCGTTCGACGGCGTCGAAGTCCTCCGGGGCCTCGGTACGCGTGATCGGGCTGCTGCCGGCAAGGCGGGGTGCGAGACGCCGGAGCGTCGCCGCGGCCTCACTCGCCGTCGGGCGTTGGGCGGGGTCTTTGGACAGCAGCGAGTCGAGTACGTTCCATACCGCGTCGTCCACGGGGATCCGTGGCGGGCGCGAGGAAACATGTCGGTACGCGACGCTGAAGTCCGTCCCCGGCCCGGCAAAAGGAGTGCGCCCGGCGAGGAGCTCGTAGAGCAGGACACCCGTTGAGTACACATCGCCCGGCGGGCCGGACCGGCCCTGGCTGATGAGCTCGGGAGGCATGTAGTGCGGGGTGCCGATGAGACCGGTCGTCTGGCGGATCTTCTCGCCCACGACGTCGGAGATGCCGAAGTCGGAGACCCGTACGTCGCCCGCGCCGCACTCGGGCCAGGGGCGGGCGAGGAGAACGTTGTCCGGCTTAATGTCGCGATGGGTCACGCCTCGTGAGTGCGCGAAAGCCAGTGCGTCGAACACTTCGGCGGCGACGTTGAACGCGTCCAGAGGACGCAGCGGTCCCGCCTCCTTGAGCGCGTCGCGCAGCGAGCCTCCCGCGACGTAGTCCATGACGATGGCCAACCGCGCGCCCTCCACCACCATGTCGCGAACCGTGACGATGTGCGAGTCCTGCAGGCCAAGCAGGACGGATCGCTCGCGGACGAACCGCTCAACGAGCGAGGGATCGTCGGCGTGCTCCGGGCGCAGGACTTTGGCGGCAAGCGTCCGGCCGTCGGCAGAGGTGACGGTCCAGACCTCGCCGACGGCGCCGGAGCCCACCCGTTCGCCGAAGCGGTAGGACGCTCCCAGAGCCTGACCCGTCTGTGCGAATTTCATACCGTACTCCCCAACGCTATCGATCTGATTCTTCAAGGCCCCCGGCCGTCCACTCGTTCGTCGTATGCGCTCGTAGCCGGGCTCAGCCCTCGGCGCTCATCGACTGGATCAGTGCCAATTGCCCGCCGACGCCGATATATCCACGCCCCGCGCTCAGCGCCACGGGCGCCCTGCGCGGGAGTGCGGTGCCCAGCAGTTCGCCGTCGTAATCTACATCCGGTTGCAGCAGCACGCCCAGGCGGGATTTGCGGAGCGTCTTGGTCCAGTGACTGTACAGCCCGCGGAGATCCGTGGCCCGTCCGGCCGCGATGACGCACAGCCCCGGCTGCCCGGATGTCACAGCCCCCGCGATGGATTGATCGGTGTCCTCGAAGCGCTCTGCGTCGTCGATGAGCAGGAACACTGGGCCGCGCTCGAGGCGCAGGGAGGCCAGCAGGGCCGGCACTTCATCCGTGCCGACGGCCACGCGATCCAGATCGGCGAGGGCCAGGGGCGAGCGGCGATCGCAGATGCCCCACACCTGAGCCGGCCCGCGTGAGGTGGCCGCGCCACGCAGGGCTGCGGCCAGGGCCAGCAGCAGCGTGGACTTTCCCGACCGGGCAGGCCCGGCTACAAGCGCGTGCTCGCCCTCGTAGATTTCCAGGAAAGCCGGCGAGAGGTCAGCCTCCTTTATTCCTACCGGGATGAGCCAGGGCTCGGCCTCCAGCCGGGGTTCCACCCCTAGCTCCAGCATGGTGACGTTGGAGGGCAGGCGCCGGATCGCCGGGGTCTTCGCGGGTGCGTGTGCCCAGCTTTGCCGCGCGCGATCCACCGCAGCCTCGACCCCGATACCGGGCGTGGCCACATGCATCTGGAGCGAGGTGCGGGGATCCACGCAGCGCCCAGGAAGCGCAGCGGGGATTTCCTTGCCCCGGACGCCGAGCGAGGAGTAGTCGTAGTCGTCCGCCAGCCGGAAGAGCCACTTCTGCAGCGTCACCTCGTTCATGGCCGAGGGCACCGCCTTGGCGCGTGTGGTGGAGACCGCGAAGGACAGTCCCAGCGCCGGGCCGTCCGCGTACGCCCGATACAGCAGCGCCAGCAGCTGCTGCCCCTCGAAATCCTGGAACTCGTCCCGCAGTGAGGCCAGGCCGTCCAGCAGCACCACGGTGCGGCGGTGCCTGCCAGGCTCGGCGCGGCGGCTCTCGAGCTCCGTGTGCAGGTGCCGCAGGAAACGGGCCTGCTGCTCCTTGGCACCGGCCCCGGTTCCCACATACGCCACGGTGTGCGGCAGGCGTTCCAGGGCTTCGAGTTCACGGGAGCCCATGTCGAGGATCATCAGGTCCAGTTCGGCCGGATCGGCGTCCTTCGCCAGCGTCAGCGCGATCGAGGCCAGTGTGGTGCTCGTGCCGGAGCCGGCCACGCCCATGAGCATCAGGTTCCCCACGGACATGTCCCATCCCGCCGCGGACTGGCGCTGCAGCTCCGGCTCGTCGACGATTGCCACCTGGACCGTGGAGCCTCGGATGGCGCCCACCATCGGCAGCGGCCGGCGTGCGGGATCGGTGGGAGTGTCGGACGGTGCGGCTCGACGGCCGCCGTCCGGCTGAGGAAGGTAACCCTCCAGCTCCACACGCTCGCCCAGGGCCTCCGGCCAGACCTGCCGCGGCTGGGCGTACCCTGCCTCGGCGTTGGCTTCGACAACCGCGTCGATGAGCAGTTCGAGGTCGTTCTCGTCCACGCCCGCAGACCGTGGCGGCGCCGCCGCGGGCACGGGGACGCCGAACTGGCGTATCTCGCGCACGTCCACGGCGGGCCCGGCGCCGAGCTGCGCCCGTCCGGTCACGAGGGCTGTCTGCACGGGGGTGATGTCGTCCTGGCCCAGTTTCACGAATGCCCGGCCCATCTGAGCCCGGCCGATCGCCGAGGCGGCGGGCACACCGATGACGTTGTTGGAGTCGTCGCGGCTCTGCACCCGAAGGGCCACCCGAAGGTTGGTGTTCGCGAGGATGTCGTCGCTGACAACGCCCGCCGGGCGCTGCGTTGCCAGGATCATGTGCACACCAAGGGTGCGGCCCACTGCCCCCACGCTGACGAGAGCTTTGAGCACGTCCGGGAAGTCCTTGGCCAGCATGGCGAACTCGTCGATCACGAGCAGCAGCCGGGGCATGGGCTCGGCCGGGTTCGTGGCCAGGTAGGCGTTCAGGTTGTCGATGCCCTCGCCGGCCTCCGCGAAGACCCGCTGGCGGCGTTCCATCTCCGCCTCCAGGGCGCGGAGGGCCCGGTCGGCGAGCTGCTCGTCCAGATTGGAGATCGTGCCGATGGTGTGCGGAAGGCGTTCGCATGCCTTGAAGGCGGCCCCGCCTTTGAAGTCGACGAGGATAAAGTTCAGGCGCGTCGGATCGTTGCGTGCCGCGAGGCCGGCCACAAGCGAGCGGAGGAACTCGGACTTGCCGGAGCCGGTGGTGCCGCCCACCAGGCCGTGCGGGCCGTCCTTGACCAGGTCCAGGGTCAGGGTACCGTTCTCCCCTGTGCCGATCGGCGTGGAGACTCCGGTGGGAGCCTGCCACATGCGACGGATCGTGGTCGAGTCCGGGCGGTCGTAGCCGAGGAGCCCGGGCAGCCGCACAAGCGGGGGCAGCGAGGCCCCGGGCACGCTCAGCTCCGGATCGTCGAAGTGCGCCACGCGCATTGCGCAGCGAAGGGCCTCCTCCTGGTCCAGGCCCGCCAGGATGACGTCCTCCACGCGGGTCAGGTCCTCCGGCTGGTCCACAGTGGCCGCTGCGTCCGAACCGACCCTGATGATCGTGGTGCAGGAGGCCGGCAACTGTTCCTCCGAAGTCGCGATGACGATGCCCGCCACCCGGGACGGGCGCTGCTGCGGGCTCCCATGGGCCCCGGGCACGGAGCGGCCCGTGCCGAGCAGCGCGCGTGCCGGTGAGTCCCTGCCCTCCGTGAGGACCTCGGAGTCCAGGACCACCAGCATCGCTGGTGTGGGCAGCTCCTGCACAGCGTCCTTGAGCGTGCGCAGCATGGCCAGGCTCGCCTCGCGGTCCGCGGACATCCACCGCTCGCCCGTGCTGCTGCCGGCCTGGCGCGTGTGCGGCAGCCATGAAGCCCACTCCCACTCGTCAGCGCGTCCGGCGTCGCAGAAGACGCCGATGGTCAGGTCGGCTGGGCCGACGTGCACCGCGGCCTGGGCCAGGAGGGATCGCGCGAGCGCCAGAGTCCCCTCCCGCGGCCCGACGATACCCACCACACCGGCGTCGGTCAGGTCCACGAGCACGGGCGCGGCCTGAAGGCGCGCGGCCGCGAGGGAGTCCTTCACCTTCTCATCCAGCCGCGACCCGGCGGTGCGGTCCACCTCGGGCTTCCAGGGGACGTCACCTGTGCCGGCGTGCAGGGCCAGGAAGTCGTCCGCGTCGGCGCGGCGCTGCCACAAGGACGTGGCGGGGAGTGCGGGGCGCCGGACTACGGTCGCGGGATCGGGGATCATCCGATGGCGTCGTGCGGTCTCCGTCGCTGCGGCTTTGCGGATCTGCCGCTCGAATCCCTGGAGCGCCCCGGCGAAGCGCTCGTCCTCTTCTTTGAGGCCCCGGGCGTGACGGCGCTTTTGTTCGAACCACATGCCCACGGCCATGACCGGGCTGAGCATGGCGAACATCGCGAAGCGCAAGTCCCGCAGGATCAAGACCATCGCCGCCGCCATCACGAGGGGCGCGAGCACCGTGATGTAGCTGAATTTGCTGGCCGGCGGCACGTCCTTGCGGCCCGGCGGGACCAGGGGCTCGCCCGCCGGGGCCTGCCCGGGGCGGGGAGGCCGGTTGAAGGGCGCTGTCGCCGCCGGCGTGAGGTTGTGCAGGCTGCCAGGCGCCGGGGCGGGCGTCTCGTCCAGGGACCGGCGCAGGAGGAGCACCGCGCCGCCCGCCGTGATCGTGGCGGTTTCGGTCACCAGGATCCCGTCCTCCCCCACCGGCTCGCCATTGACGAGGGTGCCGTTCGTGGACCCGCCATCGAACACCCGCAGCCCGTCCTCCTCCCGGCGCAGGCGGCAGTGGTCCCATGACGCGCTTTCGGTAGGAAGGCTCAGATCGGCGTGAGGGGACCGGCCGATGAGCATCTCTCGCCCGTGCGGAACGTCAGTCACGCCGCCGGTGCTCTGGCCGCCAGCGAGCGTTACGCTCCAGCCGCGCACGCGCTGCGGAATCTGCCACGGCGCCCGCGAGATGCGGCTGCCCTCAAGGAAGATCAGCTCTGAGACGGGGGTGGAACCACGCACCTCGGCCTCGTTCGCGAACACCGCCTCATCGGGTGCCAGGCGCGGGCCACCGGCGGCCTCCACGAGGTCTGTCAGCGTCGTGACAGGCGCGGCGTGAGCCACGTCGCACTCAAAGCGACGCTCGTCCAGGTCGATCAGCACACGCACCGGGGCGCTCCTTCAGTGGTGGATGGTTCCCGCCCGCTCAGGGGCGAGCCGGGGGCAGGCGGTCAGGGGTTTGCCGGCGCCGGCACCCAGACGAGCCGCGGAGCGGCCTCATCCGGCGGGCGCAGGCCCAGGTCCTGAGGGGAAGCGTAGACCGGGATTGCCTCCGCGGTCAGCGCCGCGGAGCGCGAGAAATCCAGCGCCGGCCCGGCGAGGCCGTCTCCAGGACCGAAGGACATGGTGCGCAACGCCGAGCCGACCTTGGACGGCTCGCCGCTTCCAGCCGACGCGGCCGCCCGTACGAGGGCGACGACGGCGTCGTGGCTTCGTGAGTCCGCCGCCCATGCGTCGGCGGAAAACGCGGCATCGCCCGTCAGGTTCTTGACCTTCGGGTCGCCGGAGGCCAGGCGCACGGCGGACAGGAATGCGGACATCCCGCGCCCCTGGGCGTCCTGCTGGAGCGCCGTGGCATCGCCGCCGGCCGGGGCAACGCTGACCAGCTGCCCGGAGGCGGCGCCGTCGAGTTCGGCGAGCGTGGAGGCGAAGACCGGGGCGGTGGCGCCGTCCGGTATGACGACGGGGACGGACACGTCGCGGGCCTGCAGGGCCTGGACCAGCCGGGCCAGCCGCTGCGGGGTGGCGGCCGAGACAACCACGGCGTCCGCGGGCTCGGCGACCCTCGTGGACCCGGCGCCTGCTGGGGCGTCCTCGGCAGGAGGGCGCAGCTGGTCCCCTGTTCGGATGGCGGCCTCCTGGGCCAGGTCCGTCACCGCGTCGAAGCCATCGAGGTTCAGCGTCTGTGAGATCCCGACCGAGGCAGGGACCTCGCCGCCGTCCCCGACGAGCAGCACCCTGTTTTTGCCGTTCAGCGCGGTGCGAAGGGCGGCCGCGACGGATGCGCCCGACGGCCTCGTGGTCCAAGTGGTCTGCGCGGGGTCCGACGGTTCGGCGTAGGGCAGGATCGCCGGGAGGCCGAGCCCCTCGGCGGTCTTTGCCGCGGCCCGGGCCGGCGCACCCGTGGTCGCCACGACGACACCCGATGCTCCCTGTTCGGCGAGCGCGTGGACGGCAGCGCGGGCGCCATCCTCCGTGCCGCGGTCGTTCTGGGCTACGAGGGCGACGGTTGCGCCGCCCTTGGCAAAGCGCTGTGCGGCGACGATCGCGCCCTGTGCCGCCCGGTTGTACTCGGAGCCGGGCTCGCCGGACTGGCCCAGGGTGAGGACGACGCCGATGGAGAAGTCCTTCGGCAGGCCCTCGGCTTTTAGCGCAACGGGAACCGTCGCGGCTACCGGATCGGGCCGTGAGGCCTCCTTGGGACGGCTCAGCGCCACGGTCGTCAGGGCGATCGCAGCCGCGAGGACGACAGTGATGCCCGCGACGATCAGGGTCGTGAGCCCGGTGCGGGAGCTCATGCGGTGCCGCCGATCTTCAGTGTGTACAGGGTCTGCGACGTGGCGCCGGCCGGCACCTCGAGGTGGAACGGTGGCAGTTCGTCGACCGCGGTGAGTGAGGCCTTGAACTGCGCCTGGCGCAGGAGCAGCCCCGCCACGTCCCTGGAGCGGATATTGGCATAGCCCTCAGCGTTCTGCGATGCCAGTGCCAGCTGATAGTCAGCGGTGTCGGCTTTGGCGGCGCTTGTGGCCATGGAGCCGAGCAGGCCGGATCCGTTCACCGAGCGGTCGCCCAGGTCGAGCATCACCTTGGTGAGGCTTGAGGACAGGAGGGCGCTGGCGCCCTCGACGTCACGTGTTGAGCCGGACGTGCTGGAGGCGATGTTCGCGAGCGAGGACTGCGTGCCCTTGTCCAGGGACGCGGCCAGCGCGTCGCTCTGCCCGCGCAGTTCGTCCCGCTGCTTATTGACCGTGCCCTCGGCGTCGTTCACCACCTCGTCCGAGGTGGACTTCAAACCGGAGATGGAGCGGTTGAAGGCAGTGATCACGGCGTCGGAGCCCGCGTCGCCGATCTCGGCGACCCGGCGCACTTGCTCGTCCACGGTCTTGTAGACCTCGGCGGCGGTCTCGGCCGAGACCTCGCGCATGGACTTCTTGATCTTGTCGCCGAGCCCGTCCTGCTGCTCCTTGAGCTTCGCGAGCGTCGAGCCGACCCGGCCGGAGGAGTCGATCGCCTTACCAAGCGCGGCGTCCAGGGCAGCGAGTTCGCGCCTGTTGCTGTTGACGTCGCCCGTGGCGGCGCCGTCGAGAGCCTTCGTGGCTTCTTTGATGGCGTCCAGCTTGGCCTCGATGTCGTCGATCGTCGTCCCCAAAGTGGTGAACGCCTGGCCGATCTCCTCGTCCGGGGCGGTGGTGTCGGTGGCCGCCAGGACCGCGTCCCAGGCGGCCGTCTGGGCCTGGATCCGATCGTCCAGCGGGTCCTTGAACCCCAGCGGCGGGCGCAGTTCCTGCGCGGGGTTTCCGCTTTCATCCGTGGGCTCGCACGGTGCGGACGTCAGGTAGGAACGCAGCCGCTCCGCTTGCTCGGCGGACAGTCGGCCCTCGCGGGGCGAGGCGCCGTCGGCCATCTTGCACAACTCGTCGGCGAGCCGCTGCGTTTGCTGCGTCATCGAGCCGTTCAGCAGCGAGCGGTCACCCAACTCGCCCCGGGCGTCCTGCGCAGTCTTCTTGATGTCGCCCAGCTTCTGCCGCAGGCCGTCGATGCTGCCGCGGACCGCAGCGGCCGCGTCCCGGGTCGCGGCGACGGAGCCCCGGGCGGACTTGATCGCTTCTTCCACGTTTGCGAGGGCAGTGTTGTAGTCTTCCGTGGTCTCGGCGCCGTCGAGGACCGCAGCGAAATCGGCGCGCACCTTCTCCAGCGTGACGGCGGCAGCCTCCTGATCCTTGATCGCGCCCTCGACCATCTGCGGCTGCAGGTCCGCCACGAGCTCGTCGCCCTTCTTCACCAGGCCCAGCAACGCGCCGGTGACGGTCACGGCAGAGCCGTAAAGGGAGCATGTCATCGAGCCCTGCTCCGCGCATTCCTCCGCGGTGGGGTCCTCGGGGCCCATGGTGGCCTTGATGGCGCCCGCCACGATATCCCGGCAGCCCGCACTCACCTTCGCGTAGGCGTCGAGCTGCGAGGCCATGGTCTGGATGCTGGAATAGACCGTGGCCGCCTTCCCCGATTTGGGCACCTCCGCGGTGCAGCCGTCACCGTTGATGGGAGCCGTCGCGGGCACGGCCGAGGTGTCGCCCAGCATCGCGTCCACGGCGGCGACGGTCAGCTTCAGCTGGGACGCGGTGGTGGACTGCGTTGACTTCGTCGCGGCCTCCAGGTCCGCGCCGAGAGTCTTCAGTTGCTCCTTCAGGTCCACCATGGTTGCGGCCAGGGCCGTGGAGTTATCGCGCAGCTCGCCCGCGGTCTTCGCACCCAGGGTCTGAGAGGTCTCCTGCAGGTTCTGCCGGACCTCGGTGATGGTGGATCCGGCCTTGGTCAACACGGTGTTGACGTCCGAGACCAGCGAGATGGTGCGGCGTTGCAGCCCCATCTCGGAGCCCGTGCCGGAGGAGAACGCGCCGGCGAGCACGCCGTCCGCGCTGAGGTCGGTGTTGAGGCCCGGCTGGACCGCCACGTCGAAAGCAGGGACCTGAAAGTCCTTGACCTCAGCAACGAGGCGCAGCGTGGTGCTCGCACCCGAACGGGGTGGGGCCAGCACGGTGGCCCACTGCACTACGGTGGCACCGTCCTCGGTGCTGCTCAGGACGCCGTTGGTGCCTGTTCCGCCGTCCGCAGAGCCGGCGGTGACGTCGTCGGCCCGTACACCGGTGAGCTTCGTTGAGGCGGCGATAGTCAGCGGGGCGCCCACGAGGGCGGTATCGGAGCGGGTTTGGCCCGCGGCATCGTACTCGATGACCCGCGGCTTAACCGTGAGGTTCTCCAGAGTCAGGTCGATCTCGACCGGCCCGGTGTGGCCTTGAAGCTCGGTGAGGTCGGAGCCGGACTTGTCGCCGGCCCGGTACTGCAGGCTCACTCGCACCGGCAGTTCGCCCACCGCCTGGGCGGCGTCGTACTTCGTGTCCGCTGCGGAAGAGTCGCCGGCCGCGGACACAGAGATGGTGGTGCCTTCGATCGTCTCGACCCCGGCGGCCGGGGACATGCCCACGCGCACGCTCTGCAGGAGCTTGACCGGATTGGACACCGACTCCGGCTCGGGGGCCGGGCCGCACGACGTCGTCGCGATCAGCCCCAGGCCGGCAAGGAAGGCGCCCAGCGCCCGGCCGGGCGCGATGCGGCGCCCCGGGATGTGCTGGTGCGTGGTAGTCCGTCTGGACATGATCGTCCCCTCTTCCGTTCATGGTGCCTTCAGCATGATACGGGGTTTCACTCACGAATGGACTAATCGCGGTTTGCCTGTGTCATGCGCATGACTTGGGCGGTCATGTCCCGCCGTTCTAGTTTTTCTTTTTGTTGGATTTATTGACGTGTGTTGGTAGCGTCGGCACCGTCTGGTCGTCGGCGGTTACGTGTCCGGCGGAGAAGCGCTTGTCTCTTGGGAGGAATTTCTATGTCGCGTGTGTTGTCTACTGAGCAAGCGAAGGCTGCGATCGGGCAGGTGCAGTCGATCATTAACGGTGGTTTCACGGATCAGATCTCGGCGCTGGATGCGCAGGGACGAGTTTTGTCAGATCCGAATATTTGGGATGGTCCCCTGGCTGCGCAGTTCCGAGGTTCTACGTGGCCGGAGACGAAGGCTGCTTTGGACAAGGCCAAGGAGGAACTCGAGCAGTTGCGGGGGCAGCTGCAGAAGATTTCGCAGGACATCTTCTCTGCTGGCGGCGGCGCCTGAGCCTGTATGTGATTGCGTGAGGGCCAGGTAGTCGCGCCGCTCTGGTGAGCGGGCGGTTACCTGGCCGATGCACGTTTGGTGGTTTGTCTTTCTGTTTCAGTTCTTGTTCTGTGGGGGGCTTTGGTTGTGACCGATTTCGTTGAGGTGCCGCTGTTGCCGGCGTCGGATGCTTCTCATGGCGGGCGGTTCAGTTATGCCGTGGCCGAGGCGGTGCAGTCGGTATTTGAATCGGCGGCGTCGCGGGTTGAGGGGCAGGCGGGGTCGCGGGCTTCGTATGTTTCCACGGCGAAGACGGACTTCCAGGGCCATTTCTCGGACCTGTTCGCGGCGAACGCAGTAACGGCTGCGGGCGACGCGGAGGCCCTGGTCTCAGCATTGCGGACGGTCGCCGGCTATGTGGGGCAGATGATCGAGGCCGGGCGTGATGAGGATGATCGGCGCCGGCGGAACAACGAGTGGGTCCGGGAGCACAACGACCGGAACGGCTTCGAACAGGCCAGGGACTGGTTTTTTGGTGAGTCGGAGCGGCCGAACGCGGATCCGGGTCCGGCCCCGTCGTTTGCTCCGGCCTCGGCGGCCCTGGGCTCACGGGAAACCCCGGCGCCCGGTGGCGGGTATGGAGGCGGGACGTCCTCGGCGCGGCCGGCTGATCTGCGGTCCTTCGCGGCAGGGTCGCGGGGCCTGGACGACGGTTTGGCGGCCGAGCCGGGCTCGTTGCACGGGCAAATGTCCTCGTTCGCGTCTGCTTGCTACTGGGGTTCAATAGACGCGTCCGGAGTGATCACCGCATACCGGCGGTACTTGCAGGCGAACGAGAACGACGCGAAATGGGCGGTGACGGTTGCGGATGCATTTGCCGCCGCCGGCGGCGAGGGGGCCGTGTCGAGTGTTTCAGACGCGGCGGTGAACGAGGCGCTCGCTGCGGCGGGGGTGAGTGCGACCCGGTCCTCGTTGGCGATTGATCCGCCCACGGCGGCCGGTGCGATGCCGACCAGCGGGTACGCCAATGATCCCGTGAACACCTCAACGGGAAACTTCATCGAGCCGGAAACGGATCTGGGGTTCGCCGGGGTTGCCTCAAACGTGGTGCTGTCTCGGATGTACAACTCGCTGGCGTCAGGTTTGGAGATGCCCGGGGTGTTTGGTCCTGGGTGGGCCTCGGTTCTGGATCAGTACCTCGCGGTCTCGGATGAGGGCTGCCGGTGGGTGATGGCCGACGGCCGGGCCGTGGACTTCCCCCGGGAGGGCACCGGCTGGGGCAGGGGTGTGGGAGAGAATTACTGGCTCACCCGGGAGCCCGCAATAACAGCTGACTTGGCGGAGCTGGGTTCCCTTCCGGAGGGCACGTCCGAGGCCCTGGTGGTCCGGGACAACCAGGGCGCGTGGTGGGCTTACAGCCTGGCCGGCGTGTGGCTCGGTGCCGGGTCCGGGCCTGGCCGGACGGCGTCCGTTCTCCGGGAAGGGCCAGCTGACGCCGGCAGTGCCGGACTGGTGACCCGGCTGGCGCATGTGCGGGGCCGTTTCCTCGACGTCGAGTACGTGGACGGGCTTGTTGCCGTGGTGAGGGCCTCGGACGGGCGCCGGGTGGAGTACGCGTACGACGCCGCTGGCAGGCTGACGCGTGTGGAGACCGGGCTGGGGACGCGCACCTACCGGTGGAATGAGCAGGGCCTGATCGAGGCCGTGGTCTCGGCTGCGGGCGTTCTCGAGGCAGAGAACACCTACGACGAACACGGCAGGGTTGTCCTGCAGACCTCCCAGCATGGGCGCCGGACCAGGTTCGCGTATCTGCCGGGCCGGGTCACGGTGGTTTCGGATGAGGACGGTACCCGCTCAAACTCGTGGATCGCCGATGCGAAGGGCCGCCTGGTCGGGGTGCTTGATTCCCATGACCAGCGTCAGTCCATGGCGTATGACGGCCACGGAAATCTGGTGTCGTTCACGGAGCGCGACGGGACGGTCACGGTGCACGCCTACGACGGGCGGGGCCGGAAGACCCGGACCGTGACCCCGGAAGGCTCGGACCTCACCTACGGCTGGGATGAGCAAGACCGCATCACCACGCTGGTGACGGAGTCCGGGTCGGTCGTCTCGTATGAGTATGCCGATGAGGTGTCGCGGGATCCCTCGGTGATCCTGGACCCGCTGGGCGGGCGCACCGAGCTTCAGTGGCGGAACGGGCAACTGGCCCAAGTAGTGGATCCGGCCGGAGTGACGGTCGGCTTTGAGTACGACGGGTTCGGGGACCTGGTCGCGACCCGGAACGCTGTAGGAGACATCGCAAGGATCGTCCGTGACCATGCGGGCCGCCCGGTCACGGCCATCAGCCCGTCGGGCGCTGAGACCCGTTTCAGCTACGACGCCGCGGGCCTGCTGGTGCGGCGCGAGGATCCGGACGGCGCCGCCTGGGCCTTCGAACACGATTCGGCGGGGCGGACGACGGCGTTCGTCGCCCCGGACGGCGGGCGGACCGAACTCGAATACGCCGTCAACGGTGAACTGGTCCGGACAATCGATCCGTTGGGCCGGGCCATTGAGCGGGTCTTCGATGAGCTCGGCAACGTCACCGCCGCGGTGCTGCCCGACGGTGCCCGCTGGGGCTTCGTCCATGACACGCTTTCCCGGCTGGTCGGGATCACGGACCCCGCCGGCCATGACTGGGTACGGGAGTACGACAAGATCGGCGCCCTGACCGCCGTCGTCGACCCCACCGGGGTCCGCACAGACGCTACCGCGGACCGCAAGGCCGGGACGGCGACGCTGACGGACGCGTTCGCATCCTCGACGTACAGCTTTGACGAGTACGGGCGCCCCAGACAGGTCCAGGGGGTGGACGGCTCCGCGGAGCTCATCTCCTATGACGCGGCGGGCAACCCGGTGGAGCTCGTCGACGGCGACGGCGGCCTGACGGTCCTGGGCCGGGACGTGGCCGGGAAGATCACGTCGATAACCTCCCCCAGCGGTGCCGTTACCCGGTACGAGTATGACCTGTGCGGGCGGCCTTGGAAAACCACGGACCCGCTCGGCGCGGTCACGGAACTGGCCTACGACGCCGATCAGCGCGTCATTTCCCGGACGCTGCCCACGGGCGAGGTCGAGACCTTCGAGTACGACCCGTGCGGACGGCTTGTGCTGCGCCGCACCCCCGGCCAGGGCGTTTCCCGGTACGGCTACGACAAGGCCGGGCGGCTGACGTTCAGCCAGGACTCCTGGTACGGCACGCGCCGGTTCAAATACAACACCGCCGGCGAACTGACCGAGACCGTCAACGGCGTGGGCGGCCGGACCCGGTTCGAGTACGACGTTCGCGGGCGCCTGGTCCGGATCACCGATCCCCTGGGCGGGGTGACCACCCGCACCTACACGGCCACGGACCAGGTTGATTCCGTCACCGATCCGCTCGGGCGGATGAGCACCGCCATCTACGATCCCGCCGGGCGGCAACTGTCCCAGACCGACCCGGACGGACACACCACAACCTGGACGTATGACCGGGCCGGCCGGGAATCCTCCACCTCGTTCGACGGGAAGCTCATTGCCGGCGTCGAACGCGACCTGATACGCCGCCGCGTAATCATTACCGATTACATGGGCGCTGACGGGCTGGCCGTCGAGCACGAGCTCGCGTATGACCGCTGCGGGCGGCTGGCGTCCCGCACCCGCGGCGGCCGGGGAATGTCGTGGAAGTACGACGCTGACGGGAACCGCACCGGTTTCACCGACGCGCACGGAACCACCACCACTTATGTCCGGGATGCCGCGGGCCGGGTGACCGCTGTCAGCAACCCCCGGCTCGGGGAGGCCGTGTTCTCCCACGACGCGTCGGGGCGTATCACCGCAGCCACTGCCGGGAACCTGGTCCAGGAATGGGCCTACCGCTACGGGAGCCTGTCCGAGCACAGCCGCACGGACCGTTCTGACCCGCTCTCGACCGACGTCACCCTGATCGGCCGTGACGAGGACGGCCGGATCACGGCCCTGACCCGCGCCGGTACCGTGACCCAGTACGGGTATGACGGGGCCGGCCAAATGGTCTCGGCCGCCACCACCCGGAACGGGGAGCCGGGCCTTCCCTCTGCGGTCTCCGAGTGGATGTACGACGCCGGCGGGCGCCTTATCCGGGAATCCACGCCGGGTGGCTCCCGGGTCTATGAGTACGACGCCGCTGGACAGCTCCTCGCCGTCACGGACGCTGACGATTCACGGACTGAGTATGTTCATGACGGCCTGGGCCGCCGCACCCGGCTCATCCACCCGGACGGGTCCTGGACCGAGTACTCGTGGGGTCAGAGCGGCCAGCTGAAGAGCGTTGCCGACCGCACGCCCGACGGCATGGAAACTTCCCGGCATGAGCTGTGGGTGGACGCCCTCGGCGAGCTGGCGGCCGTTGATGGGTCGGAGCTGTGGTGGGACACCGCCACCCCCATCCCCACCCTGGCCGGCTTCGGCGGTGAACAGGTCCTTTCGTTGCCTGGTGGTGTCACCGGTATCGAGGACGCCTGGATCGCGCCGGGCTGGCGGGCCGCCCGCCCCACCGACCAGTCCGACCCCTGGGCCGTCATCGGCGCGCCGGCAGTCCCTGGCCCGGGTCCGGGTGGCACTGCCGTTGGTGGTGCCGCTGGTTTGGGTTCGGTGTCCGGGCTGGCCGGTGTGCTGTCCGCCGGGATCACTCTGACCGGCAACGGCGGCCTGGACATCGCTGGCCTGGAGTGGCTCGGGGCACGTGCGTACGACCCCGCTACTCGTGGTTTCCTCTCCACCGATCCTCTCTCCCCCGTCCTCGGCGCGGGCTGGGACGGCAACCCCTACGCCTACGCCGGCAATAACCCCCTCAACACCACCGACCCCTCCGGGCTGCGTCCGCTCACTGATGAGGAGCTGAAGGCCTACGACAAATCGGCCGGGAGCCACTGGGAGTACGTCGTTGCGGGACTCGCCGTGGCCGCTGGCGTTGCTGCATTGTTCGTGCCGGGGCTCAACATCATCGCGGCAGGAGCTATCGCCGGGGCATTGAGCTCGGGTGGCCTCTCGGTCTTTTCCCAGAAATCGCAGAAGGGTTCGGTCGACTGGTGGTCGGTCCTCGGCAACACCGCGATAGGCGCGGCTACCGGTGCTGCAGGTGGCGGCGCGGCCATGTGGACTAGGGGCGTCCTCGCGGGTGCGCCGGCCGGACAGGCTGCAGCAGCGCTCGGAGTAAGTGCTGGCGCCAACGGGGTCGTCGGTGCGGGTGCAAGCGCCGCGAGCTACCTTTATCAGAAAGGCGGGCGCATCAATAACGGCTGGGACTTTGCGGGCAAGATCGCTGGTGGTGGCTTCGCCGGTGCCGTAGGCGGCCTCGCGGGGCCGGCCGGCGGCAGCCTCGCCAGAGGGATGTCATTGTCGTCGACCGGCGTGGTTGCCAAGGCCGGAACGATGGCCATCAGTGGCGTTGGTGCGGGAACAGGTTCGATGCTGGAGAACGTCGTCGCCGGGGATCCCATTGACCCCGCGAAGGCCGGGGCAACAGGCCTGTTTGGAGCGGGTGCTGCCGCGATACCTGTGGGGCGCATACCGGCGTTCAACCAGACCGGCGTTAGCACGCTAAGGCAGATGCCGTACTTTGCGCCTCGGACTGTGAACGGCATGTTTAACTACAACCAGACGAATACCGTGGGACTGTGGGGAGGCGCCTTTGGAGGTGGCACTGTCGGCTTCGGTGGCGACCAACTCCAGAGCGCACTCGGATGGTGAGCAAATCAGGCCTAGAAAGGGTTGGTTGTTGTGGGAAGAAAAGCTGAGCATCCGGTAAGGAATGCTCTGATCCTTAGTGGCGTGTTATTGAGCGCAACGGTCGCGGTGATCCTGGTAGGACCTCAGGACCACGTGTCACAGGAGGTCGTGGCACTACTCGCCGGCCTGGCCGTGGGTGTGTGGTTGCTGCGTTTCTCGCCGCCCTGGCGATGGCTAGCCATGTTGGTTTTGGTGCTTTCCCTCGTTCTCTGTTTGGTGTTGGGCCCAGCCGGAATCGCGTGGTTCGGTGGGTTTATTTCGGGCACTCAGGCAGGACTGGCCTGGCAGCATGCGAATAAGCGGAGCCGTCAGCCCGCTAAGCCGAGCCGGGAAACCACAAATAAGGCGGAGTGGCTTGTTGATGGGCGGGGCCTTAGCACCGTCGCGGAGGCACGTGAGGCGGCTGGTGCTGCGCTGCATTCCTTGGACGGGAAGTTGCGTGGACGGCTGGCTGTTGAGCATGGGTCGGCACGTTTTGAGGTGGCCGGTGGTGTTGGGCTGGGGATGGTCTGTCACCGGAATGCTGATGCTGACCAGGAGAGTTCCTGGGCGGTGTTGTTGCGGCCCGGACAAGCGAAGGATGAATCGGTGGATGTGCCGATGGGTGATGCGACGGGCTTCATTCCTTCTCGGTTCGTTAACGACCTCGGACCTGTCGAGGCGGCTCTGGCAGATTTCCTCGGGAACCCGGGATCAGCGTCGTTGGGCCCGGAATGGATGACGGGTAACGACGCAGAAGCCACTCGCCTAACCACTTTCTAACCACTAAATGGTGTCGCGATTGGCAGGAATGTGAGATCGTCGCGGCCCGCTTGTTCCGAGACGGCGAGTTGGAAAAACGGGTCGAGTATCCCACTGGATTAGTAATCAGCGATTCCGAGTTACAGACATAAGTTGGAGTCGTTCTGAACCACATGGGCCTTTGACCACAATGCTGAATCAGTGGAGCCCCTGGAGCGACTTGCAGGAGTGTCAGCGGATTGCCGATCGCCTTTTTCGGGAGGGCCGGAGGGAGGATTGGGTTGAGTACTCAACGGCCATCGTCGTGCCGGGTTAGGCGTTGGGGGAATACTCAGCAATGCTTCGAGGACAAAAGGCCGGCCGCCGCGCTCAACGGCGCTAGTGATTTGCACGTCGCGAAATCTCCAGATCGACCGTGGCGACCAATTCTGAAGTAGGAAAAGCGTATGGTTCGGTGGATTTATTTTGGGCACTCAGGCAGGACTGGCCTGGCAGCATGCAAGTAAGCGCCGTGAGCCCGCTCAGCAGGCCCGGGAAACCGCAAAAAAGGAACGCTGACGGCTGTCGGATCACGATGCAAGATGTGGATCGCCGGCGCTCTTGGTTTCGCAAATTTGCGCGTGTATCGTTGGCTATCGTTGTATATCGTTCACGGTCGTCCAGAGGAGAGCATGATGCGCAGTTCTTACCCGGCAGGCGGATTTCGCGGCAACAATGTCGACGGCATGTGGCAGGCCGTAGAGGAGTTGCGTTCGAGGTTCGAGAAGCGCTCGGGTTCCCGGGCGGGGCGTGGCGAGGTGCGCTCGGCTGTGCTGGCACTGCTCGCCGAGCGGCCGATGCACGGCTATCAGATTATTCGTGAAATCGAGGAGCGCAGCGGCGGCACCTGGAAGCCCAGCGCCGGCTCCGTCTATCCGACCCTCCAGCTGCTGGCCGACGAGGGCCTTATCCGTGCTGAGGAATCCAACGGCCGCAAGATCTATTCCCTGACGGACGCGGGCCGCGAGGAGATGGCGGGTGCCGGTACGTCAGCGCCCTGGGAGTCGACGGGTCCGGCGTCGGGCTCGGGATTCGCGGCGCTGCCCAAGGCGGGCGTCGAGCTCGCGCAGGCCGCCTCCCAGGTGGGACGCACCGGCACACCGGAGCAGGTGCAGGAAGCCGTGGCGGTGCTCGATGACGCGCGCCGCCGGCTGTACGCGATCCTCGCCCAGGGCTGACCGGGGTGATGTCGGTTCGCCGGGACCGGGCAGCTCCGGGACCCGGCGCCCGGGGCCACCGGGCCCGTTACCGCCGCATCCTGCGCTTCGCCGCATGGCATCTCGCGGTGACCTGGTGGTTCGAGCTGTTCCTCCCCCGCATCGGGCTGGTGCGGATTGCCGAGCGCACCAGGGCGAAGAGGATGCGGCGCTTCGCGCAACGCTTCCATGCGCTGGCGGTGGACCTCGGCGGCCTCATGATCAAAGTCGGACAGTTCCTGTCCTCCAGGCTCGACGTGCTGCCGCCCGAGATCACCAAGGAACTCGAGGGGCTGCAGGACGAGGTGCCTCCGGTTTCGTTCCCCGCGATCCGCGCCCTCGCCGAAGCTGAGCTGGGCGCGCCGCTGGAGCAGTTGTTCGCCTCGGTCGAGGAGACACCGATCGCAGCAGCGTCCCTCGGGCAGGCGCACCGGGCGAGGCTTGGCCCGGGCGACGCCGCCGACACCGGGCTCGACCGCGTGGTGCTGAAGGTGCAGCGGCCGGGCATCAAGGCCATTGTCGACGTCGACCTGGCGGCACTGCGCAAAGTGGGCGGCTGGCTCAGCCACGTGCGCCTGGTGTCCGATCGTGCCGACATGCCCGCCCTGGTCGAGGAGTTTGCGCAGACCAGTCTTGAGGAGATCGACTACCTGAATGAGGCGGCGAATTCGGGGCGGTTCGCTGCCGATTTCGCCGACGACGGCCGGGTGGAGGTGCCCGACGTCGTCTGGGAACGGAGCACCCGCCGCGTGCTCACCCTCGAAGACGTCACGGCGATCAAGATCACGGACTCGGAGGCACTGCTGGCGGCGGGCATCGATCCGGCCCAGGTCGCCCCTGTTTTTGCCTCGGTCATGTTCGACCAGATTTTTACGAGCGGATTTTTTCACGCCGATCCGCACCCGGGGAACATCTTTGTCACGCCGGTTGCCGATCCATCCACGGAGCGCCCATGGAAGCTGACATTCATCGACTTCGGCATGATGGGCGAGGTTCCGGCGAGCACACGCAGCGGTCTGCGGAAGCTGCTCATCGCCGCCGCTTCGCGTGACGGCAAAGGGTTGATGACCGCGATCAGCGACGTGGGGGTGTTGGTGCCCTCAGCCGACACGGTCGAGCTTGAGCGGGCGATGACGCACCTCTTTGCCCGCTTTGGCGGGATGGGCTTCGCCGAGCTTCGCGAGGTTGACCCCCGGGAGTTCCGTGATTTTGCGGTGGAGTTCGGTGACGTGGTCCGCTCGTTGCCGTTCCAGATGCCGGAGAACTTCCTGCTCATTATCCGGGCGATGTCACTGACGTCGGGTGTGTGCAGCTCGCTGGACGCCCGGTTCAATCTGTGGGACTCGGTCGAACCCTATGCGGCGCAGCTGCTGCGCGACGAGCGCGGCAACATCGTGCAGGACGTTGCCCAGCAGGCGCTCGATGCCGCCGGGATGGCGCTGGGTCTGCCGAAACGTCTGGATGGGCTGCTAACCCGGCTCGAGGACGGTTCACTGTCGGTAGCAAATCCGCGCCTTGAGCGGCAGCTGGGACGGCTTGACCGCACGGCGCAGCGATCGGCATCGGCGCTGATCTTCGGCGCCCTGCTGGTTTCCGGCTCCGTGGTCCGCGCGGATGACATGGTGCTCGGCAATGTCCTGATGATCGCGTCGGTGCTTCCGCTGCTGCATGGGCTGTGGGTGGGGCGCAGCGGCCGCTGATCGAGCCGGTGACGGGGTTTTGTCGCGCCCGGACCCCTTTGGGTTCCGCTGCCGGGGGATATCATCAAACCGTGAAGGAAGGCCAGCCTTTTCGTCCTGCGAACCACACCGAAACCCCCGGCCCCGGCCCCACAGGGCCCAACCCCACTTCCTGGAAGTCCTCGACCCTGAACGGGAGCGGCGCTCTCGCGGCGGCCGCCCTGATAGTGGTCCCGCTCTGGATGCTGCTCAGCAACCCGGCCGTCCTCGGCGGCCACCCCGCCCTGCCAACTCTCCTGGTGACCGCCGTCGCACTGGGGATTCTTTGGGCGCTGATTCTGGTCAGACGCTGGTGGTTCGGCGGCAAACAGCAGCGTAGCGGTGACATTTCCACCTGGCAGTTGGTCCGCGGGATCGCAGGCAGGCTCACGGTCCTCGGTTTCGTGGCGGCGCTGATGTGGCTTAGCCCGTTCCCCCACCAACCCGACCGGGAGAAGGCGGTCCCGGCCAATGGACCCACCGCGACCGCGCCAGCCGGGCCAAAGGCTGCAGAAGACGCCACTTCGATCACCCTTGCCCCGGCGGGCAAAGCCACCACGGGTCTCGTCTTCTACCCCGGCGCCAGGGTCGACGCGCACGCCTATCAGGAGCTGCTGCAGCCGCTCGCGGACGCGGGTCATCTAGTCGTCATCCTGAAACCACCCCTTGGCGTCTCCCTGCTGGACACCACCCAGGCCCGTGCAGCCATGGACCGGCATCCCGAAATCACTTCCTGGGCCGTCGGTGGTCATTCGTTGGGCGGCGTGAGCGCATCATCCTTCGCGGCGGCGAATCACGACGTCGCCGGGCTGCTGCTCTTTGCTTCGTACCCCGCAGAGAACATGGCGGACGCGCAGGGCCTCTCGGTGCTCTCCATCTCCGGCTCAAACGATGGCCTGAGCACGCCGGACAAGATCGCGGCGTCAAGGTCCCTGCTCCCGCCAACCACCACCTACGCAACGGTTGTGGGCGGCGTGCACGCGTTCTTCGGTGACTACGGTGGGCAGCCCGGGGACGGCGAGCCGGGCATCAGCCGCAACGAGGCGCAGCAGCAGATAGTTGCCGAGTCGCTCCGCTTCATGGACCGGCTCAAGGCTTCCGGCTAGGAAGCGAGCATTCCTCAGCTCCACCGCTACGCACCGCCAACCGCTACCGGCCCGCGGCGTACCCTTGCGCACCGCGCGGATTTGCGGCAGCCTGCAGGATCCCGGTCTCAGGATCCCGCACGACGGCGGACAACCGCCCCAGCGCCCAGTCACCAGCCCGGCTGACCACATGCCCGCGGCGTTCCAGCCCCGCGATGACGTCCTCACCGAGCCGGTCCTCGACGACGGCGCCACCGGGCTCCCAGGTGCGCGGCCAGAAGGACCCGGGCACCGACGTCGTATGGAACGTCGGTGCGTCGATGGCCTGCTGCGGCGAATACCCGCCCACGATGGTCCGCAGCAGGTACGGCAGCTGCCACTGGTCCTGCTGGTCGCCGCCGGGCGACCCCAGCGCGGTCACGGCGTGGCCGTGCCGCAGCACGAGCGTGGGCGTCAAGGTGGTGCGCGGGCGTTTGCCGGGCGTCAGAGTGGACGGCGTGCCGGGCTCCAGCCAGGTCATCTGCAGCCGGGTGCCCAAACAGAAGCCCAGCTCCGGGATCGCCGGGGAGGACTGCAGCCAGCCGCCGGACGGCGTGGCGGAGACCATGTTGCCCCAGCGGTCCACGACGTCGATATGGCAGGTATCGCCGCGGGTCTCCCCCGCGGGTGTCACGGTGGGCTCGCCGACGCCGAGTCCGGCCGCGGAGGCATGGCCCGCGAGCGCCGGCGGCGTGTAATTGGTGCGCAGTGGTGGCCGGTACGGCTCCAGCCCGGGCACGGTGCCAGGCCGGAATTCGTGGGACGCCCGTTCCGTGATCAGGGCCCGGCGGCCGGCACAGTAGTCCTCCGACAGGAGGTAATCGAGCGGCACGTCTGTGTCGCCGTAGTAAGCTTCCCGGTCCGCGAGCGCGAGCTTCTGCGCTTCCAGTATGGTGTGCGCCCCGAGCTCGGTGGACGGATCAAGGAACCGGTCCTCGAAGCCGGACAGGATGGCCAGGGTCTGCAGCAGCGCCGGCCCCTGGCCCCACGGCCCGGTCTTGGCGATCGTGTGGCCGCGGAACTCGACGGTGGCGGCCGCCTCATACCCGGCTTCGAATCCCGCGAGATCGTCCAGGGCGAGCACTCCGCGGTGATCCGTGCCCGAGGAATGCCGGTGCGGGGACTGAACCGACGCCACCATGGCGCGGGCCACGAACCCCTCCCGCCACTCGCGGCGGGCCGCATCAATTCCCGCCTCGCGGGTGGATTCCCTGACTCCGGCCTGCACGAGCCGTTCCAGGGTGCGGGCATAGGCCGGGTTCCACACCAGCTCGCCCTCAACCGGGATTCGGCCGCCCGGCATCCACAGCTCAGCGGACGTGGGCCAGTGCGCCTCGAACAGCGCGGACACGGCCGCGATGGTGGTTCCGACCCGGCCGAGCATCGGGTGCCCGTCCCGCGCGTAGCCGATCGCGAAGTCCAGGACCGCGTCCAGCTCCCACGTCCCGTGGTCACGCAGCAGCAGGAGCCAGGCGTCGACGGCGGCAGGCACCGCGGCGGCCAGGGCACCCGATCCCGGAACGAGGTCCAGGCCTTCGGCCACGTAGTGCTGCACGGTGGCCCCGGCCGGCGCCGGGCCCTGCCCCATCAGGACTATGGGCTGCTCCGGCCGGTCCGCGGTGACGAAGATCCCGGTCATGTCTCCGCCGGGCCCGTTGAGGTGCGGTTCCACCACGTGGAGCACGAACGCTCCCGCCACCGCGGCATCGAAGGCGTTCCCGCCGCGCTCCAACACGGACTGGGCCGCCGCCGTCGCAAGCCAATGCGTGGACGCGCTCATCCCAAACGTGCCCTGCAGCGTGGGGCGGGTGGTGAACGCCTCCGGGCGTGTGAACGGCACACTCACCGCGCGCGAACTACCACCGAAGACTTCTGCCACCACGGTGTCAGCCAAACAGGGCCGCCACGCGGGTGAGGGTCTCATAGACGCCATACGCGAGCGGCACGCCGACAAGCCCCCAAGCGATGACCAACCTCCCGGTGGACGGTGTGACCGAATTCTGTGCAGTACTCATTTCAGCCCTCCAAGGCAGGTTCTTCGGCCCGGACGCGGCCAGGACGTGGTTCGTGGAATCGTGCGTCCACCGGCGTGACCAAGAGGTTCGCCACGAAACCGATCACCAGCAGCCCCACCATGGTCAGCAAGGCGGGCTGGTAGGACGCGGCGTTGAGCGCGCCGGGCTTGCCCTGCGCGTCCAGGAAAGCGTTGACGATCAGCGGCCCGGCGATGCCCGCCGCGGACCAGGCCGTCAGGAGCCGGCCGTGGATGGCTCCGACCTGGAACGTGCCGAAGAGGTCGCGCAGGTAGGCGGGGGCCGTCGCGAACCCGCCGCCGTAGAAGGAGATGATGACGAACGCGAGGGCCACGTAGAGGACGGTGGACGTAGAGCCGGCCAGCGCCAGCACGGTGTAGAGCACGGCGCCGACGCCGAGGTAGACCATGTAGATGCGCTTGCGGCCTGTGACATCGGAGGTGGCGGACCAGGCAAAGCGGCCGGACATGTTGCCGATCGAGAGCAGCCCCACGAAGCCCGCGGCCACTGCGGCGCTGGCCAGGGACGTGCCGTCGGGCTGGCGGAAGAAGTCCTGGATCATCGGAGCGGCCTGCTCAAGGATGCCGATCCCTGCCGTGACATTGCAGAACAGGGCGATCCAGACGAGCCAGAACTGCCTGGTCTTGACCGCGTTCCGGGCGGAGACGTTGTCCGTGGTGACCAGCGAGGCGGCCTTGACCTTTGCGGGGTCGAAACCTGCCAGTTTCCAGCCCTCGGCCGGAACTCTGATGGTGAACGCGCCGAACATCATGTAGGCCAGATAGACGACGGCGAGGGTCAGGAAGAGCTTGCCCACCGACTCACCACTGGCCACCCAGCCTTTGGCCCCGGAGTTGGGATCGTACATTTTGAGCAGGGCCGTGGAGACCGGGCTGGCGATCAGGGCGCCGCCGCCGAACCCCATGATCGCCATGCCCGTGGCCAGTCCGGGCCGGTCCGGGAACCATTTGATCAGGGTGGAGACCGGGGAGATGTAACCGATCCCCAGTCCGATGCCGCCGACGACGCCGTAGCCGAGGTAGACGAGCCAGAGCTGGTGGCTGAAGATGCCCAGGGAGCCGATCAGGAAGCCGCTCGCCCAGAACGCGGCGGAGGTGAACATCGCCTTGCGGGGCCCGTTCCTGTCCACCCAGGTGCCCATGATGGCGGCCGAGAGGCCCAGCATCACGATCGCAACGGAGAAGATCACGCCGATCTCGGTCAGGCTCGCGCCGAAGTGCTTCACCAGCGCGGTCTTGTAGACGCTCGTCGCGTAGGCCTGGCCGATGCACAGGTGCACCGCGAGGGCTGCCGGGGGGACGAGCCACCGGTTAAATCCCGGCGGGGCGATGGTTCGTTCGCGGTCCAGCAAACCCATAAGTACTCCCCTGCTCGTCAACGGACATCGGTGTCCAGCACATTGCGGAAACGGCCCTCTGCCAGGGCCTCTGACCGAGCTTCCGGTAGAGGGCCGTTGCCTCCGGCAATCATGGTGCAGATCGTCAGCAAACGTACTACTTATGCGCCAAGCGGTAGGGAATCCGCGACGAACGGTGGTGCGGCAGCCGCACCGGGCGCTACTTGCCCAGGCCGGCCTTCCGGAGTGCCTCGGCCATCGCGGTGTTGACCGGCGACGGCGTGGGGGCCGGCTTCTGCGGTTGCCTGCCCGGCGTCCGCCGGTCGGCTGCCGGTTTCCCGGACGGCTGCCTTCCGGACGGTTGATTCGACGGCTGGGTCGACGACTGGGTCGACTGCGCCTGCGCCGCCGGCTGCCGCGGACGTTCCGGCCGCGAGTCCGCACGACCGCCGGCCGGGCGATCTCCGGCACTGCGGCCGCCCGCCGCACGACCGCCGGAGGCCGGTTCGTCGTCGAGCCTGAGGGTGAGCGAGATGCGCTTCCGCTCCGGATCCGCCTCCAGCACCTTGACCCGGACCACCTGCCCGGACTTCACCACTTCACGGGGATCGGAGACAAAGCGGTTGGCCAGGGCCGAGACGTGCACAAGCCCGTCCTGGTGCACCCCGACGTCGACGAACGCGCCGAACGCGGCCACGTTGGTCACCGTTCCCTCCAGCACCATGCCGGGCCTGAGGTCCGAGATCTTCTCGATGCCTTCAGAAAACGCTGCCGCCGCGAAGGCCGGACGCGGGTCACGGCCGGGCTTCTCGAGCTCGGCGATGATGTCCTGCACGGTGGGCAGGCCGAAGGAGCCGTCCACGAAGTCCTGCGGATTCAGCGCCGCAAAGCTTCCCGCAGCAGGCGCTTTACCGGCAGTCGCCTTGATTTTCCGGGCCACGGGGTAGGCCTCCGGATGCACGCTGGAGGCGTCCAGCGGCTCCGCTCCCCCGGTGATCCGCAGGAAGCCGGCGCACTGCTCAAACGCCTTGGCGCCCAGCCGCGGGACCTTCTTCAGCTCGCTGCGCTTGGCGAAGGGCCCGTGCTCGTTCCGATACGCCACAATGTTCTCGCTCAGCAGCGGCCCGACCCCGGCCACCCGGCTCAACAGTGCGGGCGAGGCGGTGTTGACGTCCACGCCCACCGCGTTCACGCAGTCCTCGACCACCGCGTCCAGGCTGCGGTCCAGCTTCGCGGCCGTGACGTCGTGCTGGTACTGCCCGACGCCGATCGACTTCGGCTCAATCTTCACCAGCTCCGCGAGCGGGTCCTGCAGCCGCCGGGCGATCGAGACGGCGCCGCGCAGGGACACATCCATGCCGGGCAGCTCCGCCGCGGCGAGCGCCGACGCCGAATACACGGACGCCCCGGCCTCGGACACCACAATTTTCTGCGGCTTGTTTTCCGGCCCGGAGGAGAGCTGCTTGAGCAGTTCGGCGGCTAGCTTGTCCGTCTCCCTCGACGCGGTGCCGTTGCCGATCGCGACGAGTTCGACCCCGTGATTCGTGGCGAGGCCCACGAGGGTCCGCAGCGCCTCGTCCCATTTCCGGGCCGGGGCGTGCGGGTAGACGGTGTCCGTCGCGACCACCTTGCCGGTGCCATACACCACGGCGACCTTGACGCCGGTGCGCAGTCCCGGGTCCAGGCCCAGGGTGGCGCGGTTCCCGGCCGGCGCGGCGAGCAGCACATCGCGCAGGTTCGCGGCGAACACACGCACGGCCTCGTCCTCGGCGGCGGCGAACATCCGGCTGCGCAGGTCTGCCGTCAGCCGCGCCAAGACGCGCGAGCGCCAGGCCAGCTGCGCGGTCTGCAGCAGCCAGGCATCGGCGGGCCGGCCGCGGTCGGCAACCCCGAGGAACCTGGCCACGGCCGCCTCGTACCGGCCGCGCGCGGCAGTGAGGGCGGCGTCGTCGTTCGGATCAGCCTCGGCGAGGTCCAGCTCCAGCGCGCCGTCCTTTTCTCCGCGCAGCAGCGCCAGGACACGGTGCGAGGGCATTCCGGCCGGCTGCTGGGAGAACTCGAAGTAGTCCTTGAATTTCTGGCCCTCGGATTCCTTGCCCTTCTTCACCCGGGACACCATCCGGCCCTGGGTCCACAGCCGTTCCCGGAGCGTGGCGGCCAGGTCAGCGTCCTGCGCTACGCGTTCCACCAGGATGGAGCGGGCACCGGCGAGCGCCGCGGCCGGGTCCCCGATCGAGTGTTCGGCGTTGAGGTACTTGGCCGCCTCGCGCTCCGGGTCCAGTTCGGGGCGCTTGAGCAGGGCGTCGGCGAGCGGCTCCAGTCCGGCTTCGCGGGCGATCTGCGCCTTGGTGCGCCGCTTGGTTTTGAACGGGAGGTAGATGTCCTCCAGCCGCGACTTAGTGTCGGCGCCGACGACGGCGGCCTGCAGTTCCGGGGTCAGCGCGCCCTGGGCGGCAATCGCCTCGAGGATACTCCGGCGGCGGTCCTCAAGCTCGCGCAGGTAGCGCAGCCGCTCCTCCAGCTCGCGGAGCTGGGTATCGTCCAGGGTGCCGGTCGCTTCCTTCCGGTAGCGGGCGATGAAGGGCACTGTGGACCCGGCGTCGAGCAGATCCACGGCGGCCTTGACCTGCCACGGCAGAACGCCGAGCTCGCCGGCGATCTGGGCGGCGATGCCGGACTCCTGGGTGTGCGGCGTGCCGGTCTGTGGTGAGCCGGTCTTCGCGGACGGGCCGGAGGCGGGCGAGGCGGGTGAGGCGGGGCGCTGCGGGTGTTGGGTCACCAAACCATTTTGCCTTACCCCGGTCAGCGGCCGGGCTCGCCCGGAGGAGTAAAGGGCTCCTGCACGTCCTGAACAACCTCGTTGCGGCGCAGGAACCACGGCTTGAACGGCGGATCAAAACGGGCGAATCGTGGCGGCCCCACAGGCTTCAGCCCGGCTAGCTTCAGTGCCTCCTGGAGGCCATCGTTTCGCCGTACAAAGGCCGCCTCCGACCCGCTGCCGGAGAACCGAAGGGCGGCTGCCAGGGAACCTGGCTGGGCCCGGACTCTAACGTCTGGGTTCGCCGGGACCGGCGCCGTCTCCGCCGTCACCCCAGCGGGGAGCACAAAGGCCACGATGAAATCAGCGGGCTCTGCGCTTCCCGGCAGCGGGCCGCTTTGCAATACCGGCGCGGTCATCGCCAGCTTTTGCGACGGCCCGGGCCCCTGGATCACCGGGGCCGTCATCGCCAGCTTCCGTTGCGCCGTGTTGCTGCCGCTGATGTAGTTGAACAGGTGCCGGAAAGCGGCATTCCCGGCGCGGTCGAAGGTCGCTTTGACCTCTATTTCCGCTACGGCGTACGCGGGATAGCGGCGCAGCTCGAAGTGCGCGTAGCGCCGGACCAGCTCATACGGTTGCTGTTCGGTCATAGTCCTCAGACCCTACGCCGGTCCTGCGACAGGAACCAGAGGACATTGCCTGGTTCCGGTCCCGTGTTTGACTGTCAGAGGGCTTTGATAGCTTGAATAGCGGAGGCACCAACAACGGGGCACCAGCAACGGGGGCACAGTGTTTTTTCTTGAACCTGAGGTACCGGGCACATCACCGGATCTGGTCTACTCCGCGAGCGACCTCGTGGTGGCAGCGAGTTGCGAGTATCAGCTGCTGCGGAAACTGGACGAGAAGCTGGGCCGGTCCCCCAGGGCTACGTTCGAAGACGACGAGATGCTCAAGCATGCAGCGGTGTTGGGTGACCTCCACGAGCGCAAGGTCCTCGGCGGTTTCGTGGCGAAGTTTGGCGACTGGGATCCGGCCACCGGGCACGGAGTGTACGACGTCGTCCCGGCCGAGGCCATGGACCGCGCCACGCTGGCGGCCAAGCACGCCGAGTCCATTGGGGCGCTGCGCGCGGGAGCCGACGTCGTCTTCCAGGCCGCCTTCTTCGACGGCCAGTTCCACGGCCGCTCCGACTTCCTCGTGCGGCAGTCCGACGGCAGCTACGCCGTGTTCGACACCAAGCTCGCCCGCCACGCAAAGGTGACGGCTCTGCTCCAGCTGGCCGCCTACGGCGACCAGCTGCTGAAGGCCGGGATCCCGGTGGACCCGGCGGTGACACTCGTCCTTGGCTCGACGGTGCAGCTGCCCGGTGGCGGATTCGACTACGTGCGAAGCCACCACAAACTCTCCGAGATCCTGCCGGTTTTCCGCGAGCGCCGCGAGCGTTTCCTCGCGCTGACCGCCGCGCACATCGCACAGCCGGGAACAGTGGGCTGGGGCGCGCCCGGGCTCACCGCCTGTGGCCGCTGCGATTACTGCCAGGAGCAAGTCAAAGCCACCGACGATCTCCTCCTCGTGGCCCGGATGAACTCCGTGCAGCGCAAGAACCTCCACGAACGTGGGATTAGTTCAGTCACTGACCTGGCGCAAGCGACCCTCACCAAGCCCACACCTACGCTCCTGCGCCTGCAGGAACAGGCGCGGATGCAGAGCGGCGTTGGCCCTGCCGACGGCGAAGTCTGCTACCGCAAGGACGGCGAAGAGCACACCATCCGCTACGGCGTCCTGCCCGGGAACACCTTGGCCGAGCTGCCCCCACCGAGCCGGGGCGATATTTTCTTCGACTTCGAAGGCGATCCGCTGTGGCAGGACCGCGCCACGGGAGTGTGGGGGCTCGAGTACCTGTTCGGCGTGATTGAGGCGCCCACCGAGCCCGGCAGTCCGGGGATTTTCCGGCCATTCTGGGCCCACAGCCGGGAGGCGGAGAAGCAGGCGTTCCTCGATTTCCTTGACTATGTCGAGAAACGCCGGCGGGACCACCCGGACATGCACGTCTACCACTACGCACCGTATGAAAAAACGGCGCTTCGGAAACTCTCGGTGATGCACGTTGCCGGGGAGGACATCGTGGACGAGTGGCTCCGCGAAGGCCTGCTGGTGGACCTGTACCAAACGGTCCGGAACAGCATCAGGATCTCCGAGAACTCTTACAGCATCAAGAAGCTCGAGCCGCTCTACATGGGGGCGAACCTTCGAACTGGCGAAGTGAAGGACGCCGGCGCCTCCGTGATTGCCTATGCACGGTTCTGCGACGCGAGAGACAATGAGCGGCCCGACGAGGCGGCCAAAATCCTCGCCGGGATCTCCGACTACAACGAATACGACTGCCTCTCCACGCTGGAGCTCCGGAACTGGCTGCTCGGGCTGGCCAAGGAACGCCGGCTGGAGCAGCACGGCGCGGAGGCGGGCGCGGCGTCCGGTGCGGAGGCGGGCGCGGCGTCCGGCGCGGAGGACGGCCCCGACGACGTCGGCTCGGCACGAGCCGATGCCGCGCTGGCCCCGGCTGAGCTGGCACTGATGGAATTTGCTGAGCCGGGCGGCGGCTTGTCCGAGGACGACCGTAAGGCCGTCGCCATGCTGGCCGCGGCCGTGAGCTATCACCGCCGGGAGCGCAAGTCGTTTTGGTGGGCGCACTTCGACCGGTGTGAGCACGGTCCGGACACGCACGAACGGGACCGGAACGTTTTCCTCGTCGAATCCGCGGAACTCCTCGACGACTGGCAACAGGCGGGGACCAAACTTCCGGAGCGGCGGGTCAAGCTGTCCGGCTCCGTGAGTCCCGGGTCGGACCTCCGCGAGGGCAGCAAATGGTTCCGCATGTACGAGCTGCCTCTTCCCGTCGGGCTGGAGGGTACCGGCAAGAACGGAACCGGGCGGAGCGGATGGTTCGGCACGGAGGTCCTGGAGCTGGGGCATGAGGACGGCAAGGACACCGTCATCATCCGGGACCGGCTGCACCGGAAGATACCGCCCTACAATGACCTCCCCATTGCGCTGACGGAAGACCAACCCCTCGCCACCAAGAGCCTCGAGCAAGCACTGGCAGCCCTTGCTGACACGGTGGTCGCCGGCCTGGGGTCCGGCTCCTTCCCCCGCCATCCTGCGCTTGACCTCGTCCGGCGTCAGCCGCCGAGGCTGGCCGCCGGAGCTTCACTGCCGCAGCCTGGTGCCGGACCGGACCGCTTCATTGAAGCCATCACGGCGGCCGTGCTGGCCCTTGACCACTCCTACCTGGCGGTGCAGGGTCCGCCCGGAACGGGCAAGACCCATGTGGGGTCCCACGTCATCGCCCGGCTCGTGGCCCGTGGCTGGAAAGTCGGCGTCGTCGGCCAGTCGCATGCGGTGGTGGAGAACCTGCTGAAGACCGCCGTCACGAAGGCCGGGGTCGACCCGGCGCTGGTGGCAAAAGACGTGAAGCACAACGACGCCCTGCCGTGGGCCCGGCGCACCGGCAAGGACGTTGCGGAGCTGTTGGGTGCGCCTGGAGGCGCCCTCGTCGGTGGCACGGCGTGGACCATGACCGGCGCCACCGTCCCGGCCGGCTCCCTGAACCTCTTGGTGATTGACGAGGCCGGCCAGTTCTCGCTGGCCAACACCCTTGCCGTGGCCCAGGCCAGCAGCCGGCTGCTCTTGCTCGGCGACCCGCAGCAGCTGCCGCAGGTCAGCCAGGGCAGGCACCCCGAGCCGGTCGACGAGTCTGCCCTGGGCTGGATTTCCGCAGGCCACGCCACGCTGCCGCCCGAGCTTGGCTACTTCTTGGCCGACTCGTGGCGGATGAACTCAGAGCTGTGCCTGGCCGTCTCGGAGTTGTCCTACGAAGGCCGGTTACGTTCCGCCCCGCCCGCGGATCTGCGCCTTCTGGAAGGTGTGCCCGCGGGGATTGAGACGGTGATGGTGCCGCACAGCGGGAACACGACGTCGTCGGCCGAGGAGGCTGCCGAGGTCCTCGCGCAGGTGCGCCGCCATTTGGGCCTTTCCTGGCACACCGCAGACGGAGCCCGGCCATTGGAGGCGGCCGACATTCTGGTGGTGGCTGCCTACAACGCGCAGGTCAACGTCATCCGCGATGCCCTGGACGCCGCGAATCTCGCCGGCGTGCGGGTGGGGACCGTGGATAAGTTCCAGGGCCAGGAGGCCGCGGTCGTGATTGTGTCCATGGCATGTTCTGCGGTGGCCGAGGCTCCGCGGGGCATGGAGTTCCTGCTCTCGCGGAACCGGATCAATGTGGCGGTGTCCCGCGGCCAACGGCGTGCCGTGATCGTCCGCGCGCCCGAACTAACCAACTACCTCCCCGCCCACCCCGAAGGTCTGGAGCAGCTGGGCGGCTTCATCGGCCTGTGCCAGAGGTCAGTCCGCGCCTAACTGTCTTTGCCGCACCGTCCGACGAGGGACATGCTCATTCTTCGGTGGCCTCAGCCTGGGACATGCTCATTCTTGCCCTCGACCAAGGGACATCTAGGCATCATGCCCATCGCACGCGGCCAAGGCCGGACATGTCCACTCTTCACTGCCCACTCCACGGAACATGCCCATTCTTCGATGGCCACAGCATGGGACATGCTCATTCTTGCCTTCGACCAAGGGACATCTAGACATCATGCCCGTCGCACGCGGCCAAGGCCGGACATGTCCACTCTTCGCTGACCACTCCACGGAACATGCTCATTCTTGCCCTCGACCAAGGGACATCTAGGCATCATGCCCGTCGCACGCGGCCAGGGCCGGACATGTCCACTCTTCGCCACCCACCCAACGGAACATGTCCATTCCTCGCCAGCCACCCCACGGGACATGCTCATTCTTGCCCTCGACCAAGGGACATCTAGGCATCATGCCCGTCGCACGCGGTCAAGGCTGGACATGTCCCACGGGGGTTGGTTCCGGTGCAGTGAAGCCCTCGGCCAGCAGGAGTGCCTCATCCAGCACGGCGCCGAAATTCACGGGGTCGTGTGCAATCCGGCCCAGGAACAGGCCCGAGAGACCCTCAAGCGTGGGCAGCAGTCCGGGCTTCGCCGATCCGCCGTAAATGACCGGCAACCCTGGCACGCCGGCGGCGGTGAGCTGGTCCCGGAGCCGGCTGACGACGTCGGACACGTACGCGGCGGCGGCCGGCTCGGCCGCGCCGATGGCCCAAACCGGTTCGTAGGCCACCACCAGACGGCCGGCGAGGTCCCAGTCGCCGTCGACGGCCGACTCGATCTGGCGGAACACAAAGTCCGCCGCGGCCGCCGGCTGCCCGCCGTCGCGCTCCCCCACGCACAGCAGCGGGGTGATCCCGGCGTCGTCCGCGGCCCGGACCTTGAGGGCCACCATGGCGTCGTCCTCGCCGAAGTGCTGCCGGCGTTCGGCATGGCCGATCTCCACGAGCCGGACGCCGAGTTCCGCCAGCATGGACGGGGCCACTTCCCCGGTCCAGGGCCCGTCCGCCCAGCCGCAGTTCTGCGCACCGAGCAGCAGCGGCGAACCCGCCAGGAGCCGGGCCGCCGCGGGCAGGACGGGGAAGGACGGGATGACAAACGGGACAACCCGCCCGGCCGCGAGGGCCGGGCGGGTGTCCACTTCGTGCTGCAGCCGCTCGAGCCAGTCCAGGCTGTCCCGGTAGCCGAGGTACATCTTCGTGCTGACCCCCACCAGGATGCGGGTGTTGGAGGTCTGGCTGCCGGGGTTCTGCTGCATGTGTTGGTGCTTTCTGCTGGATCCAGTGGATGGGCGCTGGACGTCGCGCTGGAAGTGAGGCCGGGAGACTTTACTGCTCCAGCAGCTCGTCGGCCTTGTTCTTGAAGCGGCGGGTCGCGAACATCATGGCCGCTGCCAGGAACGGGAGCACGCCGAGGGCATAGACGCCCATGGTCCCGGTCTCCGAGGCGGTCATCTGGTTGACCGAGGTGCGCAGGATCGGCGCGACGAAGCCGCCGAGGTTTCCGAGCGAGTTGATCAGGCCGATCCCCGCGGCCGCGGCGGTTCCGGTGAGGAACGCCGTCGGGTAGGACCACGCGATGGGGCCGATGGAGAGGAACGAGCACACGGCGAGGGTGATGAAGATGATGCCGAGCGCCGGAATGTGGTTGGCGCCGGCCCACGCGGAGCCGAAGATGCAGAGTCCGGTGGAGATGAACAGCCCGGTGCCCCAGACCCGGCGGCGGATCACGGTGTTCGCGGCCTTGCCGATGAAGTAGCAGGCGAAGATGCCGAAGAACCACGGGATGGCTGCCATCAGGCCGACGGCGATGCCCACCTTCTGGCCGGTCAGCTGGGCGACCTGCTGCGGGAGGTAGAAGGTGACGCCGTAGACGGCGATCTGCAGGCAGAAGTAGATGACGGTGAAGTACCAGACCTTGCCGTTCTTCATGGCCGCCAGGACGCCGCGCGGCCCGGACTCTTCCTTGACGGTGTCCTCGAGCGCCATGACCTCCAGGAGCGCGTTCTTCTCGTCCTTGTCCAGGAACTTGGCGTCCTGCGGGCTGTTGATCAGGAAGAAGTACGCGGCGACGCCGGCGACGACCGCCAGCATTCCCTCGACGAAGAACATGACCTGCCAGCCCTGGACGCCGGGCACCTGGTCGCCGATGTTGATCAGCCAGCCGGAGAGCGGGGCGCCCAGCATCTGGGAGAACGGCTGGGCCAGGTAGAAGATGGCGAACATTTTGACGCGGACCTTGTTGGGGAACCACGCGGCCAGGAACATGATGACGCCGGGGAACAGCCCGGCTTCGGTGACACCCAGCAGGAACCGCAGGATGATGAAGGACGTCTCACCCTGCACGAACGCGAAGCAGGCCGAGACGATGCCCCACGTGATGGCGATGCGGGCCAGCCATACCTTGGCGCCGAACTTGGTCAGGAGCAGGTTGCTCGGGATCTCGAACAGGGCGTAGCCGATGAAGAAGATCCCGGCGCCCAGGGCGAAGGCGCCGGCGCTAATGCCCTTGTCCACGCCCAGGGCAGCTTCGGAGAAGCCGACGTTGGTGCGGTCCAGGAAGGCGACCACATACAGGATCACCAGCATGGGCATCAGCCGGCGGGAGGCCTTGGAGATGGCCGATTTTAGGACCGGTGTCTCCAGTAGGTCCCGGGTGGACGTTGTTGTTACGGTCATCAAAAAACTCCTCGTCGAGCAATCAGTGGTGTAACTCAGGGGGGTGAATCAGTTGCATGAAAGTGGCCGGATGAGGCCGAGCCAAGGCAGGCCAGGTCGGCTCCGGCCGGAGAAAACTAGCGCGAAAAAACCATCATCAGGACGCCGGCCACGCAGGCCAGGATCCCGACGGCGAGGTAGATCTTCCGTCCTTTGCTCCAGGCTGCGAATCCGGACGCGCGGGTTTGGGTGTGTTGTGCCACGAGGCTTCTTCCTTAGTGCATGTAGAGTCCGCCATCCACATTCAGCGTCTGGCCGGAGATGTAGCCGGCGTCCTCGCTGATGAGGAAGGCGATGGCTGCTGCAATGTCCCGGGTGGAGCCGACCCGGTTGACCACGAGGTCTTTGGTGAGTTCGTCTTTGCGTTCCTCGCTAAGGGTGCCACCCATGATGTCGGTGTCGATGGGCCCGGGTGAGATGGCGTTGACCGTGATGTCGTATTCGCCCAGTTCACGGGCCGTGGCCCGGGTCAGGCCGATCACGCCGGCTTTCGCCACGGAGTACGGCGTCTTGGAGAAGGTGCCGCCGCCACGCTGCGCGGAGACAGAGGAGATGTTCACGATGCGCCCGATCCTGTTGTTCACCATGGATTCCGCGACGCGGCGGGTGGCGTAGTGGACGCCGTTGAGGTTGATGTTCAGCACCCGGTCCCATTCGGCGGCGTCGAGTTCCAGGTAGGGCACCGGAGAGCTGACGCCGGCCACGTTGGCGAGCGCAACGATCTGCGGCAGTTCCGCCTCGATGGCGTCGATTGCCGCGCGGACCGAGCCTTCGTCGGAAACGTTGGCGCCGGCGCCGAAGGCCTTGACGCCGTGCTCGGCTGCCAGTTCCTTGGCCGCCGCCTTGCAGAGTGCGTCATCGAGGTCGATGATGCCGATGTTCCAGCCCTGTGCGGCCAGGTAGCTGGCGGTGGCGCGGCCGATGCCGCGCTCGGACACGGCGCCGGTGATGATGGCGGTGCGTTCTGTGGGAAAAGTGCTCATGGGTACTCCTTGATGAAGACGGGAACGGGAATCAGCTGATGGGGGCGGGGCCGAGCTCGTCGATGAGCTTCTGCATGGCCACGTACGCCTTGTTCCGGTAGGCGATCAGTTCCGGCGTGCGCTCCGCCGGGACGTTCAGGAAGCCCGCGCCGGTCTTGGTGCCCAGCTTTCCGGCCTCCACCAGGTCGGTGAGGATCTTCGGCGTCGCGAACCGTTCCGGGAAATCGGTCTGGAGGGACTTGTAGCAGAAGTTGTAGACGTCCAGCCCGGCCATGTCGGCTATGGCGAAGGGCCCGAAGAACGGCAGCCGGAAGCCGAAGGTGGTGCGGACCAGGGTGTCGACGTCCTCCGCGGTCGCGATCTCCTGTTCCACCAGCTGGGCGGCCTCGTGGAACAGCGCGTACTGGAGCCGGTTGAGCACGAAGCCGGTGACGTCCTTGACGACGGCGGTCTGCTTGTTGGCCGCGTGCACGAGGTCGCGGACGGTGCCGACCGTCGCGGCCGAGGTGCCGGCATGGGGGATGATTTCCACGCCCGGGATGAACGGGGACGGGTTGGAGAAGTGCACGCCCAGGAAGCGTTCCGGGTTGGTGACCGGCTCGGACAGGTCCGCGATGGAAATCGTGGACGTGTTGGACCCGATGATGGCGTCCGGGCGGGCGGCCGCGCTGATGCGGGCGAGAGTCTGGTGCTTGATCTCGATGACCTCGGGGACGGCTTCTTCGATGAAGTCGGCGTCCGCCACGGCCTCCTCGATGTCCTTGGCGGGCCAGAGGTTTTCCTTCAGGATTGCGGTGGCGCCTTCCGGGAAGAGCCCGGCGGCAACGAATTCGTCGGATTCGGCCAGGAGCCGCTCGTAATTCTTCTGGGCTACTTCCGCGGACACATCCGCGAGCGCCACCCGGGCGCCACCGAGTGCCAGGACCTGTGCGATCCCGCCACCCATGTAGCCGGAGCCGACGACGGCGATCTTGCGGGCGGCGTTGATGGCGGCTGCGGTTGCTGTTGATTCGGTCATGTTCAGACTGCCTTCGTGTATTCGGGTTCGTACGAGCAGATGGCGTCCACCTTCGCGGCGGAGGAGGAGTTTTCGTCGAAGCGGTGGCTCAGCCATTCGCCCACGAGCTTCTTGGCCAGTTCCAGCCCGATGACGCGCTGCCCCAGCGTGAGCACCTGGGCGTTGTTGCTCAGGACGGACCGCTCCACGGAGTAGCTGTCGTGGGCCGTGACGGCGCGGATGCCGGGGACCTTGTTGGCCGCGATCGCCACGCCCAGGCCGGTGCCGCAGATCAGCAGCGCCCGGTCGGCGTCGCCGTCGGCGATCTTGCGGGCCGCGTCGACGGCGACGTGCGGATAGGCGGTGGAGTCATTGGCGCCGACTCCCACGTCCTGCACGGACGCCACGCGGGGGTCGGCTTCGAGGAGCGCCTTCAGCGCGTTCTTGTATTCGACGCCGGCCTCATCGTTGCCGATGACCACGCGCCAGCCTGTTGCTGTGCTCATGCTTGTGCTCCTTGTTCCGCCGGCTCGGGGGTGCCGGGCCGGGATCCTGTGTCTGCGGTGTCGGTGTGGGTGGATATCCGGGTCGCGATGAGGGCGAAGGACACCGCTCCGGGGTCGGGGTGGCCGAGGCTCTTCTCGGCGAGCGGGCGGGCCCGGCCTTTGAGCGGACGCAGCCCGGCGGTCCGCTCTGCGGCGGCTGTGGCGGCGGCCGCCGCCGCCGCGAGGGAACCGGCCACTGGTGTGCCGGCGTCGAATGCGGTGAGGAAAGCGTCCTGGAACGGCAAGAGGGCGTCCACCATGGTCTTGTCCCCCGGCTCGGCCTTGCCGAGCGCGGTGATGGCATCCACGAAGGCCGTGACCGCGGCGGCCGCGTCCTCGCCGCTGTAGCTGTCCTGGTTGCCCAGGGCCTGTCCGGCGGCGATGATCGCCGAGCCCCAGAGCGCACCCGAGGTGCCGCCGGCGCGTTCGCTCCAGGCCTCCCCCGCAGCGGTCAGGACCCGCGACGGCGAGGCGCCCCCGTCGTTCGCGGCAGCCTGTTCGGCCGCGGTGACTGCCGCGTCCACGCCGCGGCGCATGCCGATCCCGTGGTCGCCGTCGCCGGCGACGGCGTCCAGACGGCCCAGTTCTTCCTCGTGCTCGACCACCACGTCCCGCGCCTGGCCGAGGAAGTCGGCGGCCAGCCGGCCGAGGGCTGCCGCCGCGGCGGTGGGCCGTTCGACGTCGGCGGTCTCTTCGGCGTCCGGACCGGCGAGTTCGCGGCGGGCACGGGGTGCCAGGTTTCCCTTGCGGAACGCCGGGGTGTCGGCCGGGGCGGCCCAGTACTGTTCGAGTTCCTCGTCCAGCCACAGCAGGGTCAGGGACAGCCCGGACATGTCCAGGCTCGTGACGAGCTCGCCGCATTCGGGTTCGACGACGGTGAGCCCGGCCGCGGTGAGGAGTTTCTCGATCTTGCCGAACAGCAGGAAGAGTTCGTCGTACTTGACCGTGCCAAGGCCGTTGACGATTGCGACCACGCGGGTGCCGGCGTCGTCCGGTTTGTCGGCCAGGAGCCGGCTGACCAGGAGTTCGGCCAGTTCGGAGGCGGTGGGCATGGGGTGGTCGGAGATGCCCGGTTCGCCGTGGATGCCCAGGCCCAGGGACATGTGCCCCGCGGGGACAGAGAACAGCGGGGCCTCCGCGCCGGGCAGCGTGCAGCCGTCGAAGGCCACGCCGAGGGACCGGGTGCGGTAGTTGGTCCGGATGGCCAGCCGTTCGACGTCGTCCAGGCTCAGTCCCGCCTCTGCGGCGGCGCCGGCGATCTTGAAGACCGTCAGGTCCCCGGCGATGCCGCGGCGCTTCTCGATCTGCTCCAGCGGGGCGCTGGCGATGTCGTCGGTGACCAGGACAGTGCGGGTTTCGATGCCTTCGGCGTTGAGGCGCAGCTGGGCCTGGCCGAAGTGCAGGACGTCGCCGGCGTAGTTGCCGTAGCTCAGCAGCACGCCGCCGCCGGCGTTGGCCGTCTTGGCCACGCGGTAAACCTGGCCGGCCGCGGGCGAGGCGAACATGTTGCCGCAGGCCGAGGCGGTGGCCAGTCCGGGCCCGACGAGGCCGGCGAAGGCCGGGTAGTGCCCGGAGCCGCCGCCGACCACCAGGGCCACCTGCCCGGAGGGGACTTCGGTGGAGCGGACGACGCCGCCGTCGACTCGGGCCACGTAGCCGCGGTTGGCCGCAACGAAGCCGTCCAGTGCCTCATCCGCGAAATCAGCGGGATTGTCGAAGATCTGGGTCATGGTTCCTCATTGAATCCGTGTTGGAGAACTAATGCTGTGGGTAGAGAGGTGGGGTGGTGCGGCCGCCCCCAAGTGGCTTGACGGCCGCACCACGCCCCGGTGTCGGCGCCCGTTCAGGCGCTGGCGAGTGCCGTGGCTGCCGGCAACTGCCGGCCCTGGGCCACCTGGCTCCTGCCGAGGGCGTAGCCGTCGGTCTTCGGCAGGACCTGGCGGCGGAGGTAGTCCTGGTTGCTGGCCGTGACGCTGAGGCCGTCGCCGCCGTAGTGCTCGGTGCACAGGATGCCCTGGAAGCCGACGGAGAGCGCGGTCTTGAACGCCTCGCGGTAGTTGATGAGGCCGCTTTCCATCGGGGCCGGCATCGCCACGTAGGTGTCCCGGGCGACGTCCTCGTCGCGGATGTAGTTCTTCATGTGCCAGTAGTTGGAGTACGGGAGGGTCTTGGCGACCATCTCGCGCCAGTCCTCGATCGGGCGGTGCAGCCGGATGAGGTTGCCGATGTCCGGGTTGATGCCGACGTTGGCCAGGCCGATGTCCTGGACCAGCTGAACGGAGGAATCCGCGGTGCCGAGGTACGTGTCCTCGTACATTTCGAGCGAGAGCAGGACACCGACCTCGGCCGCGTGCTGGCCGAGTTCGCGCAGGCGGCTCACAGCCTTGCCCCACGTTTCCTTGTCCCCTGCAGGGTCCTTGTACCCTTCGACGGTCCAGAACCAGAGCTGCTTCTGCTGCTCAGCGGTGATGGCCTGGTGCAGTCCGAACGAGACGACCTCGCAGCCCAGCTCGGCGGCGGCGTCGATGGTGCGGTGGCTGTACGCCAGGTTGGCTTCCCAGTTGCCTTCCTCGATCACGCTGCGGCGGATGGCCGAGATGACGGGGATGCCGATGCCGACGTTGTCCGCGGTCTGCTTGAACTCGGCAAGCCGCGGAGAGCTCAGGTCGCCGGGGCGGACCCAGCTGTCCGTGAGGTCGGCATTGGCAAAGCCGGCGTCCTTGACCTCGCTGAGGACCTCGGCCCAGGCGGAGGCGTCGGCGTCGTTGATGTGGCTGCCCTGCGCGTCGGTCCCCGGGAACTGCAGGAGCGCTGCGGTGATGGGCCAGTTTTCGGCTGTATAGGCCATGGGTTCACTCCTTCGTGGAATCCTGTTTCCTATAGGATTTACTATCTATAGGGATGTTGTCAAGGTCACACCCCCGGGTTACGGGCGCTTCGCGGCGAAGGCCGCGGTCGCGAAGACCTCCGGATTCAGGACGTTGGCAGGGCGCTCCCCTGCCGCGACCGCCAGGATTGACCCAATGGCGCTGGCAGCGACGTCCCGCGTGAAGTCCTCGGTCCAGCACAGGGAATGCGGGGAAAGCACCACGTTGTCCAAGGTCAGGAGCTCGTCGTCGGGAAGCAGGGGTTCCGGCTCAAAGACGTCCAGGCCGGCGCCGGCGATCCGGGCGTCCCGCAGGGCGTCCCGGAGGGCATCCGTGTCCACGAGCTTTCCGCGGCCGATATTGATCAAGTAGGCGCTTGGCTTCATCCGCGCCAACGCGGCCGCGCCGATCAGTTTTTCGGTCGCCGGTGTCAGCGCGGCGCAGAGCACGACGTAATCCGAGCGCTCCAGGAGCTCGTTCAGGCCCAGCAGCTTGACGCCGAGTCCGGCGGCCTCCGCGTGTCGGCCGCTGCGGTTGTTGCCCACGACCTTCACCCCGAGCGGGGCCAGGAGGCGGGCGAGCTCAGCGCCCACGCTGCCGAAGCCCACGATGCCGACCGTCTGGCCCACCAGCGGCGCGCCGCGGTAATGCTCGCGCTGCGCCCAGTCAGAGGTCCGGGTCAGCCTGTCCTTGGCCAGGAGCTTGTGCGAGAGCGCCAGGAGCAGCGTCAGTCCCGCCACCGCCAACGGCCGCCGGATGGCATCCGGGGTGTTGGTGACAACGATGCCGGCGCGGGTGCAGGCGTCCAAGTCGATGGTTTCGTAGCCGGCCCCGAACCGGGCAATCAGCCTCAGGTCCGGGGCGTGGTCCACGGTGCGTGAATCGAAGGCGATGTGCCCCAGGGACAGCACGGCCTGGACCCCGGCGAGGTCGGCCAGCGGAACCGGGTCTGTGTAAGTGGGCAGGACGCTCCAGCTGATGCCATGCTCGCTGAGCCGCTGCAGCCCCAGATCCCCGTGAATGGAGCTTCCGTCCGGCCGCGCGGCGTCGGCGGTGACGGCCACGGTGAACGGCGAGCGGGCGGTGCCCGCAGTGGAGGTTCCCGCCGCAGTGGTGGTTTCCGCCGCCGGGGCGGCCGCCGTCGTCGTCAATGCATTTGTTGCTGTGCTCATGCGTCGGTTCGGCTTTCTGTCTGCGTTGCTGCGGCCTTGTCCTTGATGGGTTCGCGGACCAGCACGGTGTATGCCACTGCGGCCAGGGCGGCGATGACGCCGCCGATCACGAACGACGGCGCGTAGGAGCCGGTGGCATCGGCGATCACACCGGTCAGCAGAGGGGCAAAGGCGCCGCCGAAGTAGCCGCCGAAGTTCTGGATGGCACCGACGGAGGCAACCTGTGAGTTGTCCACGATGTCGCCGGGCATGGCCCACGCGGCCGCCTGCATGGTGGCGACGAAGCCCAGTGCCACGGTCATGACAGCGATGGCGAGCGGGAGGGAATCTACGAACGGGATGAGGCAGATCAAGATGCCGGCGGCAATCGCTGCAATGGACATCACGTGGCGCTTGGCCAGCAACGGATCGCGGCCGGCCTTCTTCGCGTAGCGCGTCATGACCCAGCCGCCGGTGATGCCGAGGATGGCTGCGCCGAGGTACGGGACAGCCGCAAGCCAGCCGGAGGTGGCGATGCTGGCACCGCGTTCTTCCTGCAGGTAGAGCGGCAGGAAGACGATGAAGATGTTCCAGATCCAGATGACGCAGAAGAATCCGGCCATCATGCCCCAGATTTGGCGGTGCTTAAAGAGTCCGAGCCACGATACCTTCTTGGCAGTCAGGAGCTGGGTGGTGCGCTGGCTTTCGATGTAATCCAGTTCCTTCGCGCTGATGCGCTTGTGCTCTTCGGGAGCGCGGTAGTAAAGGAAGAAGGCCAATGCCAGCACGATGCCTGCGACGCCGAGGAAGAGGAAGATGGCCTGCCAGCCGAACGCGAGCATGATGGCGGTCAGGACGGGCGGCGCGATGGCGGGTCCCCACTTGGAACCGCTGTCCCAGATGGCGGTGGCCTGTCCGCGCTCGGCCCGGGGGAACCAGTCGGCGGTGAGCTTTGCCGACGCCGGCCCGTTGGGGGCCTCGGTGATGCCGAGCAGGAAGCGGAAGGTGACGAATTGCCACATCTTTGTGCCGACGGCCATCAGCGCGGTCGCGATGCTCCAGCCCGCGATTGCGAGGAAGTACATCCGTCGGGCGCCCAGCTTGTCCACGAGCCAGCCAGCGGGCAGCTGGGCAAAAGCGTAGGTCCAGGAGAACACGGTGCCCAGGAGGCCAATGTCCGTCCGGGTCATGCCGAAGTCTTTGATCAGTTGCGGCGCGGCGATGGAGATTGCACTGCGGTCCATGTAGTTGATGATGCCGGCGGCCAGCGCCCAGCCGAGAATCCACCACCGCAGATTCTTGATGGTGCGGCGTGTTGCGGACTCCTTGGGCCCTGCGGCCAAAGTTTCTGTTTGCACTCTTCACTCCCTTGTGACTCCCCATGCCGGCACCGTAGCCGTCACAATCGAAGATCCTATAGGGTCTTCGATCAGCTGTGAAGGGGGTCACAAAAAGAGGGCTCAGAAGCCGGGCGCGGCGCGCTGTTACGTGGTGTTGGGCCCGCGTGCGTCAGCCTGGGAAGTGAGCCTTATTCCGCGGGGGCGTCCGCTATGGCGCGGCCGCGCACCTTTTGCACGTGCTCGGCCATGGCGGCTGCGGCCTTCTCCGGGTCGCCCGTCGCCAAGGCATCCAGGACGGCCTGATGTTCGGCGATCGCGTGATCGGCGTCGGTGATCCCCACTCCCCCGAACAGGCGGAAGCGCTGAATCTGTCCGCCGAGGGCGGCATAAGCGGCCACCATGAACTGGTTGCCTGTCTGCTCCGCGATCAGCCGGTGGAACCGCTCGTCGGCCTCGAGGTAGCCGCGGAACTCGGCGAAGGAAGGCCCGCGCGGCGCGTCCTTGAGATCGGCGACTGCCCGTTCCAGTTCGGCCAGGTGGCCGGGCGTCAGCCGTGCACACGCCAGGCGGGCGTTCACGGGCTCGATCGCGAGCCGGGCTTCCATGAGCTCGGCGAAGTCTTCCCGGGTGAACACCGGAGCAACCCGGTAGCCCTTGAGGGCCACGCGGCGCACCATCCCGGTGTGTTCCAGCCTGGCGAGCGCCTCCCGCACGGGGGTGGGCGAGACGTCGAGTTCACGGGCGGTCCCGTCGATGCTGACCGCGGTTCCGGGTTCCAGCCGGCCATCCATCAGCGACGCCAGAAGTTCTTCATAAACGTGGTCCGCCAGGACCTGCCGGCTGACTGCGCGGCCGGCGGGGCGCCCCTCAGAATGGCTGCCGGTGGAAGCTAATTGCATCTTCAGATCCTATAGGACTAGGCACGGCGAGGCCCCCTCCGGGACATGCCCATTTGCCGCCCCCACCGCTGGACATGCCCCTCGCTCCACGTCATGGGCCCAAGAGGGACATGCCCAATCCCGGCGCCAGCCACGGGACATGTCCAGTGGCCAATTCGTCGAGGGAACATGTCCCGGCGGCTCCGATGTGCAGGACGGGACATGCCCACCCGCACACTCCAGCGAGGGACATGTCCAGCCTTGGGCCCAACCAACGAGGGACATGCTCATTGTTAGATGCGACCAGTGGGCAGAATGGCATTCTGCTCACTGGTCGTGGCGGCCGCTGGGCATGTCCCATGGCCATGATGCGCCGCGTGGAACATGCTCTCTCGTGCAGATCATCGCGGCACATGTCCGGCAGCGGGTGCGGCCCTGTGACTCGCGCATTCAGTCTCGGACCTGCCCTGCGAGGGACATGCTCATTGTTAAATGCGACCAGTGGGCAGAATGGCATTCTGCCCACTGATCGTGGCTGCGGCTGAGCATGTCCAACCGAGCGTGTCCTGCGCGGCGCGTGCGGCGCCGCGGGAGTCACCGCGCCCGCAGTTGGCCCTAGTTCTGGTAGGCCGGGTAGTCGGTGTAGCCCTCGGCGCCGTCGGTGTAGAACGTGGCCGGATTAGCCTCGTTGACCGGCAGGCCTTCGCGCCAGCGGCGGACCAGGTCCGGGTTGGCGATGGCGGGGCGTCCGACGACGACGGCGTCAGCGTGGCCGTCCGCGACCAGCGCCTTGGCTTCGTCGCGCGTGGTGACGATGCCGAAGCCCGTGTTGATCAGGAATGTCCCGTTGAACCGTGCGCGCAGGTCCTGGACAAGCTCGCTGGTGGGGTCCTTGTGCAGGATGCTGAGGTAGGCCAGCTTCAGCGGAGCCAGCGCGTCCACGAGGTGGGCGTAGGTGGCCCGGACGTCAGCCGCATCGAGTTCGAGGGCACCCTGGACATTGTGCTCCGGCGAGATGCGGATGCCAACACGGTCCGCGCCGACGGCGTCCACCACTGCCTGGGTAACTTCAATCACGAAACGAGCCCGGTTCTCCGGAGAGCCGCCGTAGACGTCGTCGCGCTGGTTGGCGGCCGGAGTGAGGAACTCGTGCAGCAGGTAACCGTTGGCCGAGTGAAGTTCGACGCCGTCGAATCCTGCCTCAACCGCCTTGCGGGATGCCGTCACGAATTCGTCGACAATGCCCGGCAGTTCCTCTGTGGTCAGGGCGCGCGGGACGGGGAACGCCTGCTTGCCCTCGTACGTGCGGGTCTCGCCGTCGATGGCAACGGCGCTGGGTGCGACTACTTCGTAGCCACCGGTAGTGTCCTGGTGAGTGACGCGGCCGGCGTGCATGACCTGGGCGAAAATGCGGCCGCCCTCGGCGTGCACGGCGGCTGTGACGTTGGCCCAGCCCGCGAGCTGCTCGTCGGTCACGAGGCCGGGCTGGCCCGGGAAGCCGCGGCCTGTGTGGCTGGGGTATGTGCCTTCACTGACGATCAGGCCGAGCGAGGCGCGCTGACGGTAGTGTTCGACCACCAACGGGCCGGGGATTCCTTCTTTGCCGGAGCGGACGCGGGTAAGCGGCGCCATGACGAGCCGGTTGGGTAGTTCCAGCTCGCCGAGGGTCATCGGGGAAAACAGCATGCGCAGTTCCTTTCGCAAGGGGTTGGTTCACTGGCGGCAACTGCGAGGCGTCTGCAACTATTCCCGCGTGAGACCCGGATCACTACGGGTGGACGATGATCTTCACCGCGGTGTCGTTGTGGTTGATCAGCGTGTCGAACCCCTTGTCCACCAAGTCGTCCAAGGCGATCCGCCCCGTGATGAAGGGTTTCAGGTCGACTTTTCCTTCCTGGACGAGCTTGATGGCGGCTTCGTGGTCGCCGCAGTAGGCGATGGTGCCGCGCAGGTCGATTTCCTTCAGCACCACTTTCTGCATGTCGACCGTGGCCGGGTGCCCCCAGATCGAGACGTTGACGACGACGCCGGCGGGCCTCACGACGTCGAGCATGGTGTCCAGCACCGCATTCACACCGGCACATTCAAACGCCGCATCGGCCCCCGTACCGTTGGTCAGTTCCAGCACGCGCGCCTTGACGTCCTGGGCACTCGGATCGAGCACGTGATCCGCGACCCCGGACGAAGTCGCCTTGTCTTTGCGGGCGGCCGACAGCTCGGTAACGATCGTGGTGACGCCGATGCCTTTGAGGACCGCGGCGGTCAGCAGGCCGATGGGTCCGGCACCGCCGACGACGGCGACGTCCCCGGCTTTGACGCCGCTCCGGCCGACGGCGTGATACGCCACCGCAAGGGGTTCGATCAGTGCGGCCTCGTCCAGGGGGATGTCGCCGACAGGGTGCACCCACCGGGTGTCGACGACGATCTTCTCGCTCAAGCCGCCACCGCCGCCCGCCAGGCCGATGAAGCCCAACTTGGTGCACAGGTTGTAGTGGCCGCTGAGGCAGGGACCGCATTCATTGCAGACGTAGTACGGCTCCACGACGACGTTGTCTCCAACGGCCAGACCGCTGACGCCTTCCCCCAGTTCCTCGACGGTGCCGGAGAACTCGTGGCCGAGGGTGACCGGGGCGGCCTCGTGGGTGAGCCCGTGGGGGTGGCCGGGCGGCGGGGTGAAAATGGGTCCTTCCAGGAATTCATGGAGGTCGGTGCCGCAGATACCGCACCAGGCCACGGCGATCTTCACCGTTCCCGGTCGCAGCTCCGGCTCTTGAATGTCTTCGATCCGGAGATCCTCGCGGGCGTGGAATCGTGCTGCTTTCATGGTGTTTCACCTTCGCAGTCCAGGACCGTGGATGCGCCCGGTCAGGCGCATCCACGGAATAAAAGTTGGATTTTCACAGCGGGGCCGTAGCCCCAGTCTGGTGGCCGTGCCTGAGATTGTCACGACCCCGTGAGTCGGCGCGTGCGGTTAGCGCGCGTGATGCGTGGGCTGCAGTTCGAAGACCGGCGTCGGCAGTCCTTCCATCCTGGCCTTGAGCTGCAGGGCAAGATAGTTCGAATAGTGCCGGCTCTGGTGCAGATTGCCGCCGTGGATCCACAGGTTCTCGACGTTGGTGGGCTTCCACATGTTGCGCAGTTCCCCCTCCCACGGCCCCGGATCCTTGGGCGTATCCGATCCGAACCCCCAGCACTTGCCGACGGCGTCTGCCACGTCGGGCGAGACCAGATCAGTCAGCCAGCCGTTCATCGACCCATACCCGGTGGCGTAAATAATGACGTCGGCATCCAGCTCCGTTCCGTTGGCCATCACGACGGAGTTGCCGGTGATCTTGCTGACCTGGCCATTGGCCAGCTTGACCTGGCCGTCGATGATCAGCTGCGAGGCGCCGACGTCGATGTAGTAGCCGGAGCCGCGCCTCAGGTACTTCAGGAACAAGCCGGAGCCGTCAACGCCGAAGTCCAGGTCAAAGCCGGCAGCCTCGAGCTGGGAGTAGAACTCCGCGTCCCGGCGGGCCATCTCCGCATAAACCGGGATCTGGGCTTCGGGCAGAATCCGGTACGGCAAGGAGGCAAACAGCAGGTCGGCTTTCTCCGTGGTGACGCCGTTGGCCAGTGCCTCTTCGGAGTACAGCCCGCCGAGAGCGAGGTCCATGAGGGATTCACTGCGGGCAATATGCGTCGAGGACCGCTGGACCATGGTGACGTCCGCGCCGTGTTCCCAAAGGTCGGCGCAGATATCGTGGGCCGAATTGTTGGAGCCGATGACCACGGCTTTCTTGCCGGTCCAGTCGCCACCGCCCGGGTGCTTGGACGAGTGGTACTGGTCCCCCAGGAAGGACTCGGCGCCGTCGAACGTGGGGACGCTCGGGTACCCCGATACACCCAGGGCGAAGACGAGCTGCTTCGGGCGCAGGGTGACCGGTTCGCCGTCGCGCATCACCTCCACCACCCACTCCTGGGACGTTTCGTCGAAGCGGGCGTTGGTGCACTCGGTCTTGGACCAGTAGTTCAGTTCCATGATCCGTGTGTAGTTTTCCAGCCAGTCGCCGATCTTGTCCTTGGCCGCGAAAACCGGCCAGTCGTCGGGGAACTTCATGTAGGGCAGGTGGTCGTACCAGACCGGATCGTGCAGGTGGAGGGACTTGTAGCGGTTCCGCCAGGAGTCACCCGCGCGCTCATTCTTTTCGATGATGATGGTGGGCACTCCGAGCCTCCGCAGCCGCGCGCCCAGCCCGATCCCGCCCTGGCCGCCGCCGATGATGACGGTGTAGGGCTGGTCTTCGTAGCCGAGCCTCGCCTCCTGCTCCTCCTTCAGTTCCAGCCAGGATTTGCGTCCTTTGGTGATCTCGTGGGCCACCCCCTTGTCCCGGTTGGGGCCCTTCTTTTCCTCAAAGCCCTTCAGTTCCTGCATGGTGGTGAGCAGGGTCCAGCATTTGCCGTTCCGGAGGCGCAGATGGGCGTAGCCCCGGGCCTGGGCGGTCTCGAAGTTCACCCAGGCCTCGGCATTGGCGGCGTCCCCAGTGGCGTCCTCGGCGAGGGTCCAGTTGCTGGGCTGCACGTCGCCCAGGGTCGCCTCGAGCATGCGCCGGATGTCCTCTTTGCCCTCCAGCGTCTTGAGGTTCCAGGTGAAGGAGACGAAATCGCGCCAGTACGAGTCGTCGTCAAAAAGTTCCAGTGCGGCGTCCGTGTTGTGGCTGCGCAGTGCCTCATCGAACTGCGCCAGCCACGCCCCGACGACGCCGTTTGGTGTCTCAGGCATGTTTCCTCTTTCCATTGCTGACAGGGGGCCGCTCCCGTTGCGTGGCGCATAGACCACGCAGTGACCCGCATCACAAGTAAAAGTCGCAGGGGGTTACAATCGGGTTACACGGAGCTCTCAAGCTGTCGGCGGGCGCGCAGGTTGGCCGACGGCGGCAGGGACCCAGCCGGGTGCGACGATTCGAGGGCGAGTTGAGAGAATGAGCATGCGGCAGGGCAACGGCCCCATCACGCATCCCTCGGACCTCAGGTTTTCTGCACCGGCGGAATACGCCCGAATTCTCCGGGCGGCGCACGAGACCACGATTTCTGGCACTCCGGATCCGCACCTCTCGCCGTCGCTTATCAAGTCCTGGCAGCGTTCCCTGGCTCTGGGCATCAATCCGGACAAGCACCGGCCCCTGCACCGGCATGAAGTCTCCGAAGCGCGATCCCTCAGCGCCGGCCATCGGCTGGCTGCGGTGATGCCGGCGCTGTCACAGCTTCTGGCCGATGAGACCGTGACCGGACGCCATCTGCTGATCGTCACCGACCACGAGGGCGAAGTGCTGTGGCGCGTCGGCAGCAAGCAGGCCTTGCGGCTCGCGGACTCGCTGGAGTTCGTGGAGGGCGCCGACTGGTCCGAATCAGGGGTGGGCACGAACGCCATCAGCGAGGCCTTGGTGACCGGTGCGCCGGCGCAACTTTTCTCGGCCGAGCACCTCGTGCGGACCCACCATGACTGGGCTTGCACCGCATCCCCCATTCGCGACCGTTTGACCGGCGACATCGTCGGCGTCCTGGACGTCTCCGGCCCGTTCGAATCGGTCACGCCGGACAGCCTGCGGCTGGTGCGTTGCGGAGTGCGGCTCGCAGAGGAGCTGCTGAAGTCGGCCCCGTTTCCCGACGGCGGCGTCGGGCGCTCGGGGCAGCGGTCCCCGGGTGGCGAGCGGGCAGTGCGCGACGGCGGCGCCCGACCCCAGCTCGTGCTGCGGCTCTTGGGGTACGCGCCATCCGCGGCGGTCGACGGCGGCATCAGCCGTCCGCTGACTGTGCGCCGCGCCGAGATTCTGGCCCTGCTGGCCTCGCGTGATCAGGGCTGGAGTGCCGAAGAATTGGCGTACGAGATCCATGGCGATGCGGGCACCGGTGCGGCGATCCGGACCGAGATGCACCGGATCCGCGCCATTCTGGGCGATGTCCTGGAAGCGAACCCCTACCGATTCTCTTCAACCCTCAACGTCGTGACCGACGTTTCCGTTGTGGCCGGTCATCTGCGGGACGGTCGGGTTGCCGAGGCGTTCGCGGCGTACCCGGCAAAACTGCTCACCCGTTCGGTCAATCTGGCGATCGGGTTCATGCGCGACGAGCTCAACACGGCCGTGGGAGCTTCCGTCCGGTCAAGCGGTGATACCCGGCTGATGCTGCAGTGGTGCACGAGCGACATGGGGTCCTTCGATACGGCGACTGCGGCTGCCGTGGCTGCTTTTATGGGGCCGGACGACCCGCGTTGCCAGCTCGTGAATGCCCGGATGGAACGGGTGGACCGGGAATTGCGAGCCTAGCCACGGACTAGGGAGGCGGCGGGGCGACCCCCGGGCAGCCTTGGCCTCGGGGATTCTGCAGGCACGTGTCTGCGTAGTTCCTGGTGATCGTCCGCCAGACACTGACGGTCTGTGGCGGCGAGCTGAATTGCCCTTGGCCGGGGATGGGCAGCGGCGGTCCGCCATTGACGGAGTAGGTTCCCTGGAAATGCGTCGTCAAAACCACCGGGAAGTCGCCGGTCTGGGTGTACACGTGACTCGTCAGGGTCTTCTCGCCCCAGCGATCCTGTGGAAGCGGTCCGCCGGCCACCGCTTGCGGGCCGAGCGAGGTGCCGTCGCCATAGCTCCAGGAGTACTGGACCGGCTTAGCGGTGACGTGGACGGCCTGGGCCAGGATTGTGATGTCGAACTGCTGATCTGCGGCGCTGGCGAAGAAATTGGTCTCGGCGCCCCGGAGCGTGTTGGGGCTGGGTTGGGCCGTAGACAGTCCCGCAGTTATCGGAAGCCGCTGGAACTCCCTCTGGATCATTGCGGCAATTCTGGGCAGCAAATCCGCCGGCCGGGGATCGAAGAGGCACGTCGGGCCGGAGTGAAATGACCATGTCGGGTTCGCGATTCCAGCTGGCGCCTTCAGCCAAACGACCGGAATACCTTCTTTGCCGCCGGGGCCGTTCTTGCAATCGACGAGGACTGCAAGACAATCCGCATCAAAGTCGCCTCCGCCCAGATGGCATTGGAGTTCGTATTTGTATTGGAAGGGGTCTGAATTCTGAACTCCAGCCTGGGTTCGAACGAAGTCATTCAATGCTGGGTCCCAAGCCCAACCTCCTACATGCGCGTCCTTGTGCCCCCACCCACCCGAAATAGAAGGGTCCCCCGCTCCGTCCGCAGAGGCTGGGGGAGCCGATGCGCACACCAAGAGGAACACCGCTAGGAGTGCGCGCCCAAGACGGTGAGGTCGAAGAGTCCTCATTGCTTACCGACAATGTTTCCGACATCATCAACATGCCAAGCGTTGTTGCGGTATGCAACGAGGAGAAGGTTGCCCGTATCGTCTCTTTGCTCTCCCTTCTTCGCGACACTCCCGTCGGCCCTGACGTATGTCAACGGGACTTGATGAACCTGGACAGCAACCTTGTAAAGCCCGTCGGCTCCAGCTGAAAATGTCGTTTCCACAGCAGGAGTGGTGATCTGACCACCTATCAGCCAGCGTCCGTCTTGATGCCAAGGGATGATGTCGCGCTTGGCCTCTCCGCATGGAGAGCATGCGGTAGAGGTGACGCTTTCCAGGGGGCCCACGTCGCCGGTCTCGTACCCGTAGCTGAGGAGTTTGAACCAGTACCGCGCAAACGCCTCCAGACCTTCCTTCGTCTCCGCCTTCGCAGCTTCCGGCAACTCGGGTACTGGCACGTTCTGCGCCTTGCCGGTCGCGTCGGCGGGCTTGTAGCTGGCAGTAGGTGTCGGAGTTGCGCTCGGGGTGGCCGGCTCTGAGGGACTCTGCGAAGCAGCAGGTGGAGATCCGGGAGGCGGCGTTCCACCCTCGCTGCACGCTGTGGCCGACATCAGGGAGATCGACAGCCAAGCGACCGCACAGGCTCGCCAGGGACCGGAAAGCGAAGTGCGAGATGTCATGGTCAGCTACTCCCCCGATAGAAAATCAAGACGATTGAAGCCAATTTGTGGGTTAAGGGTAACCGAGATCACATTTTGTCGGTCAAAATTATCCACAGGCAGCATGTGCCCACCCGTCGGACCGGAAGAACACCCCGGCGGTCCTTGCCGGTCCTTTAGCCCCTAGCCAGCGACGGCCTGATTCAGAACAATGAACCCATGATGTTCGAACACGAAGACGGCAATCCGATCCTCACACTTGACGACGACCAAGCCTGGACATTGATTGAGGGCACAAAGCACGGCAGGCTCGTGGTCACCGTGGCCGGAGAACCCGACATTTTCCCGGTGAACTACGCGGCCAGCGGCCGGAAACTGTTCCTCCGCACGGCCCCGGGAAACAAACTGGCCGAGCTCACCATCAACTCGAAGGTACTCTTCGAAACCGACGGAATCCTGTCCGACGAAGCATGGTCAGTAGTCCTGCGCGGCACTGCACGCGTGCTCGACCAATCGGCGGATATCGCCGACGCCGAGGCCCTCGGGCTGAAACCGTGGGTTCCAACGTTGAAGGACTTCTACGTCGAAATTACGCCGACGTCGCTCAGCGGACGCCACTTCCAGTTCGGCGAACACCCGGAGCGGGAAATCTAACGCCCGACGGCGGCTGCTGCCCGACGGCTGCTGCCCGGCGCCAAGACTTGGCACCCGCCTAGACTTAAACAATGGCGGACAAGCTGACTCCGGAGCGGCGCAGCTGGAACATGTCCAGGATCCGGGGCAAGAACACCAAGCCGGAAATGCTGGTCCGCAGGCTGCTGCACGCGAAGGGATACCGCTACCGCCTGCACGGCAGCGCGGGCGGCGGCAAACTCCCGGGCAACCCCGATCTCGTCTTCGCCGGCCGCCGCAAAGTCATCTTCGTCAACGGTTGCTTCTGGCACTTCCACGACTGCCGGGTGGGCCAGCACGCACCCCAGGCAAACGCCGAGTTCTGGGAAACCAAGCGCACCCGCACCCGGAACCGCGACGCCGCCCAGCGTCTTCAGCTCGAACTCGATGGATGGGAAGTCCTCACCGTGTGGGAGTGCGAACTGAAGGACCGATCGGCGTTGGAGCTCCGCCTCGATGCCTTCCTCCAGGGCCCTCCCCTGCACAGTCCTTTCCTGCACAGCCCGGCCCGGGACGAGCCCTCCTGAGGATCTTCGCTGAGCAGCAACGCCCCGCGTGTCGCGGGGCCCACCTCCGGTGCAGGCTGAACGACCTCAGCTAATATTCGACTCCGGGGGCGATAGGCATTATTCGGTCAGTACCAACGCGTACTGCAAACACGGGAGAGCGCACGATGCCGCACTTGCTGATGTCCAACGACCAGCCCGAAACGGCTGCTGCGCCAACAGATTCCAGTCCCACAGATTCAGACCCCACAGTTCTGCCGTTCCGTCGCCTCGGCCACACGAGGCTCCACGGCTTCCGGCCCCGCCCGCTCCGCGGAGCGAACCCGGATCTGGAGCCGCTGCGCCGGCAGGCGGCCTCGATCATTGATGAGGTTCTGGCTGGCACCAACCCGGAAGAAGCTGACGTACGGGAGAAACTTCAGTGGCACGTCGCCAACAACCCGGGCCAGCCGGAAAAGGCGCTCCTGGAACATTTGCGGACAGTGGCCGACCAGCAGGAATCCGCCTAGCTGGCGGACCTGTCGATACTGGCCTGCCGGAGCACTTCGCCCCACGACTGCTGGGCAAGATCTGCCACGGCGGCCAGGATTTCCGACGGCGGTAGCGACAGATCCAGCGGGAACTCAACAATGTCGATGTCGGTATTGAGAATTCGGCGCAGCTTGATTTCCCCGGCTCCCGGGTAAACGATCCACGCCGTCGGCACCCGCAAGGATGTGCAGTAGGCCAGCATCCGGTAATGGTCGCCCGAAAGGGATGCGCCGACGTCGGCCGCGGCCTTGTACTTGGCGTCGTACACCATCACGGGCCGGCCGCCGAGGAAGTGGACGGCACCGGGCTGCACCACAATGCGGTCCGAGTCGCGGACGGCCTCGTTCAGCAGGGCGTTGTAGCGCAACCGCATTTCTCCGGGGTAGGCGGCCATGGCTTCGCGCAGGGCTGTTCCCACGAAGTCCTCGAACACCTTTGCCATGTCCACCACGAACGACGCCGACTGCTGCTTGCCGTCGCCGGCCTCCGCCGACGCGTTCCGCAGGATCAGTTCGGCGAGCCGAAGAGCGGCGTGGTAGCGGGTGTTCATCCGGCTGGGCCGCCACTGCGGCAGCGGCGCGCCGGACTGAAGGCGCGTCACGGCGTCGAGCTTTCCCTTGAGCTGGCGCAGGCGGCTCAGGACTTCCGGCCGAACCCGCGGCACCTGGGACATCCGTTCCAGTGCGGCGCGCAGAATCCGGTTCTCCGCGATGTCCTCGGTGAACTCGTCGTAGGAGACTTCCAGCGGAACCAGCATGCCGGGCCGGCGGGAAATCTGGTCCGACATCCGGATCCGGCCCTTGACGGTCCGGAGGGATTCTTCCACCATGAGATACCCCTGCAGCACGCCGCGGCTCAGCGCCCGGTCAGCGAGCTGCGCCAGGGATTCGGCCAAGGCGCTCCAAAGGTCAGAGTGCTCCACCGCGGCGACAGAATCGTCCCGGAACCCCTGGTCCCCCGCGTAGCCGAGCAGGAACAGCAAACGGCTCAGACCGAGCCGACCTTTCGGTCGCACCTCCAGCTGCACGGCGGGAGTGCGCACCGAGCCGACGGTCCCCACCGGTTCGACCCGGTACAGGCCCATGCCCATCGGCGAGGCCTTCGCCAGGCCGCTGGCGTTGACGTAGGCGGCAGTGTCCGGATCAAGCCGCTCCACGACGCCGACGGAGAGTTCGTCGAGGACAATGTGCCGGCAGGCCTCCGCCCCGCCGCGTCCGGATGAACCGCGACCTGATGAACCGCGCCCGGCCGGACCGGCTCCGGATGAACCCCGGTGGTCCGAGGCCTTGCGGTCCGACGAACTGCGGTCCAGCGCTATGGCATCTCCGGCCAGCCTAGGCATGCGCCAGGCGGCCCAGGAGTTGTTCCAGTCCGAACCGTTCCTCGAGCTGGGCGCGGTTGAGTTGCCCGTGATAGTGCTCCTCCAGCAGCGGCATGAGCTCGTATTTCCAAATTCTGCGCAGGCCCTTAGGCGTCTGCGCGGACTTCTTCATGAAGTACGAGGGACCGATCATGAGGTCGCGGTCCCACTCGTCGATCGCGTCGTTTAAAGCGTCAAGCAGCAGGGCCGGGGTCGTGTCCAGGTCACGGGCTTGGAGGAAGCGCAGCAGCGAGCCCTTCACCGGTTCCGTCTTCGGGTGCAGCTCGATGAAGGAGAAGCGCCGCCGGATGGCCGCGTCCATCATCGCGATGGAGCGGTCCGCGGTGTTCATGGTGCCGATGATGTAAAGATTGTCCGGCAGGGTGAACGGCTCGTTGGGGCTGTACTGAAGGTAGATCCGGTCGTCGCGGTATTCGAGCAGGAAGTACAGCTCGCCGAACACCTTTGCCAGGTTGGCCCGGTTCATCTCGTCGATGATCAGGAAGTACGGTTTGCTCTCGTTGCCGGGCTTGGCCGCTTCCTCGGCGAGCCGGCGCAGCGGTCCTGCCACGAGCTTGAAGGACACCTGTCCCTCGTCCGTCTTGTCCGGGCGGAAGCCCTCGAAGAAATCCTCATAGGCGTACGACGGGTGGAACTGGACCAGCTTGACCCGCTCGTCCGTGGTGTCGCCGGCGAGCTCGGCGGCGAGGTGTTTGGCGAGGTACGTCTTGCCGGTTCCCGGCGGACCGTAGAGCACCAGCTGCCGGTTCTCCTCGAGGAGTTCGGCGATTTCCTGCAGCGGCTCCAGGTCCATGTGCAGGGACGCGGCGAACTCCGGCGTCAGCGGCCGGAACCCGTCACAGGCCGGTTCGACGGCGGCATCCGGCGCGGCGCCGTCGCCGTCCTCGGCTTCCGCTTCAGCCGGCAGCAGCGCCTCGAGCGCCTGGATCACGCGGGTGATGTCCACGATGTTGCCGGAGGTGGTCAGCTGGCGCTGCACGTGGCGGGGCAGGCCGGTGGCGTCGTGTTCCTCATCGAACCAGCGGACCTTGCGGCGGAGCTGGCGGTTGTCTTTGGCATGCTCCGGTTCGCCGAGGACCACGCCGATCCGGACCTTGCCCGAGCTCTGGTAGAGCGCAAGGTCACCCGGCTTCATGACGGTCAGGAAGGCGAAGACTGCGGTCTTGGTGTCCTCACGCTCCACGTAGCCGAGGTGCTTGTAGTCCTCGTCAACGGCATTCTGGACCAGCCCCGCGGAGACGCCGGGGTCCAGCAGGCGGAGGTGTTCGACGTCGAGCGTCACCGCTTCCTCGTCCCGCCACTCGCCCAGCAGCTCGGCGTTGTCGTGGTGGGTGCGCAGGAGCCAGGCGCGGCGGCCGGGGTCGCCGACCTTCCGCCACTGGCTCACCAGCTGGCGTGAGTACCAGTCGATCCGCTGCCCGGCCTGCTGGTCCAGGTGCAGGCGGATCCGGTGGATGTCCGCCGAAATGTCCTCGTCGCTGTCCCCCTTGGCCCCACCCACGAGGGAAGCGAAAGCGTCACGGATCTCCTGCCGTTCGACATCGGCCACCACGGGTTCGAAATAGCTGGGCCAGACCAGGAACTCAATGCTGCGGCGGATGGCCGGCTGGTCATCCGGGGTGCCGGCGACCAGCCGGTGGAAGGCCAGCGGATCCTTGACCGCGGCCTGGACGACGTGGGCCGGCCGCTGTGCGACATGCTGCACGAAGCGGCAGAGCCATTTCAGGTGGTCCCAGATGGTCCAGTTGAATTCCGCGGTGCGGTCCCGGATCACGCCGTGGTCCGTCATGCCCGCGTAGAGCTCGTCGGGGAGCTCCAGGTCAGGCTCCAGCCAGGATGCCGCCTCGGCGACGCGGGCCCGTTTGACCTTCAGCGACTTGACCTCGTGGGCCAGCGGCAGGGACTGGAGGAAGAGTAGCTCCACGGCCAGTTGCTTCGCCCCGCGGGTGGCGTCTTCCAGGTTCTGGCGCAGGTTAGTCATCATCGGCGCCTTGGGATCCGGAACGCCCCGTTCGAGGCGTTCCAGCAACTCCGCGGCAGCCTGGACGGACCACGTTTTGGTGCGGCCGTCCAGGGGGGACGCCTTGCCGAGCAACCCCGGGCCCAGCACAAACCACGCCGCGTCTTCAATCTCCTTGGAGATACCGAGGGCGCGGTGCAGGGCAGGCTTCTTGGTTGGGGTCATACGTTCAATTTACAGGCTTAAACTGAACGCGCCCATTTAACGCCGCCCCTAAACTACCGGCCAGTAGATTATGGACGGGCGGGCAGCAGACCCGGTTTCGCGCCGGGCCGGCGCTTCACGCCGAAGGTGAAATACGTGGCCGGACCGATGAAATTCACCAGCGTGGCGAGCCGCCACATGGCCTTGCTGCCACGGATCTGCGCAGCCGGGCGTCGGCTGATGTCCGTCTGGGCTGCGACCAGCAGCGAGAGTTGGACGATGCCAGCCGAGATGGTTCCGAACCGTGCCATCGGCGAGAGTTCGTTCCACTTCTTCTTGCGGGTGTGCTGCTTGTGGATGTTCTGGTGCAAGGTGTTGCCTAGGTTGTGATGCATGTTCTTGTGCATGTCTTTGCCCATGTTCACGGCGACCACGCCTCCTTATGCGTCGGGATTGTTCATTCTAGGAGCCGTGCCGGGAACCGGAACAGAGGCTATGGGACCGGGTGGGCGCGGGTGTGGGGAGCCAGCCGGTCCTTCTGCTCCGGCGTCAGCCGCAACACCCGGCCGGTTGCCTCGTCCACAAAGGCAAGATGGCTCGTGGCCCGGACACAGTCCTCCCGCGTGACGGGATCCTGCACCAGGTAGTGGATGTCGAAACTGGCGCCCTTAACCGCCCCGATCCACAACTGGACGACGGCGGGCACGTTCCGGTACTCAAGGGTCCTGACGTACCTGATCTTGTGCTCGACGACGAGCGCCAGCGTCCCTTCCGGAATTTCATTGAAGAGCGGCACCAGCGGTTCGGTTCCCGGCAGCCCGGGACCCCGGGGCGGCCCGAAAGCCGCGATCCGTGCTTCTTCGAGGATCCGGACAATCTGGACGTTGTTGATGTGCCCGTAGGCATCCATGTCGCTCCAGCGCATCGGCACCTCCACCTCGAGGCGCCAGGGCTCCGTGGATGTGTTCTCCTCAGCGGGTCCACCCTTCCCGGCGGGGCCCGCGGCTGTGCCTGCGCTCTCCCTGCCGGGCCCGTTCCCGCCGGCTGCGCCGTTCCCGGCGGGGCCTGCGGCGCTCAGCTGTGCACCGCCGTCGCGTCCTCCGCGGAATCCGCCACGGCAGACTCTGCGTCCTCACCGGCGAACTGGGACATGTACAGCCTGTAGTACGCGCCCTGCAGGGCCAGCAGTTCGGCGTGCCGGCCCTGCTCGACGATCTGCCCGTCCTCCATGACAAGGATGGTGTCCGCGTCCCGGATGGTGGAAAGGCGGTGGGCGATGACGAAGCTGGTGCGCTCCGTCCGCAGCGCCGCCATGGCCTTCTGGACCAGGGCTTCGGTGCGGGTATCCACGGAACTCGTGGCCTCGTCCAGGATCAGCAGCGACGGGTTCGCCACAAAGGCCCGGGCGATGGTGATCAGCTGCTTTTCGCCGGCACTGACGTTGTTGCCCTCTTCGTCGATCACCGTGTTGTAGCCGTCCGGCAGCGCCCGGACGAAGCGGTCCACGAACGTGGCCTTGGCCGCCGCCATGATCTGTTCTTCGGTGGCGTCCAGCTTGCCGTAGCGGATGTTCTCGTAGATGGTGCCGCCGAACAGCCAGGCGTCCTGCAGCACCATACCGACCTTGGCGCGCAGCTCCGAACGGCTCAGCCGGGTGATGTCCACCCCGTCCAGGGTGATGCTGCCGGAGTTGAGCTCGTAGAAGCGCATCACGAGGTTGACCAGGGTGGTCTTGCCCGCCCCGGTCGGTCCCACGATCGCCACCGTGTGACCGGGCTCGGCCGTGAAGGACAGGTCCTCGATCAGCGGCTTGTCCGGCGTGTAGCTGAAGGTGACGTGCTTGAACTCGACGTGCCCGTCGGTCTTCGCCGGGAGGTGCTCGGTGGCGGTCTCGGCGTCCTGTTCGTCGGCGTCGAGGAATTCAAAAACCCGCTCGGCGGAGGCGACACCGGACTGCAGCATGTTGGCCATGCCGGCCATCTGGCCCAGCGGCTGGGTGAATTCGCGCGAGTACTGGATGAACGCCGTGGCGTCGCCCAGGCTCATGCTGCCCGAAGCCACGCGCAGCCCGCCGACGACGGCGATCCCGACATAGCTGAGGTAGGAGACAAACTGCATGACCGGCATGATCATGCCGGAGACGAACTGGGCTCCGAAGCTGGCCTTGTAGAGTTCCTCGTTGCGCTCGTCGAAGCGGGCCAGCATGTCAGCGTCGCGGCCGAACACGCGGACGAGGTCGTGGCCGGAGAACGATTCCTCGATCTGGCCGTTGAGCTCGCCGGTGTTCTTCCACTGGGCGGCGAAGAGTTTCTGGCTGCGGGCGCCGATGATGCCGGCGGCCACGCCGGAGAGCGGCAGGGCGACGAGGGCGATCAGGGCCAGCTGCCAGGACACGATGAACATCATGATCACGATCCCGATGACCGTCAGGGCCGAGTTCACGAGCTGGGCGAAGGCCTGCTGGAGCGCCTGCTGGATGTTGTCGACGTCGTTCGTGACACGGGAAAGGATGTCGCCGCGCTGGCGGGTATCGAAGTAGTTCAGCGGCAGCTTGTTGAGTTTCTTCTCGGTGTCATCGCGCAGCGTGCGCACCACGCGCATGACCAGCACGTTGAGGACATAGCCCTGGAGCCACAGAAAGATGTTGGCGACGAAATACATCACCAGCACCACGCTGATGAGGAACGCGAGCTTCTGGAAATCGATGCCAGCGCCCGGCACGACGTCCATCTTGGCGAGCATGTCGGCGAAGTTGTCCTGGCCCTGGGAGCGCAGTCCTTCGATGAACTGTTCTTTGGTGGCCCCGGCCGGGAGCTGCTTGCCGACCACTCCGGCGAAGATCACGTCCATCGCCTGGCCCAGGATCCTCGGGGCAATGACGTTGAGGACGACGGCGACCGTCACCATGGCGAGCACGGCGGTGATGCCGGCGCGCTCGGGTTTCAGCAGTCCCATGAGCCGTTTGGCCGAGGGCCAGAAGTGCTGGGCCTTCTTGGCCGGCACGGCGCCGAACATGCCGCCGTCGGCCTCGCCGGGCGTGTACTCCTCCTCGATGAAGTCATCTTCGATCAGGTCGGTGGCGTCCGTATCGGCAGCGGCCTGGCCGGCTGCGGTGGCCGGCGTGGTGGAGACTTTCTCGTTGGTGCTCATGCCACTGCCTCCGCGCTCAGCTGGGATTCGACGATTTCCTGGTAAGTGCTGGAGCTTTCCAACAGCTCCTCATGTGTTCCGCGGTCCACGATCCTGCCGTTGTCCAGCACGAGGATCTGGTCCGCATCGGCGATGGTAGACACCCGCTGGCCGACGATGATCACCGTGGCATCGGCCGTCTTGGCCTTGAGCGCCCGGCGGAGCCTGGCGTCGGTGGCGACGTCAAGGGCCGAGAACGAGTCGTCGAACAGGAAGACCTTGGGTTCGGTGACGAGCGCGCGGGCGATGCACAGCCGCTGCCGCTGGCCGCCGGAGACGTTGGTGCCGCCCTGGGCGATCCGCGCTGCGAGGCCACCCTTCTTTTCGCGCACGAACTCCGCGGCCTGGGCGACCGTCAGCGCCTCCCACAGGTCCGAGTCCGTGGCCTCGGGCTTGCCGAAGCGCAGGTTGTGCTCAATGGTTCCGGAGAACAGGTAGGGCCGTTGCGGCACCATGGCCACGCGCTGCGTGATCTCGGCGCGGTCCAGCTGGGTGACGGGGACGCCGTCGAGCAGGACCTCGCCCGACTCGGCGTCGTAGAGCCGCGGGAGCAGGGCCAGCAGGCTGGACTTGCCGGCGCCGGTGGAGCCGATGATCGCCACGGTCTGTCCGGGCTCGGCCGTAAAGCTGATGTTGCTGAGCACGGGAGCCTCGGCGCCGGGGTAGGCGAAGGTCACGTTGCGGAATTCGACGCGGCCGGCCTTTGCCGCAGGCGCCACCGGGGTGAGCGATTCGTGGATGGAGGGTTCGACGTCGAGCACTTCACCGATCCGGTCGGCGCAGACCGAGGCGCGGGGAATCATCATGGCCATGAAGGTGCCCATCATGACGGCCATGAGGATCTGCAGGAGGTACTGGAGGAAGGCTGTCAGGGAGCCGACCTGCATCTCGCCGGCATCGACGCGCTGGCCACCGAACCAGAGCACGGCGGCCGTGGAGATGTGCAGGATCATGCCGATGGCGGGGAACATCAGGACAAACAGGGAACCGATCTTCAGCGAGACGTCGGTGAGGTCCTGGTTGGCCGCGCCGAAGCGCTCGGCCTCGTGGGGTTCGCGCACGAAGGCCCGGACCACGCGGATGCCGATGATCTGCTCGCGGAGGACACCGTTGAGCCGGTCGATCTTCTCCTGCATGGAACGGAAGAGCGGCATGAGGCGGACCACGAGGTAGCCCACCACGACCACGAGCAGGGGCACGGACACCCAGACGAGCCAGGACAGGTTGAGGTCCTCGCGCAGGGCCATGAAGATCCCGCCGATGCACATGATAGGTGTGGCCACCATGAAGTTCAGCGCCATGAGCATGAGCATCTGGACCTGCTGCACATCGTTGGTGCCCCGGGTGATCAGGGTGGGGGCACCGAAGAGGTTGACGTCCCGCGCCGAGAAGCTGCTCACCTTGCGGAACACGCCGCGGCGCAGGTCCCGGCCGAACGCCATCGCCGCCTTCGAGCCGAAGTAGACGCCGGCGATCGCGGTGGCCACCTGGATCAGCGCGACGCCGAGCATGACGCCGCCGGTGCGCCAGATGTAGTCCGTGTCGCCGCGGGAGACGCCCTCGTCGATGATCTGGGCATTGAGGCTGGGGAGGTACAGAGCCGCGATGGTCGAGGCCAGCTGGAAGATGACCACAGCCGCGATGTATGGCAGATACGGCTTGGAATAGCGCCGCATGAGGGTAACGAGCATGCCCACGAGTCCTTACGAAGACTGAATTATAGGGAGACCAAATTATGGGGAGAGCAAAGTATGGGAGAGCTAAATAGTGAAGATTATTGGAAGGCTGATTGGAGACTAGCCCATGGGACCGACAGCCTTAGCCACCCAACTCTACGAAAACCCTCGCCCGGGAGGAACATCGGGAGCTCAATATCATCCAAACGGCGTACTTAAGCGGCTGCTGTGGTCTCCCCCGCAACCGTCTCGCCGCACGAAGGCCCCGCAGCCGCCCCTCGGGCGGCCGCGGAGCCTCTGCGGTCCGGTACTGTGAGCCGGCGCTACTCGGTCCGGTGCCGGCCGTGGGTGGCGATGTAGTCGGCAGCCGCGCGCTGCATCTTGCGCTGCTTGGCGAGCTGCCGGCGCAGGGCCGTGAGCTCCTCGGCAACCCGGGCCTGTTCCGCGGCGATCGCACGCTGCTCGGCGGCCTGCTCGTGCACCGCGCGCAGGGCGTCCGCCAGCAGCAGCTGCTGCTCCGCGAGGAGCCTCTGGGTCTGGAGCATCACAGGTACGACGTCGGCGGCTTCGGGCCGGTCCTCGGCCACCAAGGTCCGGGTCCGCTGGCGGGCGGCATCGGGGAAGCGGGATTCGGCGCGCTCCCGGCTGAGCACCTCGATGAATTCCCGGTCCAGGTCAACGATGCCGGTTCCGGCGGGCGAAGCTGCCCCGGCGTCGTCGTTCCCTGTGGTCCTGGTGTAACCCGTGTTCCCCAAAGCCGGGGCCGTGGCACCGGCCATCGCGGCCATCCCGGCATCCGGGGCGTCCCCTGCGATTTCGGCGGGTTCCGGCCGCACGTCGACCGTGCGGCGCAGCGGGCGTTCCTTGATGAACAGGATGGCCACCAGCGCCACGAGTCCGACGACTGCGGAGATCAGGAAGACCTCGGCGATCGCGTCGCCGTAGGCGGCACGCATGATGTCGCGGATCGGTGCCGGCATGTCCTTGAGGTCCATGCTGGCCCCCGCGGATCCGGCGGGAACCTGGATGCCGGCCGAAGCCAGCCCCTCCACGACGAGCTCCTTGACCCGGTTGCCCAGCACGGCGCCGAGGACCGAGACGCCGATCGCACCGCCGACGGACCGGAAGAAGGCCACAGAGGCGCTGGCCGTGCCGATATCCTTGGCCTGGACCGTGTTCTGGACGGCGAGGACGAGGTTCTGCATCAGCAGGCCCAGGCCGACGCCGAGGATGGCGGTGTAGATACCGGTCAGCCACAGGTCAGTGGTGTGGTCCATGCTGCCGGCCAGGCCCAGGCCGCCGATCAGCAAGATGGCGCCGGCCACGAGGTACCGCTTCCACTTGCCGGTGCGGCTGATGAGCATGCCGGAGGCGACCGACCCGATGAGGTTGCCCGCGATCATGGGCAGCGTAAGCAGGCCGGCCTCGGTGGGGGTGGCGCCGCGTGCCACCTGGAAGTACTGGCCAAGGAAGGTCGAGGAGCCAAACATGCCCACTCCGACGGCCACCGAGGCGAGGATCGCGAGGGCGGTGGTCCGCTCAGAGATGATCTTGAGCGGGATGATGGGCTGGGCGACCTTGGATTCCACCAGCACGAGCAGGCCAAGGAGCACGATGCCGCCGCCCACCATCGCGACCGTCTGCCACGACCACCAGTCGTAGTAGTCGGGATTGCCGGCGAAGGAGACCCAGATGAGCAGCAGGCTGACGCCGGAGGTCAACAGGATGGAGCCGAGCCAGTCGATCTTGGCGGGGCGCTTGACGTGCTGGATCTTGAGCGTGACCTGCAGCAGGATGAGCGCGACCACCGCGAGCGGGACGCAGACGAAGAAGGTCCAGCGCCACCCCAGCGGGCTGTCGACAATGAAGCCGCCGAGCAGCGGGCCGCCTGCCGTGCCCACGGCCATGACGCCGCCCATGTAGCCGGAGTACTTTCCGCGGTCGCGCGGCGGAATCATGGAGCCGATGATGGCCTGGGCCAGGGCGGTGAGGCCGCCCATGGCGATGCCCTGGATGACACGGGCGGTCAGCAGCAGCGGGATGGTCTCGGACAGGCCGGCCATAACGGAGCCCGCCACGAAGATCACGATGCTCAGCTGGACGAGGACCTTCTTGTTGAAGAGGTCCGCGAGCTTGCCCCAGATCGGGGTGGTTGCCGCGTTGGCCAGGAGCGCGGCGGTGATCACCCAGGCGAAGTCCGTCTGGGTGCCCTTGAGTTCGGACATGATGGTGGGCAGCGCGTTGGCGACGATCGTGCTGCTCAGGATGGCGGTGAAGAACGCCGCCAGCAGCCCGGTGAGGGCCTCCATGATCTGGCGGTGGGTCATCGCCACAGGTTCTGCGGCGGTCTGGGATGCGCGGGATGCCCCCTGCGGAACGTCCGACGGGGCCGGGGACGGCCCTGTGGCGGCGGCGTGGCTAGCCATATATCTACTCCTCAACAATTTCGGTCGTATTCGTGGGTCCGGCCGTCGTTGCCCGGGCTGAGGTCCTGAGGGACTCAGCAAGTTTTTCGAGGGTGCGCGCCGTCAGTTCGACGTCATCCTGGCTCCAGTCCTGCAGCAGGTCCTGGATGGTGGCCGTCCGCTGGTCCTCGATGACACGCAGTTTCTCCGTGCCGGCGGCAGACAGGGCGATCAGCTGCGCGCGGCCGTCTTCCGGGTCCGGCCGGCGGACCACATAGCCGTGCTCTTCGAGGTCGGCGATGTGCCGGCTGAGGACCGGGGCGCTGACGCCGAGCCGCTCCGCAAGATGCGTGGCCCGGGATTCGCCCTCCCCCACAAAGCGCAGAACGCCTTGAAGCGCCACTCCGGTGTCCTGCCCCCGCAGGCTGGCGGCGGCAACGCAACGGACCGCGCGCTGCAGATCGAAGATCTGGTAGACGAGTCTGGCTGCAGCGTTGGATTCAACTGACATGATGGACACCCCTCTTTTGTTTGCCCTAGGCAACTATATACGAAAATGGTTACTTCGGGAAACTAACTCTCTCGTGGGAGGTGCCGCGCGGCCCCGGAAGACCCTTAAATAGCAAACGCGGACCGGCCGGGCCTGCCCCTCGCGGTGAGGGGCAGACCCGGCCGGTCCGCGCTGTGCAGCGGTGCTGCTGTGGTGCTGCTGTGGTATTGGTGCGCCTATGTGGCCAGGTGGGTGGGGCCGAACATCTGGAGCAGGGTTTCGACGACGACGACGTTGGGGCCGTCCTCGGCGAAGCCCGCCTTCAGGGCGTCCCCGACGTCCTCCGGGGCAACCCGGACGGCCGGGACGCCGAAGGACTCTGCCAGCTTGACGAAGTCGGGGCGGGCGAGCTCGGTGGCCGTGGCCTTGCCGAAGGCGCCGACCATGTATTCGCGCAGGATGCCGTAGCCGCCGTCGTCCACAATGAGCCAGGTGACCGGGACGTTGTGCTGCTTGGCGGTGGCGAGCTCGGAGATGGAGTACATCGCCGAGCCGTCGCCGGAGACGGCCAGCACTCTGGCGTGTCCGGCAGGTGCGCCGGCGGATGCGCCGGTGGTTTCGAGCCCGACGGCGCCGCCGATCGCCGCGGGGAAGCCGAAGCCCAGCCCGCCGGCGCCCTGCGCGGAGTGGAACTGGCCGTCGCGGGCATCCCAGCAGCTCCAGCCCCAGTAGGCCGAGATGGTCATGTCCCAGAACGTCTGCATGGCCGCGGGAACGGCCTCGCGGATGTCGGCCATGAACTTCAGTTCCTTGCCGAGGTCCTGGGACTCGAGCCGGGCCTTGACCTTGGCCAGGGTGTCCTTGACGAGTACCTCGGGAGCCGTGCCGTGCCAGTCGGCACGTTCGCCGTGCGGTTCAGTCAGGGCGGCGTCGAGGGCGGCCAGGGCCTGGCCGGCGTCCGCCCGGATGCCCAGTCCCGGGCGGTTGGACTCCAGGACGCGGGGTTCGGCGTCGATCTGGATGATCCGGCCGCGCGGTTCAAAGGTGAAGTAGTTGGAGGTGACCTCGCCCAGGGAGGAGCCGATGACGATCAACACGTCGGCGTCCTCGAGCACCTCCGTCATGTACTGGTCCTCGATCCAGGACTGCAGGGAGAGCTCATGGTTCCACGGGAACGCGCCGTTGCCGCCCGGGGTGCAGATGACCGGCGCCCGCAGCTTCTCCGCAATCGAGAGCAGCGACTTTTCGGCATGGCCGCGGCGGGTGCCGCCGCCGGCGATGATGGCGGGACGTTCCGCCGTCGAGAGCCATTTCACGGCTTCGCGGACCAGCTCCACGCGGGGCGGGTTGTCGGCCGCTTCGGCGAGGGCGTCCTCCACGGGAGGCACCATGATGGGGTCCAGCAGGACGTTCTGCGGGATTTCGAGCCACACGGGGCCCTGCGGCGAGGAGATCGCCTCGGTCCAGGCATCCTGGATGGCCGAGGGGATGCCGGAGGCGTGCTGGATCAGCCGCTGGGACTTGGTGACGTTCGCGGCCGAGGCCTTCTGGTCATCGAGCTGGTGCAGCATGCCCTTGCGCCGGGCGCCAAGGCCCTCGAGCGGGATCTGGCTGGCCACGACCACCATGGGAACGCCGGTGGCGTAAGCCTCCTGCAGCCCGGCCAAGGACGTCAGCGCGCCCGGGCCGGTGGACAGGAACAGCACGCCGACTTCGCCGGTGGCGCGGGAGTAGCCGTCGGCGGCGAAGGCCGAGTTGTTCTCGACCCGGGAGGAGACGAAGTGCAGGTTCCCGCGGCCCATCGCGTCGAACAGGCCCAGGGCGTGCTGGCCCGGGATGCCGAAGACCGTCTTGGCGCCGAGCGCCTCAAGGGTTTCGACGACGAGGTCCCCGCCGTTGCGCACGCCGGTCATCGCGAAGCCACCGGCGAAGCCACAGAGGAGCTGAAGCCGGCGGGTCGGCGGGATTCCTGGCCGAGGGCCTGGGCAGCGTAGCCGTTCGGGGCGCCGAAGCGGTCCCCTTCGACGGCGCGGTCCGCCATCAGTGTTACGAGTTCGTAGGCGACGTGGCTTGCCGCCACGCCTGTGATCTCGGCGTGGTCGTAGGCCGGGGCGACCTCGACGACGTCGGCACCGACGAGGTTCATGCCGCGGAACCCGCGGATGATTTCCAGCAGCTCGCGGCTCGTGATGCCGCCGGCTTCCGGCGTGCCGGTGCCCGGGGCGTGCGCGGGGTCAAGGACGTCGATGTCCACTGAGATATAGAGCGGGCGGTTGCCGATCCGGTCCCGGACCTTGGCGACCGTCTCCAGGACGCCCTGGTAGTAGACGTCGGCGGAGGTGACGATGCCGAAGCCGAAGCGGTGGTCGTCGTCGAGGTCCTTCTTGCCGTAGAGCGGACCGCGGGTTCCGATGTGGCTGATGGCCTCGGTGTCCAGGATGCCTTCCTCGACGGCGCGGCGGAAGGGTGTGCCGTGGGTGTACTCGGCGCCGAAGTAGGTGTCCCAGGTGTCCAGGTGCGCGTCGAAGTGCAGCATGGCTATGGGGCCGCCGGCGCGCTCGGCGGCGGCGCGCAACAGCGGCAAGGCGATGGTGTGGTCGCCGCCGAGGGTGACGAGCTTGCTGCCGGACGCCGTCAGGTCCAAGGCGTTCTGCTGGATGGTTTCGATGGCGTCGTTGATGTTGAAGGGGTTGACCGCCATGTCGCCGGCGTCGGCAACCTGGATGTTCTCGAAGGGGCTGACGTCCCAGGCCGGGTTGTACGGCCGCAGCAGGCGGCTGGCCTCGCGGATGTGGTTGGCCCCGAAGCGGGCGCCGGGGCGGTAGGAGACGCCGGTGTCGAACGGCACGCCGACCACCGTGACGTCTGCCTTGGCCACCTGGTCCAGGCGCGGCAGGCGGGCATACGTGGCAGCCCCGGCGTAGCGTGGGACGCGGGATGAATCGATGGGGCCAAGGTTGCCATTGGCCTCGATGCGCAGCTCTTCCAAAAGAAGCCTCTCCTTCGAGGATTGACCGACGGTTGTGACAGCCATCATACACTCGAAGTTTCGTATTGCGCATCAGTTGTTTACCAACCTCAGGCGATGGCCGACGCGCCCCGCTCCCCCGTGCGGACGCGGACGGCGTCGCGCACCTCGATAATCCAGATCTTGCCATCGCCGAAGCGGCCCGTGCGCCCTCCCTCTTCAATGGCAGCCATGACGGCGCCGAGGGCGCCCTCGTCGACCAGGACTTCGAGCCGCACCTTGGGCAGCAGGTCCGAGCTGTATTCAGCGCCCCGGTACACCTCGGTATGGCCCCGCTGCCGGCCGTAGCCGCTGGCCTGGCTCACGGTCAGGCCGTTGACCCCGGCCCGCTCCAGGGCCGCGCTAACGGCCGCGACCCGCTCCGGCCGCACAATCGCCGTGACGAGCTTCATGACGACACCCTGCCGCGGACGGCCTCACCCTCGGCCTCGGCGTTGGTCCCGGCTGGGACTTCGGCCGGGGTCCCGGCGTGGGCCGTCGCGTGGGCCTCGGCCGCATCAGTCCGGGCATGCGGGTCACCGGGGTGGAAGCTGCCGCCGACCATGAGGAGCTCATACGCCGTTTCGGCGTGCTCCGTCACGTCAATGCCGGAGAGCTCGTCGGCTTCGGAAACGCGCATGCCGATGCTCTTGTGGATCGCGAAGCCAATCAGTGTGGTCATGGCGGCGCTCCATGCCGTGACGATCAGGGCGGTGAGAATCTGTGGCCAGAACTGCGCCAGGCCGCCGCCGTAGAACAGGCCGCCGGCCGTCTTGGTGGACGGAAGCGCGAAAAATCCGAGGGCCAGGGTCCCCCACAGGCCGCCGACGAAATGCACGGCCACGACGTCCAGGGAGTCGTCGAGTCCGATCTTGAACTTCAGCCCGACGGCGAGCGCGCAGACAGCCCCGGCGATCGCGCCGATCAGGATGGCGCCGATGGGGTCGATGAATCCGCAGGCCGGGGTGACTGCCACGAGTCCCGCGACGGCTCCCGAGGCGGCGCCGAGCGAGGTGGCATGCCCGTCGCGCAGCCGCTCCACGAGCAGCCAGCCCAGCAGGGCGGCGCTGGTGGCGAGCAGCGTGTTGGTCCAGGCCAGGGCGGCCGTGGCGTCGGCGGCGAGTTCCGAGCCGGCGTTGAAGCCGAACCAGCCGAACCAGAGCAGCCCTGCGCCGAGCATCACGAACGGCAGGTTGTGCGGGCGGATGTTGGGGTCTTTCATGAAGCCGAGCCGTTTGCCCAGAACCACGGCAAGCATCAGTCCGGCAATGCCGGCGTTCATGTGGACCACCGTGCCGCCGGCGAAGTCGAGGGCCGAGATCTTGCTGCCGATGATGCCGGTAGGTCCGAAAATGCCGCCGCCCCAGACCCAGTGCGCGATCGGCGCGTAAACGAGCGTGACCCAAAGGGCGGCAAAGAGGAGCCAGGGGCCGAACCTGACGCGCTCGGCCACCGCGCCGCTGATCAGTGCGACGGTGATGATGGCGAACGTGGCCTGGAAGCCGACGAAGATCATGTCCGGCAGGCCTGCCGCCTTGGAGCCGATGCTGGTGGTCAGCCCGCTCAGGCCGAAGTTGGTGAAGGGATCCCCGACGAAGCCGCCCAGCGCATCCGGACCGAAGGCCAGGCCATAGCCCCACAGGGCCCAGACGACGGCCACCACGCCCATGGCGCCGAAGCTCATCATCATGATGTTGAGGACGGACTTCATTCTGACGAGCCCGCCGTAGAAGAACGCAAGCCCGGGGGTCATCAGGAGGACCAGAGCGGACGCCGTGAGCATCCACGCGGTCGATCCGGGGTCAAGGACCTGCGGATCTGTTGCCATTCCTACTGCAAGCACAGAGAACTTCATAGCGGGAGCCTTCCTCGAGTGCCGGCGCTCCGAGGGCGCCGATGCGGCGAGACCATGTGACGTTTGGGACTGACGAGCGTCCCCCCGCCGTTGACGCTACTCACGGCGTGTTTCGGGAAGGCTTTCCCATTCTTGCGGGCACGTTACGTGCCGGCTCCGGGCATTAAATTGCCGTTTCCGGCAGATTGCCAGGATGTGACGCACATCTCACCAGGGCCGATCTCACCAAGGAAAGGGACGTCAGCTGTACTTGAGGGTGAGCAGCAGGCGCTTGAGCTGGCTGTACTGCTCCGTGGTCATCCAGGCCTTGGCGGCGTCGACGGAGGCAAACGCCGGGCTGCCGAAGAGCACCTTGGCCTCCGCCCCGCCGTTGGCGAAGCTGACGTAGGCGGAGCCGGAGTCAGAGACCGCGGGCGCGAAGTCGCGTTGCTTGCGGACGCTCATGTGGAAATCGGACTGGTCGGCGAGGGAATCGAACGCGAAGCCGAAGGCCAGCTGCTCGCCGTCCACATCTTTCAGCCCCGGCACCGGGGCGGTGTCCAGCACGGTGCGGGCCACAGGGCCGGAAGCGTTGCTGGCGCTGGTGCTGCTGGTGACGGAAGCCAGTTCGTTGCCGGTGGCGTCGGCGATGACCGCCTGCACGTCCCGCAGCTTGGCCGCGTTCCCGGGCGAGCCCACCAACCGGACGGACCAGCCGCTCGGATAGGAGAAGGAGAGGTGCCCGTCCGGGAAGGTGAAGGTTTTCACGCCGGCCACCGCGCTGGCCGTGGCTGTGGGCGCGGCCGGGACGGGGGTAGCGGAGGCGCTCGGGGCGGGCGAGGGCAGGGCCGAAGCGGCGGAGGAGGCGGTCGTGGCGGCCGCACCGGATTCCTGCTGCTCCGGGGCCGCGGTTTCACTGGCGGGACCGCTTGCCGTTTCGCCGGCCCGCTGGCCCGCGGCGGCGCACGAGCTCAGGCCAAGGGCGGCCGCGAGCGCGGCGGCCACGGCCAGGGACAGAAAGACGTTGTTGCGGTTCATGGATCCCCCAGTTGATGACGCGAGCGGCTTCCGCTCGTCCTGTGTATCTCCGGCGTGCGCCGTGCGGATACTTTTGCGGTGGTTACGGATGCTTTCATGCCCTCAGCGGCTGGCGGCGGGCACGAGCACCCACAGCACCTCGACGGCGTCGTCCGTGGGATTGACCCAGGTGTGGGGTTCCCGGCCGGGGAACGTTACGGTGTCTCCGGTGCTGAGCTCGAATTCCTCATTCGTGAGGATCAGGCGGATGCTTCCCTTGACCACATGCAGGACGTCGACGTCGCAGTCCACGGCATAGAGTTCGGACTCGCCGCGCCCGCGCGGCTCGATCACGGCCTGGATGATCTGGACGCGGCGCTCGGAGCGCGCGGTCAGCAGCCGCTCGACGATCCCCTCGCCGCCGAGGGAGATTCGAGGGCCCTCATTCTGCTTCGTGAGGTGCGTTTCGGGGGCGGCGAAGAGGTCGCCGATAGAGATCGACAAAACCTGGCAGAGCGTTACCAGGGAGGCAACCGAGGGCGAAGTCAGATCCCGCTCGACCCGGCTCAGGAATCCCTTGGTGAGCCCGGTGGCGTCTGCGACCTGTTCAATGGTGAGCCGCTGGGACTGCCTGGCGGCGCGGATCCGCGAACCGATGGCAACGGGAACATTGCTCGGTTCAACTGGTAGTGCCTTCATTTAGGAACCTTTCACGGCCGGCCGCTTGGCCCCATCATTGGAGCAATCCTAGCGGGAGCAGGCCTTCGTGACGCGGAGGCGGCGGCACCACGCCCGGCGTCTTGACTGTTACCGGAGTCACAGCATACTCTTCTGGGCAACATGTGTTGCCTATAAGGCAAAACTGGGGGTTCCGACGGAAATCCTCCTCTAACCACTTCCCGCAGCAGCGGCCTTGCCGAACATACTGTTGAGGCCCGCATCCGCTGTCAACCAGCTCCAAGGAGCCTTTATATGGACGCAACTTTCGTCAACATCGCAATCGTGGTGGTGTACCTGGCCGCCATGCTGGCGTTCGGATGGTGGGGCAAGTCCCGCACCAAGAACAATAGCGACTTCCTCGTGGCCGGCCGCCGCCTCGGTCCGTTCCTCTACACCGGCACCATGGCCGCCGTCGTCCTGGGCGGCGCCTCGACCGTCGGCGGCGTGGGCCTGGGCTACAAGTTCGGCATCTCCGGCATGTGGCTCGTCGTCGCCATCGGCGCCGGCGTCCTGCTGCTGAGCCTGCTCTTCGCCAGCACCATCCAGAAGCTGAAGATCTATACCGTCTCCCAGATGCTGACCCTGCGCTACGGCAGCAACGCCACGCAGACCTCGGGCATCGTCATGCTTGCCTACACGCTGATGCTCTGCGCCACCTCCACGGGCGCCTACGCCACCATCTTCGTGGTGCTCTTCGGCTGGGACCGCGCCCTCGCGATCGCCGTCGGCGGGGCAATCGTGCTGGTGTACTCGACCATCGGCGGCATGTGGTCCATCACGCTGGCCGACCAGGTCCAGTTCGTCATCAAGACGGTCGGCATCTTCTTCCTGATGCTGCCGTTCACGCTCAACGCCGCCGGCGGCCTCGACGGGATCCGCAGCCGGGTGGACGCCAGCTTCTTCCAGATCGACGGCATCGGCACCCAGACGATCATCACGTATTTTGTGGTCTACACCCTCGGCCTGCTGATCGGCCAGGACATCTGGCAGCGTGTGTTCACCGCCAAGACGCCTGAAGTTGCCCGCTGGGGCGGCGCCACGGCCGGCATCTACTGCATCCTCTACGGTGCTGCCGGTGCCCTGATCGGCCTCGGCGCCCGGGTGGCCCTGCCGCAGATCGACGTCAAGGCCCTGGGCAAGGACGTCGTCTACGCCGAGGTCGCCACCCACCTGCTGCCCATCGGCATCGGCGGCCTCGTGCTGGCCGCCGCCGTCGCCGCCATGATGTCCACCGCCTCCGGCGCCCTGATCGCGGCCGCCACCGTGGCCCGCGCCGATGTGCTGCCGTTCGTTGCCGGCTGGTTCGGCAAGACGGTCAACACCGATGACACCGACAACCCGGAACACGACGTCAAGGCCAACCGCATGTGGGTCCTGGGTCTGGGCATCGTGGCAATCGTGATCGCCATCGTCACCAAGGACGTTGTCGCGGCCCTGACCATTGCGTACGACATCCTGGTAGGCGGCCTGCTCGTGGCCATCCTTGGCGGCCTGGTCTGGAAGCGCGGCACCGGCGTCGCCGCCGCGGCGTCCATGGCGGTGGGCTCGGTCATCACGCTCGGCACCATGATCATCCTGGAAATCAACGCCGAGGTTCCGCTGGACGGCATCTACGCCAACGAGCCGATCTACTACGGCCTGGCGGCTTCCGCGGTCGTCTACATCGCGGTGTCGCTGCTGACCAAGCCGACGGATCCCGCGGTCATGCAGAACTGGCGCCGGCGTGTCGCCGGCAGCGCGGCCGAGGAAGAAAAGGCCCCGGCCCTCACGCACTAGGGCCCAGGCCCGGCTGGGTCTTGACCGCAAGTTAAAGGTCGACGGCGGCGCTCCCCTTTCGGGGGCGCCGCCGTCGGCCTTTAGGCAACTTAACGGGCCGCGCGAGGATCACTCATTTTCCTCCGGCGCAAGGAATTCTTCACCTTCCACGGGCACCACCGGCTTCTCGTCGCCCAGGAAGTCTTCCGCGTCCAGGGGAACGAGCCGGTCGGCCTCTTCGAGAAGCTCCTCGTCCTCGGTCTCTGCGGCATCACTGACGGGCGCGTCCTCGGCGTAGTCGTAGGCGGGATCGGACTCGAGTGACTCCCGGGCCGGCTGGATGGGATGTGATGCGGTGCTATCCATGATGCAACCTCCATGCGGCTTCGGTGGCGGCAAGGCCCCGGGGAGCCCGCCCTGGGTTTCATTCGAACACCGCGGACCCGGGCGGTCAAGGGCTCACAATTGCTGCCGGAAAGCGGCTGCGGACGGTCCCGCCGGGGCAGGGCAGTTACGGCCTCCCTAAACTTTCCACTGAGGATGGCCAGCCGGAAAAGCACGGAAATACGGGGTACTCTGGAGTCGCAATGGGGCCGGACCATGCCCGACCAAACCCAGGAGTTTTTCGTGTCTCAGCACACCGAATCGGACCGCAACGATTCTTCGCAGCACCACCCGACACAGCCCTCTTCGGTCCGCGACACGGACCCGCGCCCCGCCTCGCCGCACGCCTCTGTTGCCCCCGCGGCGGCTCCCTCCACTGCCGCTCCCGTCAGCCCACCGAGCCCGTCGCCCGCAACAGACGCGAGCGCAGCGCCCAGCGCAGCGGACATCAAGCGCTGGCGACAGTATCTCGCCGATGAACGTGCCGAGGCGGCCGTCTACCGGGACCTGGCGCAGAACCGCGCCGGGGAGGAACGCGCCATCCTGCTGGCGCTGGCCGAGGCCGAGGGACGCCATGAAGCGCACTGGCTCCAGTTGCTGGGCGATCACGCCGGCAAGGACCGGCACGCCTCACTCCGGAGCCGGTTCCTGGGCTTCCTGGCCCGGCACTTCGGCTCGGTCTTCGTCCTGGCCCTGGCCCAGCGGGCGGAGAGCCGCTCCCCGTACGCCACCGAATCGTTCGCCACCCCGGCCATGGTCGCCGACGAGCAGATCCACGAAGAAGTGGTCCGCGGGCTGGCCACCCGGGGCCGCAACCGGCTGGCCGGAACGTTCCGCGCCGCCGTCTTCGGCGCCAACGACGGGCTGGTCAGCAACCTGTCCCTCGTCATGGGCATGGCGGCCTCGGGCGTGGGCAGCCAGGTGGTACTCCTCAGCGGCGTCGCCGGGCTGCTGGCCGGCGCACTGTCCATGGGGGCCGGCGAGTTCATTTCCGTGCGGTCGCAGCGGGAGCTCCTCGCCGCGACCCGACCCACCCAGATCACGTTGGCGGCGGCGCCGCTGCTCGATATCGAGCACAACGAACTCCTCCTCGTCTACCTGGCCCGCGGCATGTCCCGGGCGGCCGCCGAGCACCGCGTCGCGGAGCGGATGGGCCTGTTGGACTGCGACTGCGATCCCAGCCTGTCCCTGCGTCCGGAACTGCCCGAAAGCGAGGACCAGCACGAGGCGGTCGGCACCGCCTGGGGCGCGGCGGCGTCGAGCTTCTGCTTCTTCGCCTCGGGCGCGATCGTGCCCATCATTCCCTTCCTGCTGGGCATGACAGGACTCGCCGCACTGGTGGTTTCCGCGTCCCTCGTCGGCTTGGCGCTGCTGCTTACCGGCGGCGTCGTGGGCCTGCTCTCCGGTACCTCGCCCGCCACCCGCGGCCTGCGCCAGCTGGCCATCGGCATGGGTGCCGCGGGCGTGACGTACCTGCTGGGCATGGCCTTCGGCGCCGTGGTTGGCTAGTGGACGGCCCTGAATTTCGGGACCGCGGACCTCGGCACAGCCGGCCAGCCACCGCTCTGCGGATCATCAGGAACCTCGCCGCCGCTGCGGTGATCGCCGCCGGCGCCTTCCTCACCGCCGGACTCGTCTACGGCGATCCGAGGTTCACGGGCCTCTTCGAGGTCTCCCGAGGAACGGGGAACAACGCAGGGCACAGTGCAGAAAACAAAGCAGGCAGTGACCTGCAGGCACAGCCCCAGGCTGGCCAGAAATCCGGCCAGCCTGCCGTGCCGGCCGGCGAAGACCGGACGGACACTCCCCCGCCCGGGCTCGAGGAGCAGGACCACCCCCTCGGCGCGGCCCGGAAACCGGAGGCCGCCAGCACCTCGTACAAGTTCCTCGCAACGAATGACGACGGCACTCCGGTGGGTTACTCGCCGTGCCGCCCGCTGCACTACGTCATCAATGCCGCCCTGGCCCCGCCGGGTGCCGAGCGGCTCGTGGACGACTCGATCAGGACGATCTCGGAGGCCACCGGAATCACCTTCATCAATGACGGCCCCACGTCCGAGGCCCCCTCGTCCACACGTGCGCCCTACCAAAAGGATCTCTACGGGGACCGGTGGGCGCCGCTGCTGATCGCCTGGACCACCCCGGAGCAGGCGCCGCAGCTCAAAGGCCCGGTGATCGGCACAGGCGGAAGCACACACTTCAGTTTCGGCGACGGCCCCAAGAGCTTCGTCACCGGCAGCCTGGAGCTGGATGCCCCGCAAATCGCGGAAGACCTGGACCGCTCCGAGGGAGCGGCCTATGCCACTGCCGTGATCCTGCACGAGCTCGGCCATGTGATGGGCCTGGAGCATGTCGATGACCCGGCCCAGCTGATGTACCCCGAGATCGGAGCCCCGGACGGGCTTGCCGCCGGCGACCTGAACGGACTCTACGAGCTTGGCCACGCCCAGTGCCGCAAGGATCTCTGACCCCCTAGCGCTCCAGCGCCTCAAGGGCTTCTTCGACCGTATCGACCAGGAAGATCCTTCCCTCCATCCGGCGCCCTGACGCCAGGCTCTGTAAGAGGGGCCAGGCCGGGAATCGCCGCAGCCAGTGTTCGTGCCCCACCAGGACCATGGGAGTGACGGTTTCCGGAGCGGCGTAGTAGTTCTCGCAGGCGTCCTGGAAGATCTCCTGGACCGTGCCGCCCGAACCCGGCAAAAAGACGATGCCGCCGTTGCACAGTTCAAGCAGGATGGCTTCCCGGATGGCATTCGCGAAGTATTTGGCCACATGCGTGGCGAAGAAGTTCGGTGGTTCATGGCCGTAAAACCATGTGGGAATCCCCAGCGACGGCACACCCTCCGGGTGGCGTTGGGCGACCGCCGCGGCCGTCCGCGCCCAGGCGGCCACCGAGGGGCGGAAGGACGGCACCGCCGAGAGGTCGGCCAGGGCCCGCCGGAAGTCCGGTTCGGGGGCCTCGCTGAGGAAGGCGCCAAGATTCGCGGCCTCCATGGCCCCGGGGCCGCCGCCCGTGGCTACCACCCGGCCGCTGCGGGCCAGCAGCCGGCCCAGCAGCGCGGCTCCTTCAAAGACGGCGGTGCCGCGGCGGGCAATGTGTCCGCCCATGACCCCCACCATCGTGCGGCCGGCGCGGAGATAGGTGCCGGCCAGTTCGTCGAGGGCCACGCCGATCGAGTGGTCATGCAGGGCGGCGGCCAGTGTCGCATCCAGCCGGCGGCGCTGGCCCGGCCGAATGCTCCACTGGTACACCCGCGCGTCGAGCGTGTCCTCGTAGGGTGAGGTGGCGATCCCGGAATAGAGTTCCTGCGGCGTGTACAGCTGCCCGCGGTAGGGGTTGAACGGCACGGCCGTGAGCCGGGGAAAGATGAGGGCGCCCCGGCCGCGCAGCAAGTCCTCCACACCGTCGTCGAACCTGCAGCCCAGGAAGACCGCGCCCTGGGCCTCAAGCGCCTCCAGCTGGGCCCGGCGGCCCCGCAGGTCCAGCGACTGGACATGCCAGCCGTGCATGCTGCGCGCCCCCGCCGCGACCAGCCGGTCGAAACCGGCAAGGCTCTCGACCTCCAACGTGCGGGGGCTGGGGTGAAGGCTGCGGGCGGCGTTCATGGAGCCAGCCTAGACCGTGGCCAAGCTCCCCCGTTGCGCTATCACTCTTGGTGGCCATTCCGGGATCTTAAGGCCCAAAAGTGATAGCGCAACGGGGGTGCGTGCGGATTAGGAGACCTGGAGGCCGCCGTTGATGTCATAGGTGGCCGCGGTGATGTAACCGGCGTCCGGGCCGAGCAGGAAGGCGATCAGGGCCGCCACCTCCTCGCGGCTGCCAACCCGACCCATCATGATGCCCTCCGACATCTGCGCCTTGCGTTCCTCGCTCAGGGTGCCGCCCATGATGTCGGTGTCGATGGGGCCGGGGGCGATGGCGTTGACCGTGACCCCGAACTCGCCCACCTCGCGGGCCAGGGCGCGGGTGAATCCGATGATCCCGGCCTTGGAGGCGCTGTAGGCGACCTTTGAGTAGGTGCCGCCGCCCCGCTGTGCAGAAATCGAGGAGATGCTCACGATCCGGCCGAGCTTGCGCTCGATCATGCCTTTGAGCACGCGCTGGGAAACGATGAAGGATCCGCGCATGTTGATGGCGAAGACCTTGTCCCATTCCTCGACAGTGGTGTCCATGAACGGCGTCGGGGAACTGATGCCGGCCAGGTTGGCCAGCGCGACGATCGGGGGCAGCGAGCCCTCGATCTCGGTGATGGCCCGGTCAACCGACGCGGCGTCGGAGACGTCCGCACCGACGCCGATGGCCTTGACCGCACGGTTGGAACCGATTTCGGCGGCAGCGGCGCTGGCGTCCTCGGCATTGATGTCCAGGATTGCGATGGACCAGCCCTCGCTGGCCAGGCGGTCGGCGGCGGCACGGCCGATGCCGCGGGCTGACGCGGCTCCGGTCAGGACCACGGTGCGTTCAGTGGGGAACGGGGTATTTGATGTCATGACGAAGATTCCTTCGGGGGTTTCGGATCAGGATACTTTGGCCGGGTCGACGGCGGCAGCCGCTGCGACCGCGGGGTCAAGGCTGGCGTCGCCTTCGGGGCGCCGGCGGGCGTACAGGTAGGTGGCCACGGCCGTGATGCACAGGCACAGGGACAGGAACAGGAGCCCGCTCTGGTTGCTTCCGGTGGCGTCCTTGAGGAGGCCGACCGCGTACGGGGAGATGAAGCCGCCGAGGTTTCCGAGGGAGTTCACCAGGGCCAGCCCGGAAGCGGCAGCCGCACCGGTCAGTGCCGCGGAGGGCATCGAGAGGAAGGGGGCGATCGCCCCGTAGATCCCCATGGCGGAGAGCGTCAGACCGACCATCGCGAGGAATGGGTTCACCGGCAGCAGGTAGCCGGCGGCCACGAGCCCGACGCCCGCAAGCACCATGCTGACCGAGGCGTGCCAGGCACGCTTGCCGGTCCGGTCCGCGCGCTTGCTCCAGAAGTAGACGAATACTGCGGCCACGGCATAGGGGATGAAGACGATGAAGCCGACCTCTGCCGTGGAGAACTTGCCCAGGGCCGCGACGATGGTGGGCATCCACAGGCCCAGGCCGTAGATCCCGCACACCAGGCCGAAGTACAGGGCGGAGTAGACCAGGGTGCGCTTGTCCTTGAGCCCGGCCATGAAGTTGTGCTTGCCCGACTGGGACTTGGCGGCCAGTTCGGCGTCCATGGTGGCGGTGAGCCAGTTGCGCTCGTCGGCTTCGAGCCATTTGGCGTCCCGCGGACGGTCCGTCATGAGGATGGGTGTCAGCAGGCCGAGGGCGATCGCCGGGATGCCTTCGATGATGTAGAGCCACTGCCAGCCCTGGAGGCCCATGACGCCGTCCATCTGCAGCAGGAGCCCGGACACCGGGGCGCCGAGCGCGTTGGATACGGGCTGGGCAAGGATGAAGATGCCCAGCACGGTGACGCGCTGCGCGGCAGGGAACCACAGCGTCAGGTAGAACAGGATCGCCGGGAAGAACCCGGCCTCGGCGGCACCGAGCAGGAACCGGACGATGTAATACGTGGTTTCACCGTTCACCAGGCACATGGCGGTGGCGAAGATGCCCCACGTGATCAGGATGCGGGCCAGCCATTTCCGGGCTCCGAACCGGTACATGCCGGCGTTGCTGGGAACCTCCAGGAGGGCGTAGCCAAGGAAGAAGATGCCGGCGCCCAGACCGTAGGCGGCGGAGTTCAGGCCGATGTCCTCGCTCATGGTGAGTTTGGCGAATCCGACGTTGTTGCGGTCCAGGTAGGCAACGAAGTAGAGCAGGACAATCAGGGGCATGACGCGGCGGCGGACCTTGCGGAGCGTGCGGTCGCCCAGTTCGCCGAGTCCGAAGGACTTGGGGGTTAATGAAGTCATCATCGACCTTCTTAAGTGTTTTCCTGCCCTGCTGCTGTGCCGGGTGAGGAAAGCGGTGGATTGGGGTGGTCATCCTGCCCGCCTGGAAGCGTGTGCTGCAGGATACTTGTTGAGTCAGATGTCAGACATCTGATTCAGGAACTAGCCAAATCTTAGAATGTGATTCGGATTACGTCAAGAGTCCGGAGGCGGACGTCAGGACTTGGCGCCCCGGACGTAGCGCTCGTAGTCCGCATTGGTCTGGTCCATGTGCTCATCCATCGCCTGCCGCGAGCGCTCGGCGTCGCCGCTCAGAATGCTGTCCAGGACCCGCTGGTGGTAATCGATGGCGTGCTGCTGGATCACCTCGACGGCCGACGTTTCGCGCCGGGTCACGTACAGCAGCTGGCCCAGCTGGGCGAACAGGGCCCGGACAAAGGGGTTGCCGGACGCCTTCAGGACGGCGTCGTGGAAACCAATGTCCGCCTCCACGAAGCGGTCCAGGTCGCCGGAGTCGTGGAAGCGCTTCATGTCCGCGATGCACTCGCGCATGCGCTCGGCCTGCTCCGGGGTATAGCGTTTGGCGGCGAGCGCCGCGGCCCCGGTCTCCACCATGCGGCGCATCTCAATCAGCCCCACCGAGACCTGGTCGGCCGCATTGCCATGGGAGGCTGCCTTGAAGATCGCGTCCAGGCCGGTCCAGTTGTCCGTGGGATTGACGAAGGTTCCCCGGCCGGCCTTCACATAGAGGATGTTTTGCGCCCGGAGGGCTTTGAGGGCCTCACGCACGGTGAGCCGGCTAACGCCGTAGGCCTTGGCGATGTCGGCCTCGGGCGGAATCGGGTTGTGGGGCAGGAGCTTTCCGTCAAGGATTTCGGTCAGCAGGCCGTCGACGAGATCGTCGACCAGTGTCCTGCGGCCCATCCCAGTTCCCACCTTCAGTCTCGTTTCGTGCTGCCATCCACATTACCCATGTCCGGGTGCGCAGCCATGTAGGCGTCGAGCTTGGCAAGCGTCTGTTCCAAATTGACCGGATGGCGGCGCAGGTAGCCGGCCAGCCGGAGAAAGCTCTTTCCACGGACCCGCCGCGCGTCCCATTGCTCGGTCACCAGCGTGCCGGGGGTACCGTCCGGGCCCGTGGCCGGATCCAGCAGGTATCGCCACACGTGGCCGTAGAAGTGCCGCCACGCGATCCGGTGGCCTTCCTCGAACTCGCAGACCCTGTTCAGGATCTTGTAGTTCACCCGCATGCGCATTTGCATGCCGAACCTGGCGCCGAGGTACAGCCGTCCGGGCCCGCGCGGCTGGACGCCCTTGACCGTGTCCGAGCCGTCGATCACGCTGTGCAGGGCAGGCGTGGCGAGCACCTCGAAGATGGCTTCGGGGGCGGCGGCGATGTACCGGCTGCGGGACACGAGATAGCGGGGATTCATCTAGTAATCCTAGTCCGCGATCGTGTTGCAGAATGAGGCATGCAGACTTCCCGCAACCCCCTTCGCGGCCGGCCGCGCATCGGCGTTCCCGTCCGCCTCAGCAGTTCCTCCGATCCCGACCCGCGCGTGGCGGAAGCCAACGCATTGTTCGAGTACATCGTGGGGCTGCTGCGCGAGGGCGGCGGCGAACCGGTGCTGCTCGACGCTTCGGGGCCCGACGACGGCGGCCTCGCCGCGGCGATGGCCTGCCTTGACGGCGTCGTCCTTCCCGGCGGCGGCGACCTCGACCCCGCCCTCTACGGCGAGCTGCGCGGTGACGTCTGCTACGACGTCAGCCCTGCCCAGGACGCGCTGGATCTCGCCGTGGCGCGTCTTGCGATCGACGCCGGGCTGCCTGTGTTCGGCATCTGCCGCGGGCATCAGCTGCTCAATGTGCTTTACGGCGGGACGCTCATCCAGGACATGGCGCCGGGGACGGTGGCGCACCGCGAGCCCGCGCCGGTGCACGGGGCCGGCCCCTGGGCCTGGCATGAGGTGGCGGTGCGGGCCGGCTCCAGGGTGGCCGCGCTCTACGGCGGCGGTTCCGGTGCCGTGAACGTGAAGATCGCCTCCGGCCACCATCAGGCCGTGGCCCGGGTGGCCGGAGGGTTGCAGGTGACGGCCGTGGCCGAGGACGGGACCGTCGAGGCGCTGGAGGATCCGGAGCGCTGGGTGGCCTCGGTCCAGTGGCACCCCGAGGCCCTGGAGCTCCCGGCCGGGGAGCGGCTCGCGCCGTTCCGGGCCTTCGTCGAGGCGTGCCGCACCCGGCCCTGAGCCGGACGCCCCGGTCCGTAATCAGCTGCCGACGCTCACCGTCACCTTGACCGGGGCACCGGTGGCCAGCGATTCCTGGGCGGCATCGGCAACCCGGGAGGCCGCGACGGCGTCTTCCGGAGTGCATGGATTCTCCCGGCGGCCAAGGATCAGTTCGACGAACGCCTCCATTTCGGAACGGTACGCCGTCTCGAACCGCTCGGCAAACGTCAGATGCGGCTTCCCCGCGGGGAAAGCGATCCCCGCTTCGGCGGAGGCCAATGCCGTCTTGTCGTCCAGGCCCACCATCAGCGAGCCGCGGGAGCCCTGGATTTCCAGCCGGACATCATGGCCCGCCCCGTTGTAGCGGGTCGCCGAAACCGTTCCCACGGTGCCGTCGTCGAACGTCACCAGCGCGAGGGCCGTGTCCACATCGCCGGCCTCACCGATGGCCGGATCCCCGTTGTTGGAGCCCTTGGCGTAGACCTCGACGATTTCGCGGCCTGTGAGCCAGCGCAGGATGTCGAAATCGTGGACCGAGCAGTCACGGAAGAGCCCGCCGGAGCTGGCCAGGAACTCGACCGGGGGCGGCGTCATGTCGCAGGTGACGGCACGCAGGGAATGGATCCAGCCCAGCTCGCCGGCCTGGTAAGCGCGGCGGGCTTCCAGGTAGCCGGCGTCGAACCGGCGCTGATGCCCGATCTGCACCACGCCGTTCCGGTCCCGGATGTAGTCGAGCACCGGCAGGGCGTCGGCCACGTTCAGGGCCACGGGCTTTTCGCAAAACACCGGGATCCCGGCGTCCACGCCGGCCTTGATGAGCTCGGGGTGGGTTCCGGTTCCGGTGGCGATGACCAGGCCGTCCAGCCCCGAGGCCAGCAGCGCCTGGACCGAGGGCAGGAATTCGGCACCGAGAACGCGTGCCACCGTCCGGGCGTGCTCTTCGGCGACGTCGGTGAGGCGTAGGCGGACACGGATCCCTTGTGGGTTCAGGACCTCGTTGAGGGCGGCGATGTTGTTGGCGTGCATGACCCCGATCCGCCCAACGCCGGCGAGTCCAAGGATTACGTCTTTCATACTTCTACTCTCATGTTTGGTGCGGGCACGGTGAACGCCGCACGGAAGGCCTCCAGGGCCGCATAACTGTCGCCACTGGCCCACGCTTCCATGCCCACGGTTCCTTCGTAGCCTGCGTCCGCGAGCGCCCTGGCCACGGCCGCGTAGTTGATTTCCCCGGTTCCGGGTTCGCAACGGCCGGGAACGTCTGCCACCTGGATTTCGCCGAGGTATGGCAGGGCGGTCCGGACGAGCTCGACCAGGTTCCCCTCCCCCATTTGGGCGTGATAGAGATCCAGCATGAGCCTGGCGTTCGGGTGCCCGGCCGCCTGCACGAGCGCCAGGGTGTCCTTGGCCCGTGCCAGCGGGATGCCGGGGTGGTCCCGGATGGTGTTGAGGTTCTCGAGGCAGAACGTCACCCCGTGCTTCTCACCGAGCTTCCCGAGCCGTTCCAGGGTCCGGGCGCCGGTGGCCCACATGTGTCCGCTGGAGCGGTAGACAGGCCGCGCCGCGTGGCCGTCGACGAGTTCCGCCGGGTGGACCACCAGACGGCTGACGCCAAGTTCCAGGGCGGTGGGGATCAGGGACTCGGCGGTCCGCACCACCTCGTCCGCCGTGTCCGGATCCACGAGGCTGCCGGAGCTGTATCCGGTCATGGAGGAGAACACCGCCCCGGTGGCCTTGAGCGCGCCGATGTCCTTGGGCCGCGAGTCCCAGAGTTCGACGTCGAAGCCGGCCTCGTGGAGCCCGCGCACCCGCTCCGTGAACGGCAAGTCCGTAAAGACCATCTCAGCGCACACGGCGAGCCGCATCAGAGGACCACGTTCTCGTTGACGGCCACTGTGTTGACCGTTGCCGGGGTCCCCCGCTTGACGGACTCTATGCAGGCCAACGCCACGGCCAGTGCGCGCCGGGCGTCGCTGGCTCCCGGAGTGAGAGTGAAGGGCTTCGACTCCGGAGCGGTACCGTCACGCCGGGCGCGCACGGCGTCGGCGAAGTCCGCCAGCTCGTCTGTATAGGCCTGCCGGAAGAGCTCGACGTTCAGCCGTGGGGTGTCGGCGGACATCCCCTCGGCGGTGAACCGGCGGGCGGCGGTTTCGGTGGCGCGGCCGGCCTGGACCATGCCCTTGGAGCCGAAAACCTCGCCGCGGATGTCGTAGCCGTACAGCGCGCTGAAGTTTGCCTCGGCGACGGCGATCGCGCCGTTGCTGTAGCGGATGGTCACGACGGCGGTGTCCAGGAACCCCTGGTCCCGCAGTCCCGGCTCCACAAGCGCGTCGGCAACCGCATAGACCTCCACAGGTTCGGCGCCTTCGTTGAACCAGTTCAGGGTGTCGAAGTCGTGGATCAGGGTTTCGAGGAAGATGGTCCACGCGGGGATCCTTGCGGCGTGGCCGATGCTCCCCGTGCCCGGGTCCCGGGTCAGCGAACGAAGCAGTTGCGGCTGCCCCACGATTCCGGCGGCGAGGTCCTTCTTGGCCGCTTGGAAGTCTGCGGCGTACCTGCGGTTGAAGCCGATCTGGAAGTGCACCCCGGCGGCGTCGACGGCGTCAAGGGCCGCGTCGAGCTCCTCGAGCCCCTGACCGGCGGGCTTCTCGCAGAAGACGTGTTTTCCGGCCGCTGCGGCCTGGCCGATCAGGGCGGAATGGAAACGCGCGGGGCTGGCGATGACGACGGCGTCAATCGCCGGGTCGGCCAGGAGATCGGCAGCGTCGGCGGTCACCTTCGCGGTGCCCAGGGCGCCAGCCAGCGCCCCGGCAGATTCCAGGTTCGGATCCGCGATGGCGGCAAGGACGGCGCCGGGGACCCGGCGGGCAATGCTCTCGGCGTGGAAGGCGCCCATCCAGCCCGAGCCGATAAGTCCGATCCGCACCGGCAGTACGGCGTCGGAGGCGTTGCGGTTGAGATAAGCCAAAGGCTTGTCCTTTCAGGAGTTGGGGCGGCCGTTACCCGTAGGTCTTGCCGGTGGTCTGGGACACGTCGGCGACTTCGCCCTGGACTTCCTTGACGACGTCGCTGTGGCCGCCGAGTTGTTCGAGTTCGTGGGCGAGTTCGGCGAGTTCTGCGCCGCCGGCCATCTGGGCGGTGAGCTCGTCCAAGGTGATGTCCTTCTTGTCGTAATAGCCGATCGATTTTCCCCGTTTGAGCAGCAGGAACCGGTCCCCGACAGGGAAGGCGTGGTGCGGGTTGTGGGTGATGAAGATGACCCCGAGGCCGCGGTCGCGGGCCTGCAGGATGTAGCGGAGCACCACGCCGGACTGCTTCACGCCCAGTGCTGCGGTGGGCTCGTCCAGGATCAGGACCTTCGCGCCGAAGTACACGGCCCGGGCGATCGCGACACACTGGCGTTCACCGCCGGAGAGCTGGCCGATGGGCTGCTCGACGTCGCGCAGGTCGATGCCCATGGCGGCGAGTTCCTTGAGCGTGATGTCCTTCATCTTTTCGACGTCCATGCTCTTGAACGGGCCGAAGCCGCTCGTCAGTTCCGAGCCGAGGAAGAAGTTCCGCCAGATCGGCATCAAAGGCACCACGGCGAGGTCCTGGTAGACCGTGGCGATCCCGACGTCCAGGGCGTCCCGGGGGGAGCTGAACTTCCGCTCCTCCCCCATGATCTTCAGGACCCCGGCGTCGTGCTGGTGCAGGCCGGCGATGATCTTGATCAGCGTGGACTTGCCCGCGCCGTTGTCGCCCAGCACGCAGGTGACGCGGCCGTTGTCCACCGCCATGGTCACTTCGGAGAGGGCGATGATGTTCCCGTAGTGCTTTCCGACCCCGTCGAGGGAGAGCAGGTGCACCGGGGTGTGGGTGAGGGGATCGTTTTCGTTCTGCAGCAGGGTCTGCTGGTCGATCTCTTTGGCATTCATGGTTCCGGGGCCCTTCTACTTCAGTTCCGCGCGGCGCTTGACGATGAGGTTGACGATGGTGGCCAGCAGCAGCATCAGGCCCAGGAAGAACTTGAACCAGTCCGGGTTCCACTGCGCGTAGACGATGCCCTTGTTGGCCATGCCGAAGATGAACGCGCCGATCGCGCCGCCGATCGCCGAGCCGTACCCGCCGGTGAGCAGGCAGCCGCCGATCACCGCGGCGATGATGTAGAGGAACTCGTTGCCCACGCCCTCACCGGACTGCACGGTGTCGAAGGCGAAGAGGTTGTGCATGCCCAGGATCCAGGCGCAGAACCCCACGGCCATGAACAAACCGATCTTGGTGGCCTTGACCGGCACGCCCACGGCGCGGGCCGCGTTCGCGTCCCCGCCCACGGCGAAGATCCAGTTCCCCACCCGGGTCCGCATCAGCACCCAGGTCGCGACCGCGACGAGCGCGAACCAGTAGAACACGGTGATCTTGATGTCGACGCCGCCGACGCTCACCGAGGAGGCGAACACCGCCCGGGCCGAGGCGAAACCGTCCATGGTCGAGATCGAGGGCGAGGACACCGAGCCGCCGATCAGCCGGGTCAGGCCCAGGTTCAGGCCGGTCAGCATCAGGAACGTCGCGAGGGTGACGATGAAGGACGGCAGCTTGGTCTTGATCAGGATCCAGCCGTTGATGAACCCGACGGACAGGGAGACCACCAGGGCCAGGCCGACGCCGACCCAGACGTTCGTGGTGAAGTACCAGCTGAACAGCGACGCCGTCAGCGCCGAGGTGATCACGGCGACACCGGTGGAGAGGTCGAACTCGCCGCCGATCATCAGCAAGGACACCCCCACCGCCATGATCCCGATCGTGGAGGACCCGTACAGGATGGTTGCCAGGGCACCAGGCTGGGTAAAGGTCGGGGACACCAACGCGAAGAAGATGAAGAGGACGATCGCGCCCACCAGGGCACCGACCTCGGGACGTCCGAGCAGTTTCTGGAACGGACTGCGCTTGGCGACGCGCTCATCGGGCGCCGGCGACTTTGTCTTGGTCTGGGTGATGGTCATGATAAGTCTCCTTGCCGCCGGGCCGGCGCGAACCGGCCCGGCCAGCGGGCTGTTAGCGGACGCCCTGCTGGGCGAAGGTCAGGACATCGGCCGCATTGGATTTGTCGATGACCGCCGGGCCTGTCAGCACAGGCTGGCCGCCGCCGATCTTGAAGCCGCCCCGCTTGTTCTGCCAGATGGCGTCAACGGCTCCGTAGCCCTGCAGCCACGGCTGCTGGTCCACGGTGAACAGAACTGCACCATCCACGATCTTCTGGGCGAGCTCCGCGTTGAGGTCGAAACTGGCAACCTTGGCAGAGCTGCCGGCGTCAGTGACCGACTTGAGGAGGGTCAGGGTGATGGGGGCGCCGAGGCCGATGATGACGTCGGCGTCCTTGGAAGCCTGAAGCTTGGCAGTCGCGGTGGACTGAACGGAGGTCATATCCTTGCCGTCGACGTAAAGGATCTCCGTTCCGGGAACCTTCGCCTTGACGCCCGCGCACCGTGCTTCAAGTCCCACGTGGCCCTGTTCCTGAATCACGCAGACCGGGTGCTTGTAGCCGTCCGCGGCCAGCTTGGTGCCCACGGCTTGACCGGCGAGCTGCTCGTTGGAACCGAAGTGGGTGAATGCTCCGAGCTGGGAGGAGACCGATTCACCGGCGTTGAGGCTCACAATCGGGATGCCGGCGTCGGAGGCCTTCTTCAGGACGTCTTTGAGGGCTTCGGGCTTGGCGAGCGTGACCGCGATGCCGTCGACCTTCTGGTCAATGGCCTGCTGAATGAGCTGGGCCTGGCGCCCGGCTTCGGGATCAGACGTATAGAGGAGCTCAACATTGTCCTTCGCCGATGCCTCCTCGGCGCCCTTGCGAACAATATCCCAGAACGTGTCACCGGCTGCGGCGTGCGTGATAAGGGCGACCTTGATGCGGGAGGTGCTGGCTGCCTGGCCTCCGCCAGCCGCATTGCCTGAGTCTGCGGGCTTGCCGCCGGTGCTCGAACACGCGCTCAGGGCCAGCATGGGTACAACGGCCGCCACGAGGGTCGCCTTCCGCCACGAGAACTTGGTCACGATCAATCTCCTTTGATTCCGGGCCACGCCGGCCGCTTCATCGCGTCGGTCCATGAGCCATCTACAACCGATCATGGTGACTCCAATCACAGTTGTCAATAGTTTGTCCTGACATTAGGATGTTTGGACGTAACGAAGTGTGATCGGAATGTCCCATTCGCGGGGTTTGACGGGCCAGCGCCGACAGCCCGACCCCCGCAAACAAGGCCCGTCACAGCAGCCCTTGGCACCTCTTGGCAGCCCTGCTACTATCAGAAAAAGGCAGTATGTCCTATCAAGCGAACATACACTGACATACGCGGGCAGGCCGGCACGACGACCGCCGCGGAGCACAAGGGAGCATGCCCAGTGGCGAATCAACTGAATCTGCGGATCGACCGCTCTTCCCCGGTGCCGCTGTACCACCAAGTGGTCCAGGGCATCGAGGCAGCGATCCACACCGGGCTGCTGGAACCCGGCAGCAGGCTGGAAAACGAGATCGACCTGGCCGCCCAGCTGAACCTGTCCCGGCCCACGATGAGAAAAGCCATGGACGAGCTGGTCCGCTCGGGCCTCCTGGTCCGCAAGCGCGGCGTCGGCACCCAGGTGGTGTCCAGCCAGGTCCGCCGCCCACTGGAACTCTCCAGCCTCTACGACGACCTGAGCAACAACGGCAGCAAGCCCACCACCGACGTGCTCAGCTTCTCGCATGAGGAGGCGGACGGCGCGATCCGGACGGCACTGCAGCTTCCGGCCGGCGCCAAGGTCTACCACTTCACCAGGCTCCGGAAAGTGGGCGGCAAGCCGCTGGCCCTGATGGAGAACTGGGTGCGGGACGACATCACCGCTATCGACGAGGCAAGCCTGGGCTCGCAGGGCCTCTACGCCATCCTCCGCAACGGCGGCGTGAACTTCCGGCTTGCCTCACAGCGGATCGGCGCCATGATCGCCAACGACTACCAGGCGCCGCTGCTCGAGACCACCCCCGGCTCCGCCCTGGTGACCATGGAGCGGACCGCGGTGGACGACACCGGACGCATGGTGGAAACCGGCCACCACGTCTACCGGGCGGATTCCTACAGCTTTGAGATGACGCTGGTTCAAAGATAGGCGCTCCAACCACGCACACACGCGCGTCTCTCCGGCGCGACAACGAAAGGGCAGCTTCCATGGCCAACTGGGTCTATCCGCTCGGCACCGCAGCCGAAGGCAAGTGGGACATTTCCATCGGGACGTCCGATTCCGGACTGGAGGTGGACGGCTGGGCGCATACCGGGCTGAAGGTTGCCACGCTCGCTGCCGGCGGCGCCGTCAGCCTGGACGCGGCGGAGGAGGAACGCATCGTGATCCCGCTCAACGGCTCTTTCGTAGCGACCGTCGACGGGCAGGACTATCCCCTGGCCGGCCGGGACAGCGTCTTCAGCGGCCCCAGCGATGTGCTCTACACCGGAGCCGGCAAGGCAGTAACCATCACCTCGGCCGACGGCGGACGCGTGGCAGTCGCCACCGCGCCGGCCAAAGCCTCCTACCCGACCCGCCTCATCACGGCCGCCGAGACGCCGGTGGAACTGCGCGGGGCGGGCAACTGCTCCCGCCAGGTCCACAACTTCGGCACCCCCGCCGCGCTGGAGGCGGACCGCTTCATTGTCTGCGAGGTCCTCACCCCCGCCGGCAACTGGTCCTCCTATCCCCCGCACAAGCACGACGAGGAAAAGGACGGCGAGACCAGCCTCGAGGAGATCTACTACTTCGAAACCCGCGTCACGCCCGGCGCCCTGCAACGCCCCGGCGCCGACGACGCCATCGGCTACCAGCGCGTCTACGCCTCCGACGAGCGGCCCATCGACGTTGCGGCCGAGGTCCGGACCGGCGACGTCGTTCTGGTGCCCTACGGCTGGCACGGACCCGCCATGGCCGCCCCCGGCTACGACATGTATTACCTCAACGTCATGGCCGGCCCTGGCCCGGTCCGCGACTGGCTCATCAGCGATGACCCGCACCACGGCTGGATCCGCCAGACCTGGGAGGGCCAGGACCTGGACCCGCGGCTGCCATTCGGCCGCTAGGCCGTTCGGCTGCTCAGGCGCTGACAGCTAGCCATTGAACGTGGCCGGGTGCGGTCCGGTGCGCCCGTTCCGCTCAAGGGCATTCACGGCCGCCAGTTCGCCCGCGGAAAGCTCAAAGCCGAACACCTCCAGGTTTTCCCGGATCCGGGCCGGCGTCACTGACTTCGGGATGACGATCCTCCCCTGCTGCAGGTGCCAGCGCAGAATGACCTGCGCCGGGGTTCTGCCGTGCCGCGCGGCGATCTCCGTGATGGCCGGATCCGCCAGCAGTGCCCCCTGGGCCAACGGACTCCAAGCCTCCGTCGCAATGCCCTGCGCCGCGTTGAACACCGTCACGGCGTGCTGCTGAAGGGCCGGGTGCAGCTCCACCTGGTTGACGGCCGGCACCGTTCCGCCCAGGTCGATGAGCCGCTGCAGGTGTCCCGGCTCGAAATTGGAGACGCCGATGGCCCTGACCCGGCCGTCGGCAAGGAGTTTCTCAAGGGCCAACCAGGAGTCGGCGTACCGGTCCGATGCCGGCGCGGGCCAGTGGATCAGGTAAAGATCCAGGTAGTCGAGACCCAGCCTGTCCAGGCTCGCGTCGAAGGCAGCAAGGGCCGGTTCGTAGCCGAGGTCGTCGATCCAGAGCTTGGACGTGATGAAGAGCTCCTCCCGGGCGATCCCGGATTCCGCGATCGCGCGGCCGGTTCCGGCTTCGTTTCCGTAGATGGCGGCCGTGTCGATGCTCCGGTAACCGGCCGCGAGCGCCGCTGCTACCGCCTCGGTGGTCTCGGCGTCGGGAATCTGAAAGACGCCGAAGCCCAGCTGCGGCATCCGCACCCCGTTGTTGAGGACGATATGGGGCCTTGAGTTCATGGTGTCTCCTGTTGTTGTGGTCGGGCGGTCTGTTGTGTTCGAGCGGTCAGCGGGCAACGGCTGCAGCCTCGGTGACCGGAAGGTCTGTGCTGGTTTCCGCCGCTGCAACGGCGGGCACGGTTGATCCGCCGGTTCCCGGCAGGTCGGCGTCGTGCTTCTTTGCGTGAGCCGCGGCGAACGCCATCACTGCCAGGCCCAACAGGGTGATCCCGGCGCCGGCCCAGATGGGCGAGGTGTAGCCGAGGCCGGCGGTGATGGTGACGCCGCCCAGCCAGGCGCCCAGGGCATTGCCGACGTTGAATGCGCCGATGTTGGCGCCGGAGGCCAGGGTGGGAGCGCTGCTGGCGTATTTCATGACGCGCATCTGCAGCCCAGGAACCGTGGCGAAGCCGAAGCCGCCCAGCAACACCATGGAGGCGATGGTCAACGGCTGGTTGCCGGCGGTCAGGGCGAAAACCACGAGCACCACCACCAGAATGGCGAGCACTACCAGCAGGGTGCGGTCCACATTCTTGTCGGCCGCCTTGCCGCCCACGGTGTTGCCGATGAAGAGCCCGACGCCAAAGAGGATCAGCAGCCATGGGACCGTGGTGGCGGAGAAGCCGGTGACCTCGGTGAGGGTGAAGGCGATGTAGGTGAAGGCGCCGAACATGCCGCCGTACCCAAGGATGGTGACGAGGATGGAGAGCCAGACCTGTCCGGACCGGAAGGCACGGAGCTCGCCGCGCAGACCGCCGGAGGCAGAACCAGGGGCTGAATCTCCCGAACCTGTTCTGGGCACCAGGGCGAGGATGCCGGCCAGGGCGAGGACACCGATCACGGTGATCGCCCAGAACGTGGAGCGCCAGCCCGCGGCCTGGCCCAGCATGGTGCCGAACGGGACACCGAGCACATTCGCAGCCGTCAGGCCGGTGAACATGATCGCGATCGCACCCGCCTTTTTAGTGGGCGCCACCATGCTCGCGGCCACGACGGCGCCGATGCCGAAGAACGCGCCATGTGCGAGGGCGGCAATGATGCGGCCGATCATCATTACCGAGTAATCCGGCGCGAGCGCCGAGACGAGGTTGCCGGCGATAAACAGCACCATCAGCACGGCCAGCACGGGCTTGCGTTCGAAGCGCGTCACGGCCGCGGTGAGGCCAAGCGCCCCGACCACGACGGCGAGCGCGTAGCCGGAGATGAGCCAGCCCGCGGTCGCCTCGGTGACGTGGAAGTCTGCGGCCACTTGCGGCAGCAGGCCCATGATGACGAACTCGGTGAGTCCGATGCCGAACCCGCCGAGGGCGAGGGCTATCAGGCCAACAGGCATGGAGGTGCTCCTTACAAAGCTGTACGGGATGGGGTATGGCGCGTAAGCTAGTAGTTGCAGACGCGTTATTTATTCTTGCACAAGCAGATACAGCGCGCAAGCAACTATTATTTGATGTGCCCGTCACCACCCCGCCGGGCACGCGAGTTGAAGGGAAACACGTGATGGGCATCAAGGACGACGCCGTCGAGGTCCGGGCGCAAGGCTGGCGGACCCTGGCGGCCCTGCACGGGCTGATCGAGGCCGAGCTGGAGCGGTCCTTGCAGGCCGAGGCGCAGCTCTCGGTCGTGGAGTACACCGTGCTGGACGCGCTGAGCCGGCAGGACGGCTGGCACATGCGGATGCAGCAGCTGGCCCGTGCCACGGCGTTGAGCGCGAGTGCCACCACGCGCCTGGTCAACCGGCTCGAGGACCGCGGGCTGCTGACCCGGATCCTGTGTGCGGATGACCGCCGCGGAATTTACACCGAGCTCACCCCCAGCGGCATCGCCCTGCTCGAGCAGAGCCGGCCGGTCCACGACGCCACGCTGGAGCGGGCGCTGGCCGAGGCCCAGGAGGTCCCCGAACTGGCGCCGCTGGTCGACGCCCTCCCCCGGCTGCACGCCGCGGCCTAGCGCGGCAACCGCCTCGCGCGAGTACGCAGAAAGTACGCAGAAAGCCCCGCCGGGGACGAATCCCGGGCGGGGCTTGTGCGTGCAGGGCTTTCTTGACTGCGGCTAGACGGTGACCGGTTCCCTGGCGGCCGCCTGTTTGAAGAAGTGTTCCAGGTCCTCCAGGCTCTTGTCCTTGGTCTCCGGAATGTACTTCGCGGCAAAGGCGATGGCCCCGACGCCGAGCACAGCGAAGACGAAGAAGGTGCTGGACAGTCCGATCGCGGCGAGGAGCTGCGGGAAGCCGAAGCCAACAAGGAAGTTCACGATCCACAGCACGAAGGCCGAGGCGCCCATGCCCAGGCCGCGGATCTTCAGCGGGAAGATCTCTGAGAGCATCAGCCAGGTGACCGGTGAGATTGCACCTTGCTGGAAGGCCAGGAATGTCACGGTCAGGGCCAGGATGACGAAGCCCCGGGCGGGGCCCTCGGGGAGGATGAGAGAGAAGACGCCGATCAGGAACAGCGCCGTCGTGGTGCCGAGCTGGCCAGTGATGAGCATCCTCCGCCGTCCCACTTTGCCCAGCAGCCAGATGCCCAGAAACGTGGCGAGAACGGAGATGACCCCGTTGGCGATGTTGGCCGTGAGGGCCGCTTCGCGGCCGAATCCGGACTCGGCGAGGATCTGCGTGCCGTAGTACATGATCGAGTTGACGCCCGTGATCTGCTGGATGACCGCGAGCCCGATCCCCACCACGAAGATGTGCCGGAGCCACGGAACACTGAGGTCCTTCCAGGAGCCCATCTTGGCCTTGTAGTCCTCCACGGCCATGGCCTTGACTTCTTCAAATTCAGCCCTGGCCTCGGACTGGGAGCGGATCCGCTGCAGCACACTGAGGGTTTCGCCGAAGCTGCCCATCGATGCCAGCCAGCGCGGGCTTTCGGGCATGAAGTTCATGCCGACCCAGAGCGCGATCGCCGGCAGGGTTGCGATGACCAGCATCCAGCGCCAGATCCCGCCGGCCTCGCCGAAGCTGTTGCCGAGGTAGGCGTTGAACATGAAGGCCAGCAGCTGGCCCGTGACGATCATCAGCTCGTTTTGGGTGACAATTCGTCCGCGCCGGGCACTCGGTGAGACCTCGGCCAGGTACACCGGCACCGTCACCGAAGCCCCGCCCACGGCCAGGCCGAGGATCAGGCGTGCCAGGATCATCACCTCCGTGTTCGGCGCGAAGGTACACGCAAGGGTGCCGGCGAGGAACACCACGGCCAGCACCATGATCATTTTGCGCCGGCCGTGGCGGTCCGCCAGGCGCCCGCCGAAGAGGGCGCCAAAGGCCGCCCCGAACAGCAGCGAGGAGGTCACGAGCCCTTCGGTCAGTGGCGTGAGGCCCAGGTCCACCTGCATGTACGGCAAAGCGCCGTTGATCACGCCGGTGTCGTAGCCGAAGAGCAGTCCGCCGAAAGTGGAGACGATCGTCGCGGTCCGGAGGGCCCGTTTGTGGTTGACGGGCCGTGTCACCTCGGCGACGGGCGCCGTCATAGGCTCGCCTTCGCGACGCGCTGTTTCATGGTCTCCAGCTGGTACCGGGAGACGTCCGCGGCGTTGTCGTCCTCGGCGAAGACGCTGGAGACCATCACCGTATCTTCACGGTCCAGGAAGCCGATCTCCTGCAGGCCGCCGAAGAACTCGTCCCAGTTGACGTCGCCGTCGCCGATTTTCAGGTGCTGGTGCACGCGGACGGGGTTGCCGGGCGGGTTGGTGATGTAGCGCAGGCCGTGTGAGGCGTGGTGGTCCATCGTGTCGGCCACGTGGACCAGGCGCAGCTTGTCGCCCGCGGCCCGCATGATCTCCAGCGGTGCGTTCCTCATGTGGAAGCTGTGCGAGGCCACGTAGACCAGGCCAACATTCTTCGAGTTCAGCCCGCGGATCACGCGGATCGCGGCCAGGCCCTCCTCGACGAAGTCGTCCGGGTGCGGATCGATCAGCAGGTCGATCCCCTCCCGCTCGATGATGGGGAGCAGCTCCTCCATGGAGCGGTAGAAGGCCCGCTCGGATTCTTCGGCCTTCTCCGGCCGGCCGCTGAATTCGGTGTTCATGGTGCCAACGCCCAGGTCCACGGTGATCTGGATGGCGCGTTTCCAGTAGCGGACGGCCGCCTCGCGTGCGTCCTCGTCCGGGCCGGACCAGCGCAGCACGGGCAGCACCGACGCGATTTCGATTCCCGCGTCCTTGCAGGCCGCCTTCAGCTTGCCCACGAGCTCGTCGTCGGCCTTCGGGTGGTTGAAGAAGGGGATGAAATCGGCGTGCGGGGTCATCTGCATGTACTTGTAGCCGAGGTCGGCCACCACGCGCGGGAACTCAAGGAGTCCGTGGCTGTGGTGGAACGGCGTGGGATCTAGGGCGATTTTCACGGTGAACACTCCATTGTGGATCTGGCGGGCGTGCGGCCGGCCGGCGCGTTCTTTGCAGTAGAAGGCGCCGGCCGGCGGGGTTTTAGCGGTACAGGGCGGGCTTGGCGTTGAGCTTCACGGCGACCTTTTCGCCGTTCTTCTGCGCCTCGACGCCGGCCTCGCAGCAGGCGGCCGTGGCGTAGCCGTCCCAGGCGGTGGGGCCGCCGATCTCATCGCGCAGGGCGGCGTCCACCCAGGACTGGATTTCGGCGTCGTACGCCGCCCCGAAGCGTTCCTCGAAGCCGGGGGTGACGTGGCCGCCCCAGCGGCCGTTGCTGCGGGTGTACGGGCCTTTGTCGCCGCCGATGCTGACGATGCCGTCCTCGAAGGCGGCCTGGGTGGCCACCTCGTAGCCGAACTTCGCGTTGACGTAGATCTCGACGTCGGCCAGGACACCGGACTCGGTCTCGATCAGCACGTGCTGCGGGTCGTGCTGACCGGCCGGGGCGTTCCGTGTGGCCTTGCCGAGACGGACCTGGACCGAGGTGATTTCCTCGCCGGTGAAGTAGCGGATGGCGTCGAATTCGTGGACCACGGAGTCGTTGATCAGCATCTCGTTGGTGAAGCCCGCCGGGGTGGTGGGGTTCCGGTGCTGGTGGTGCAGCATGAGCAGCTCACCGAGTTCGGAGTCGCGGATGATTTTGCCGAGGGCGGCGTATTCGGCGTCGAAGCGGCGCATGAAGCCGACCTGGATGCGCTTGTGGCCCAGCTCCTGTTCGGCTTCGACAATCTTCCAGGAGGATTCGGCATCCGGGGTGAGCGGCTTCTCGCAGAGGATCGGGATGTCCTTGGCGATTGCCTTGAGCAGGATGTCCTCGTGCAGGAAGCCGGGGGTGGCGATCAGGACGGCGTTGACGTCGCCGTTGTTGAGGGCCTCCTCGGCGTCGGCGAGGGCGACGGCGCCGGGGATGCCTTCGATGGCGGCCTGGGCACGGGCGAGGTCGACGTCGACGACGGCGGCAACTTCGGCGCCGTGGATGCGGGTGTTGAGCCGCTGGATATGGTCTGCGCCCATACGGCCGGCGCCGATGACAGCTACGCGGAGGGTCTTGGTCATGATCTTGTCCTCAGTTCTAGTTGACGGCGGTGCGGGAGCCGCAGGAGAGCAGGTAGTTCCGGGTGCGCTTGGCGATCGGCATCGGGACGTCGAAGGCCACGGGATACATGTCCTGTTCCACAATGCCAAAGATCGGCCGGTTGAGCGCCTCCACGGCTTCGATGACGGCGCGCAGGTCCGGCAGCCCGTTCGGCGGCTCGGTCATCACGCCGGCCAGGTTGGCGGCGGCCCACGTCATGTTTTCCTCGTTGACCTTTTTGAGGATGTCCGGGTTGATCTGCTTGAGGTGCAGGTAGCCGATCCGGTCCGGATAGTTCTTGATCAGGTCGAGGCTGGAGGCCCCGCAGTATTCGGCGTGGCCGGTATCCAGGCAGAGGTTGAGGTACTTCGGGTCCGTGGCCGCGAGCAGGGTTTCGATGTCCTCCTGCGCGCCGACGTGGGAGTCGGCGTGCGAGTGGAACTGCTGCTTCAGGCCGAAATCCTCCAAGAGGGTCTTGCCCATGCGGTTGTGGCCGGAGAACAGGTCGCTCCACGCCTTCTCGGTGAGCGTGCCGCTCTCGACGGCCTCGCCGGTGACGTCGTCGCGCCACATCGCGGGAATGACCACGATGTGTTCGCCTCCCATGGCTGCCGTGAGTTCGGCGACCTTGCGGGCCGGCTCCCAGGCTTCGTCGTACTGATGGGCCCCGCGGTGGAATGCGGTGAACACGGTGCCGGCTGAGATCTTGAGGTCGCGCTGCTTGAGCTCTTCGGCGAGACGGGCCGGATCGGTGGGGAGGTAGCCATAGGGGCCAAGTTCGATCCACTTGTAGCCGGATTCGGCGACCTCGTCGAGGAAGCGTTCCCACGGGGTCTGCTGGGGGTCATCCGGGAACCAGACGCCCCAGGAGTCCGGCGCGGTGCCGATGATCAGCTTGTTCTCTGTCATTTCCATTCCTTCTCATCGAGTGCTCCGCAGGTGCCGTTTTGGACGCTCAAATCGGCGGTTGCGGAGCAGTCGATCGTGGTTAGTCGAGGCGTCAGTTAGACGGGAAGTTGTAGGAGGCGCCGGAGGCGTGCGTCGGTTCGGGCCAGCGCGAGGTGACCACCTTGCCGCGGGTGTAGAAGGAGACGCCTTCGGGGCCGTAGATGTGCTTGTCGCCGAACAGCGAGGCCTTCCAGCCGCCGAAGGAGTGGTACGCCACCGGCACGGGCAGCGGCACGTTGATGCCGATCATGCCCACGGTGACGGAGCGCTGGAACTTCCGGGCCGCGGCGCCGGAAGAGGTGAAGATCGCGGTGCCGTTGCCGTAGGGGTTGGAGTTGATCAGGGCGATGCCGGCGTCGAGGTCCTCCACCCGGACCACGACCAGGACGGGGCCGAAGATTTCCTCGGTGTAGGCGGTCATCCCGGCCGTGACGTGGTCCAGGACGGTCGGGCCGACCCAGAACCCGTCTTCGTGGCCGGGGACCACGAGGTCGCGGCCGTCCACCACCATCGCGGCGCCGGCGGTTTCGGCTTCGGTGACGATCTTCACGATGCGTTCCTTGGACGCCGGCGTGATGACCGGGCCCATTTCGGCGTCGGGCACGGTGCCGTTGTTGACCTTGACGGCCAGGGCGCGCTCCTCGACCTTCTTGACCAGCAGGTCGGCGGCTTCGCCGACGGCGACGGCGACCGAGATGGCCATGCAACGTTCCCCGGCGGAGCCGAAGGCGGCGGCGGCCAGGTGGTCGGCAGCGTTGTCGAGGTCGGCGTCGGGCAGGATGATCGCGTGGTTCTTCGCCCCGCCCAGGGCCTGGACGCGCTTGCCGTGGGCGGTGGCGGTCTCGTGGACGTACTTCGCGATCGGGGTGGAACCGACGAAGGAGATGCCGTCCACGTCCGGGTGGGTCAGGAGGCCGTCGACCGTTTCCTTGTCGCCGTGCAGGACCTGGAAGACGCCGTCGGGCAGCCCGGCCTGCTTCCACAGCTTGGCGAGCAGCATCGAGGCGGAGGGGTCGCGCTCGGAGGGCTTGAGGATGAAGGCGTTGCCGGTGGCGATCGCCATCGGGGCCATCCACAGCGGGACCATGACCGGGAAGTTGAACGGGGTGATGCCGGCGACGACGCCGAGCGGTTCGCGGAAGGAGAAGACGTCGATGCCGGTGGAGACCTGGTCCGAGTAGTCGCCCTTGAGCAGCTGCGGGATGCCGCAGGCGAACTCGATGACCTCGAGTCCGCGGCCGATCTCGCCCTTGGCGTCGGAGAGGACCTTGCCGTGTTCGGCGGTGATCAGTTCGGCGAGCTCGTCCACGTGGGAGGCGACGAGTTCGCGGAACTTGAACAGCACCGCGGTGCGCTTGGCCAGGGAGATGTCGCCCCAGGAATCGGCGGCAGCGCGGGCGGCGGCGACGGTGGTGTCCAGGTCTTCCCGGTTGGCCAGCCGCAGCTCCGCGGAGACGGCGCCGGTGGCCGGGTTGTAGACGGGCTGGGTGCGGGTGCCCTCACCGGCGGTTTCGGCGCCGTTGATGAAGTGGCTGATGGTGGTGACGGTCGTCGTTGACATAGTGGTGGACTTCCTTGGTCTGTGGCTGTTCGTGGTGATGAAGAGGGTCAGCCGAGCAGCTTGCGCTGGCGGGCCTTGTGGTCGGTGTAGGTCTGGAAGGCCTGCTTCGTGGAGTCGAGCTCGGAGACCTGGGAGACCGGAACGTCCCACCATGACTCGGAGCTGGGGGCATCCAGCAGCGGGTCGGATTCAACGTGGATGACGATCGGGCCGCCGCGTTCGGGGGCTGCTTTGGCGTCCCGGATGGCCTGCTCGAGCTCGGCGATGACCTTCTCCCCCGGTTCGATCCGGATCACCTTCACGCCGAGGCTTTCGGCGTTCAGGGCCAGGTCGACCGGGAGCCGGTCGCCGTCGTCGAAGCTGTGGTGTTCCTCATCCAGCGCCCGGTACTGGGTGCCGAAGCGCTGGGAGCCGAGGGACTCGGAAAGCGAACCGATCGAGGCGTAGCCGTGGTTCTGGATCAGGACCACGATCAGCTTGATCCGCTCGGCGACGGCGGTGACGAGTTCGGTGTGCATCATCAGATAGGAGCCGTCCCCCACCATGACGACGACGTCGCGCTGCGTGCCGCCCTTGGCGGCTTCGGCCAGGGTGGCGCGCTTGACCCCAAGGCCGCCCGGGATCTCGTAGCCCATGCAGGAGTAGGCGTATTCGACGTGGTAGCCGAACGGGTCCCGGACGCGCCACATCTTGTGCAGGTCACCGGGGAGTGAGCCGGCGGCGCAGATGACGACGTCCTGGGCGTCCATCGCGCGGTTCGTGGCGCCGATGATCTCGTTCTGCGCCGGCAGCGGCGTGAACCGCGTGTCGAATGCCTCGTCCACGGTGGCGTCCCAGCGTTTCTTCTCGGCCGCGATCCGCTGCTCGAGGTCCGCGCCGATGCGGTAGCCGCCGAGGGCCTGGTTCAGCTTGACCAGGGCCTTGCGGGCATCGGCCACGATCGGCAGTGAGGTGCCGTGCTTGTAGGCGTCGAGGGCGGCGACGTTGATGTTGAGGAATTTCACGTCCGGGTTCTGGAACGCGGTCCGGGAGGCGGTGGTGAAGTCCTCGTAGCGGGTACCGATCCCAATGATGAGGTCGGCCTCGGCGGCGATGGCGTTGGCCGCCGTCGTGCCGGTGGAGCCGATGGCCCCGAGGGAGAACTTGTGGTCCCAGGGCAGCACGCCGACGCCGGCCTGGGTGTTGCCGACCGGGATGCCGGTCAGCTCGGCGAACTTCGCGAGTTCCTCGTTGGCGTAGGCGTAGAGCACGCCGCCGCCGGCGATGATCAGCGGGCGCTTGGCGGCGCGGATCGCCTCGGCGGCGCGGCGGATGTCCTCGTCGTCGGCGTCCGGGCGGCGGATCCGCCATTCGCGCTCGGCCAGGAATTCCTCGGGCACGTCGAAGGCCTCGGCCTGGACGTCCTGGGGCAGCGAGATGGTGACGGCGCCGGTCTCGGCCGGGTCGGTGAGGACACGGAGTCCGTGGTGGAACGCGGAAAACAGCTGCTCTGGCCGGGAGACGCGGTCAAAAAACTTCGACAGCGGCCGGAATGCGTCATTGACGGTGATGTCGTAGGCGTAGGGCTGTTCGAGCTGTTGCAGCACGGGGTCGGCGGCGCGGGTCGCGAACGTGTCACTCGGCAGCAGCAGGACCGGCAGCCGGTTGGTGGTGGCCAGCGCCGCGCCGGTGAGCAGGTTCGAGGAGCCCGGACCGATCGAGGTGCTGATCGCGAAGGTCTGGCGGCGGCGGGTGTGGCGGGCGAAGCCGACCGCCTGGTGGGACTGGGCCTGTTCGTTGCGGCCCTGGTAGTACGGCATGATCGCCGGATCGAGCTGCTGGTACTGCTTGAGGGCCTGGCCGACGCCGGCGACATTGCCGTGGCCGAAGATGCCGAACGTGCCCGGAATCAGGCGTTCCCGGAAGTCCTGGCCGCCGACCGAATCGACGGTGTACTGCTTGGACAGGTATTCAACGACGGCCTGCGCGACCGTCATTCTGCGTGTTCCTGATGCCGTGCTCATTCCCATGGGAAGCTACTCCGATACTTCTTTGGTGCGGGTGGATTCGGTGTGGTGCAGCAGCGAGGCCGCGGTTGCCACGGCGCCGGCGACGTCGCCGTCCTGCGGGTAGAGCAGGGTCCGGCCGACGGTGAGGCCCTGAACGCCGGGCAATGCGAGGGCAGTCTGCCAGCTGGCGAACACCTCGTCCTGGCCAGCGTCCGGGTCTCCGCCAAGGAGCACGGTGGGCATCGTGGTGGAGGCCATGACGCGTTCCATCTCGGCCACCACGGGGAGCTTCATCCAGGTGTAGGCGCTGCTCGCGCCAAGGCCTTCGGCGATGGCGACTGACTTGATGACGGCATTGGTGGAGAGGTCGTTGCGGACCTTCCCGTTTTCGCGGACGGAGAGGAACGGTTCCACCATGGCGATCAGCCTGCGTTCGGCGAGGGAGTCGATGGCCCTCGCGGTCGCTTCGAGGGTGGCGACAGTGTCCGGGTCGCCGAGGCAGATGCGGGTCAGCATCTTGCCGCCGTCGGCGCCCAGGGCCTCGAGCGCGGCCGCGGTGTGGCCGGTAAAGCGGTCATCGAATTCGTTCACCAGGCCGGACAGTCCGCCACGGTTCATCGAGCCGAAGAGCAGCTTGCCCTCGAGCGCGCCGAGCAGGAGCAGATCGTCCATGATGTCCGGCGAGGCGAGGACACCGTCCACGTCCGGGTTGGCCAGGGCGATCTGCAGGCGGTCCAGGAGCTGGCGGCGGTCGGCCATGGCCACCGGATCGTTTCCGACGGCGAGCGCGCCGCGGGCCGGGTGGTCGGCGGCGACGATGAAGTTCTGCCGGTGGGCCCTGACGCCGGGGTGGCGGCGCCGGGCCTTGGCGGCGCGGGCAATCGCTTCCGGGTCTTCGAGCCGGATAATGCTCAGGTGCTCGTAGCGGCGGGGATCATCGTTCACCCCACGGGTGGCGACGGCTGGGTTTGCACTCACAGTGCTGCTCCTTCGGTGGCGTAGGTACCCGACAGCAGCCGGCCGCGTTCGGCGAGCAGGCCGGTGACTTCGTCCGGCGTCGGCATCGCGTCGGCGCAGGACAGGCGGGAGGCGACGAGGGCGCCGGCGGCGTTGGCGAAATCGAGGACCTGGGCCAGGGGCCAGCCGGAGAGCAGGCCGTGGCAGAAGGCCCCGCCGAAGGAGTCGCCGGCACCGAGGCCGTTGACAGTTTCCACGGGCACCGGGGCAGAGACCACACGCTCGGTGCGGGTCTTGGCCATGACCCCTTCAGGGCCCAGCTTCACTACGGCGATTTCGACGCCGGCCGCGAGCAGCCGGTCCGCCTGTTCGTCCGGGGTGCCCTCCCCGACGGCGACGGCGCATTCCTTGTCGTTGCCGATCGCGACGGTGACGTGCGGCAGGATCCTGGCGACCTGTTCCCGGGCTTCCTCCTCGGAGGCCCAGAACATCGGCCGGTAGTCGAGGTCCAGGATGGTGAACTGGCCTTCCTTGAGCCCGGTGCGGGGCCGTGCCTCGTGGGCCGTGAGCTGGGCGGTGCGGCTGGGCTCCTGGCAGAGTCCGGTGACGGTGGACCAGAAGATCCCGGCGTCCCTGATGGCGTCCAGGTCCAGTTCCTCGGCCTTGATCTGCAGGTCTGGTGCCGTGGGGACGCGTCCATAGAAGTAGAGCGGGAAGTCCTCCGGCGGCTTGATGGCGCAGAACGTGACGGCGGTGGGCCATTCCTTGACCGCCGTGACGAAGGAGTCGTCCACGTTGAATTTGCGCAGTTCGCGGTGCAGGTACTTGCCGAAGGCGTCGTCGCCGGTGCGGGTGATGACGGCGGTGCGGCGGCCATGGCGGGCAGCGGCGACCGCTACGTTGGATGGGGATCCGCCAAGGTACTTTCCGAAGGACGTGACATCCTCCAGATCCACCCCGATGTCGTTCGGGTAGATATCAACACTGATGCGCCCGATCGTGAGCAGTTCGTGGGTCACGGTCATCGTGGACCTTTCTGGTGTGGACTCGATACCTTTGCGCAGCCTGAGCTTCGGCGTTTCTGCGGTGCTTATTCAGTGCTTTGGGGCCTGGCGTGAGCCGGGCCACAACCACTACTTTGCCTTAGAATCCATGTACTGTCAAAGGTTTGTACTGACATATTTACAACATGACACGGGGACTTCAAATGATGCCCCGCGCGGCGCCGCGGCGGCGGGGCAGGCGCCGGAAATACCCGGGTGTTTACCTGGCGGGAACGCCGAGTTCGCCGGTGACGTACTGGGCCTGCCCGAAACCGAACGACCAGTCCCCCGCGGTGTTCTCGACATATCCGATGAAAACGTCCTCGCCGGCGACCCCCGCGGCGGCCAGCCTGTCCGCAATGGCGGCAAACAGGGACTGCTTGGCGGACTGGCTTCGCCCGGCCTGGGTGAAGATCTGGATCATCACCACGTCCGGCGTCCGCTCGAAGCCGAGCCCGGCATCCTGGGCGACAATTTGCCCCTCGGGATGCTCGGTCAGCACGTGGAAGTAGTCCCGCTCTGGAATGCCAAATTCGGCCACGATCGCGTTGTGGATGCCCTGGCTGAGCCCGCGGAGCTGCTCCGCGCCGCGGCCCTGGTTGACGTCAATTCGTACGAGAGGCACTCGCATCTCCTTCGTTGGTTTGTCCTGACATACTAACAAAGTAATTTGGAGCTGCGCAAGGATTCCGTGACAGCACACAGCAACGCGGGGTCACTTAGCGCCCATCCTCGGGTGCGGAATGGGCGCTAAGTGACCCCGCGTTGGGGTATTGCGCAGGCCGGAGCCCCGGGATAGCGTTAACAACCTAAAGATTGATCAACAATGCGGTTGATTATCTATGGTCGGGACGGGAGGTGGGACACCAAGTGGATTCCAGCGACGACAGCGAGCTCGACGCGGCCTTCCTGGCCCTCGCCGATCCGGTCCGCCGCCGCATCATTGCCCGGCTCAGCCGGGGCCCGGCCACCGTCAATGAACTGGCGGAGCCCTTCGCGATCACCAAGCAGGCGGTCTCGAAACACATCCAGGTCCTCGAGCAGGCGCAACTTGTCACGCGCACCCGTGACGCCCAGCGCCGGCCCGTGCACCTGAACCCTGCACGGCTGGAAGCGCTCACCGCCTGGATCGACCAGTACCGGCTGGTCCGCGAGGGGCAGTTCCGCAGCCTTGACGCCGTGCTTGAAATCCGCGCCGCCCAGAGCGGCACACAGGCAAAGGATGCATCATGAGCAACGCACTGAAATTGACCGTCCCCGAGGGTCTGCCGTTCATCGATTTCGAGCGTGAATTCGATTTTCCGGTGTCCGAGGTGTTCCGGGCGCATAAGGATCCCGAGCTCGTCGCCCAATGGCTTGGACCGCGGCGGCTGACTATGGCTGTTGACCACTACGACTTCAGGACCGGCGGCAGCTACCGCTACACCCACACCGCGCCGGACGGCAGCGCCTATGGTTTCACCGGTGTCTTCCACACTGTCCGCGAGAATGATTTCGCCATCCAGACCTTCGAATTCGATGGCTACCCGGACGTGGTGAGCATTGAGTCCCTGACCTTCGAGGACCTGGGCGGCGGCCGTTCGCGGCTCCGCGGCCACGCGGTCTACCCCAGCATGGAGGCCCGCGACGGCATGGCGCAGTCCGGAATGGAGGGCGGCATGACCGAAGCCTACGAACAGCTCGAGGAAGTCCTCAGCGGGGCCAAGGTCTAGGACCTCCGGGTCTTAAAGAGTACGACGGCGGCAGGTCACCTCCCGGGGAAGATGGCCTGCCGCCGACGTACCTAAAGAAACAACGCGGGGTCACTCCGCGCCCATCCCACCGAGTGGAATGGGCCGTAAGTGACCCCGCGTTGCTGTATTGCAGTGGCGCTTATTTGCCGTGGCGCTTCGGACCTAGAGGGTCGCGAAAACCTCGCGCAGGAGCTTGGCAGTCTCGGACGGCGTCTTGCCGACCTTGACGCCGGCAGCCTCGAGGGCTTCCTTCTTGGCCTGGGCGGTGCCCGCGGAACCCGAGACGATGGCGCCTGCGTGGCCCATGGTCTTGCCCTCCGGAGCGGTGAAGCCGGCCACATAGCCAACAACCGGCTTCGTGACGTGGGCCTTGATGTAGTCGGCCGCACGCTCTTCGGCGTCGCCACCGATTTCGCCGATCATGACGATCGCCTTGGTCTCCGGGTCAGCCTCGAAGGCTTCGAGGGCATCGATGTGGGTGGTGCCGATGACCGGGTCGCCGCCGATGCCGATGGCGGTGGAGAAGCCGAGGTCGCGCAGCTCGTACATCATCTGGTAAGTCAGGGTGCCCGACTTGGAGACGAGGCCGATGGGGCCCTTGCCCGTGATGTTGGCCGGGGTGATGCCGACGAGGGCCTCACCCGGGGTGATGATGCCGGGGCAGTTCGGTCCGATGATGCGGGTGACCTGCTTGCCGTTGGCGTCCACCTTGGACTGGGCCAGCGCCCAGAACTCGGCGGAGTCCTGGACCGGCACGCCTTCGGTGATGACAACGACGAGGCCGATGCCGGCCTCGATGGCTTCAACGACGGCGTCCTTGGTGAAGGCCGGCGGCACGAAGACGATGGAAACGTCAGCGCCGGTCTCGGCCATGGCTTCCTTGACGGTGCCGAAGACGGTGATCTCGGCGTCGCCGTGCAGGACCGTGGTGCCGGCCTTGCGGGCGTTGACGCCGCCCACAACGTTGGTGCCGGCCTTGAGCATCAGGGCGGTGTGCTTGGTGCCTTCGCCGCCGGTGATGCCCTGGACGATGACCTTGGAGTCCTTGTTCAAATAAATAGACATAGTCGAGTCCCTCTACTTCGCTGCGTTGGCGAGCTCGGCAGCCTTGTCGGCGCCCTCGTCCATGGTGGCGGCCAGGGTAACCAGCGGGTGGTTGGCCTCGGCCAGGATGCGGCGGCCTTCCTCAACGTTGTTGCCGTCGAGGCGGACTACCAGCGGCTTGTTCGCGGAGTGGCCCAGCTCGGCCAGTGCACCGACGATGCCCTTGGCGACGGCGTCACAGGCGGTGATGCCGCCGAAGACGTTGACGAAGACGGACTTGACCTGCGGGTCGCCCAGGATGACGTCGAGGCCTGCTGCCATGACCTCGGCGGAAGCTCCACCGCCGATGTCCAGGAAGTTCGCGGGCTTGACGTTGCCGTGGTTCTCGCCGGCGTAAGCAACGACGTCGAGGGTGGACATGACCAGGCCGGCACCGTTACCGATGATGCCGACTTCGCCGTCCAGCTTGACGTAGTTGAGGTCCTGCGCCTTGGCCTTGGCCTCGAGCGGGTCAGCAGCGTCTTTGTCTTCAAGGTGGGCGTGCTTGGGGTGGCGGAAGTCGGCGTTCTCGTCGAGGGAGACCTTGCCGTCAAGGGCAACGATGTCGCCGGCGCCGGTCAGGACCAGCGGGTTGACCTCCACAAGAGTGGCGTCTTCCTTCTTGAAAACGTCCCAGAGCTTCAGGATTACGCTGGCGACCTTGCCACGCAGTTCCTCGGCGAAGCCTGCCGCGGCGACGATTTCGTCGGCCTTGGCCTGGTCGATGCCCACGGCCGGGTCGATCGAGATCTTGGCCAGGGCCTCGGGGCGCTCAACGGCGAGCTGCTCGATTTCCATGCCGCCTTCAACCGAGCACATGGCCAGGTAGTTGCGGTTGGCCCGGTCCAGAAGGACGGAGAAGTAGTATTCCTCGGCGATGTCTGCACCCTGGGCGATCATCACCCGGTGCACGGTGTGGCCCTTGATGTCCATCCCGAGGATGTTGGTGGAGTGTTCAAACGCTTCGTCAGCGGTCTTCGCGACCTTGACGCCGCCGGCCTTGCCGCGGCCTCCGGCCTTGACCTGCGCCTTTACGACAGTTACGCCGCCGATTTTTTCGGCAGCTGCCTTTGCTTCTTCAGGGGTGTGCGCCACGATGCCAGCAAGCACGGGTACACCGTGCGCCTCGAACATATCGCGCGCCTGATATTCAAACAGGTCCACGGTTTAGTGTCCTTCTACGTCGAAGTAGTTTCTGTACAGCCGGACCCCACGTTCTCGCGGTTACCGGGCTGCGGAATAAACGCACCCTGCGACAAGCTTGGAAACGAGCCACACGGCGCAATGCTCCTTTGGGAACTCTAGTCCTTCGATCGGACCAGCCCGTTCCAGAGTACCGGTTATGTGAGTAAGGACACTATTCTATGGAGCGTAGAAAAACCGCTAGATTACGGGGTTTTTGGGGTGTCCGACGGCGCTCCGAAGGCCGGCGCGGGCGTGCCAGACCCGCGTTCGTAATGTACGGCGAACGCCCGTGCATCCGGCTGCACGGGGTGCTGGCGGACCGGTCTCCGGACTCCCGTTGGGTCTTCAGCCAAACGTCCAGCTACGCGGTCAGTTAGGCGTCCAGCTTGGTCAGCGGCGCGTAGCGCAGCAGCAGCCGCTTCTCGCCGATGTCGAACTTGACCTTGGCGACCGTCTTGTCCCCGGCGCCCTCCACCGCCAGGACGGTGCCGTTGCCGAAGCTGGTGTGGTTGACCTTGTCCCCCACGCTGACGGCGACGACTTCCTTCTGCGGCTGGACCCTGTTCTTGGCCACCGCGGCGGGAACGTCGGCGTTGAAGCCGGCGGACGGGCTGGCCGCGGCGCCGCGGGCTGTCCCGGCACCCCAGAACGATCCGCCGTAGCGGCTGGACCCGATCCCGGCACCGCTCCCCCAGCCTCCGCTCTGGCGGCTGGCGCCTTCGCGCTTCCATTCGATGAGCTCGGCGGGGATCTCCTCGATGAACTGGCTCGCAGGGTTGTACTGGCTCTGGCCCCACATGCTGCGGACCTCGGACCTGGTCAGGTAGAGACGCTTGCGGGCACGGGTCAGCCCCACGTAGGCCAGCCGGCGTTCCTCGGCCAGTTCCTTGGGATCGGTGGCGGAGCGCTGGTGCGGGAACAGCCCGTGCTCCATGCCGGTAAGGAACACCACCGGGAATTCCAGGCCCTTCGCGGTGTGCAGCGTCATCAGGGTCACGACGCCGAGCCGCTTGGCTTCGGCGACGGCGGCCGCCAGGTTTTCGGCGTCACCGCCGGGGGCGTCCGGGATCTGGTCGGCGTCGGCCACGAGGGAGACCTGCTCCAGGAAGGCTCCGAGCGAGCCTTCGGGGTTGTCGCGTTCGTATTCCCGGACGACGGCGACCAGTTCGGCGAGGTTCTCCACCCTGGACTCGTCCTGCGGATCGGTGCTGGAACGCAGCCCGGCAAGGTAGCCCGTTTGTTCGAGCACGGCTTCGAGAGCCGCGGCCGCGCCGGAGCCGGAAGCGACCTCGGAGAGGTCGTCGAGGAGTTTCACGAAGCCCAGCACGGCGTTGACCGAGCGCGTCGCCATGCCCGGGGCTTCATCGGCGCGCCGCGCGGCGGCCATGAAGGACGTGCGCTCACGCTCTGCCAGGGCGGCGACGGCACCCTCGGCTCGGTCACCGATCCCGCGCTTGGGTTCGTTGAGGATGCGGCGGAGGTTGACGTCGTCGTCCGGGTTGACCAGGACGCGCAGGTAGGCGAGGGCGTCCTTGATCTCCTTGCGCTCGTAGAAGCGGGTGCCGCCGACCACCTTGTAGGGCAGGCCCACGCGGACCAGGACGTCCTCGATCGAGCGGGACTGGGCGTTGGTGCGGTAGAAAATGGCGACGTCGCCGGGGCGCAGGTTGCCCTCGTCCTGGAGCCGGTCAATTTCCTTGGCGATGAACTGGGCCTCGTCGTGTTCGTTCTCGCCAACGTAGCCGACGATCTTCTCGCCGTCGCCCTCGGCCGTCCAGAGCCGTTTCTCCGGCCGGTTGGGGTTGCGGGAGATCACCGAGTTGGCGGCGCTGAGGATGGTCTGGGTGGAGCGGTAGTTCTGCTCGAGCTTGATGGTGCGGGCGTCCGGGTAGTCCTTCTCGAACTCCACGATGTTGCGGATGTCCGCGCCGCGGAAGGCGTAGATGGACTGGTCTGAATCGCCGACGACGGTGAGCTCGGCCGCGTCGGGGCCCTCGCCGACGATCTCGCGCACCAGGGCGTACTGGGCGTGGTTGGTGTCCTGGTATTCGTCTACGAGGACGTGCCGGAAGCGGCGCCGGTAGGAGTCGGCGAGCGCCGGGAAGGCCCGGAACATGTAGACGGTCTCGGCGATCAGGTCATCGAAGTCCATGGCGTTGGCCTGGCGCAGGCGCTGGGTGTAGCCCTTGAAGACCTCGGCGACGGCCTGCTCGAAGGGATCGTTGTAGTTTGCGCTGGAGGAGTAGCTGTCGGCGTCGATCAGCTCGTTCTTGAGCGCGGAGATCTTGTGCTGGATGGCCTTGGGCGCGAAGCGCTTGGGGTCAAGGTCCAGGTTCTTGGCGACCAGGGTGATCAGGCGCAGCGAGTCGGCGGAGTCGTAGATCGAGAAGTTGGAGTTGAGCCCGACGTTCTTGGCCTCGCGGCGCAGGATCCGGACGCAGGAGGAGTGGAAGGTGGAGATCCACATGGTCTTGGCCCGGCCGCCGACCAGCGCCTCGATCCGCTCCCGCATTTCGGCCGCGGCCTTGTTGGTGAAGGTGATGGCCAGGATCTCGCCGTGGTGCGCCCGCCTCGTGGCGATCAGGTAGGCGATCCGGTTGCTGAGCACGCGGGTCTTGCCCGACCCGGCGCCGGCGACAATCAGCAGGGCGCTGCCGGCGTGCTTGACCGCTTCTTCCTGCTCGGGGTTGAGCCCCTCCAGGAGTTCGCCGGCGTTCGGAAGCTGCGGGCGGTCCCAGCCGCCGTCAGGGCCGTCGCCGTGCGCGCTGCCGCCGTGCGGGCTTCCGCCGTGCGGGGCGGAATCCGGTCCGGAATCCAGGCCCGCCAGGCCGGACCCGGAGCGCGATTTAGTGCCTGCCGCCGCCTTGGAGGCAGCTTGGAAGGGTCCGTCGGCGTAAGGGTCAAACAACATATCCATGGTGTATCTAAGTCTAGGCGGTGGCGCTGACAGCCGTGTCCGCCCGTCGGGACATGCCCTCCCCTGCCCGCGCCCAGTGGACATAATCCCCCTGCGCCCAGTCCTGACCTCGAAGAATGAGCATGCCCCGCGGAGGCTGTCCCGGGGAAGACCCGGGTTGTTCTGAAGACCGCCGAGGTTGTTCTGAAAAATGAGCATGCGCTACGGACACAGCTCTGCCCAACGGACATGTCCTCCGCCACCTGTGCCCACTGGACATACTCCCTTTGTACCCGCTCCTGACAGCGAAAACTGAGCATGTCCCCCGGACCCCGCCGCGAAAAATGAGCATGTCCCGCGGGGAGGTCCGGCAGGCGGGAAGCTAGCCGACGCCCCCGGAGCTGAGCGCGGCGCGCAGCTGCTGGACCGCCGTCGTGCCTCCCGCGATGAACCAGTCGAGTCCGTTGACGCGCACGACGTCGGTCGCGCCGCCGGCCGCCTCCACGATCGCCTTCCCGGGCAGCCAGTCCCACTCGGGGCAGCTGTGCTGGAACCAGCAGCCGAGCTCTCCGTCCGCGACCCGGCCGAGGTCGCAGGAGCCGGACCCGAACATGCGCAGCGCGGCCGCCGACGTCGCTGCCGCGTGCCAGGGCATGGCACACATCGGATCGGCAAGCCACGTCGGGTGGATGTAGGTTGCCGCGCCGAGATCAGCCAGCGGCGTGTCGGAACGTCCGGTGCCACCGGACGCGCCGGGCAGGAAGGTGACCAGTTTTTCGCCATTGAGCGTCGCCGCACGGGACGTCCCGCCCAGCCAGAGTTTGTCCTCCTCCGGCTGGAAGATGGCGCCGAGCCCTGCACCGGAGGAATCCTTCAGGGCAATGGCCGAGCACCAGTACGTGGATCCATGCAGGAAGTTGAAGGTCCCGTCGACGGGGTCAATGACCCAGGTCCGGCCGCTGCTGCCCGCCACAGAGGCGCCCTCCTCGCCCAGGACGGCGTCATCGGGGCGGCAGCGCCGAAGCTGTTCCAGCACGTAGGATTCGGCGGCGTGGTCGGCGGCCGTGACCACGTCCGAGACCGACGTCTTCTGCCTGCCTTCAAGCCCGGCCTGCCGCATCAACAGCGCCAGGGTGCCGGCCTCGCGGACCAGGGCCTCGGCCAGTTGGTAGTCATCCAGTGAGGGGTCGAGATCTGCGGTGCTGTGCCGGCCGAGCCGGTGTTTTCCTAGTTCGGTCACGCGTCCCAGACTATCGGCGCCCGATGGCAGTGAACAGCCGGCGCGGGCACCAGGGCAGACGGCGGCGCGGAGGGGTGTGCAGGACGGGCGATAATGGAGCCATGGCCAAGACACCCGCGCAGCGGATCAAAAAGCACGGCGCCAACGCGGCGGTCCCCCAGCACCATCTCCCTCCGGTGATCAATCCAACCGCCAGCCGGACACCGCAGAAGGCACAGAGCAACAGCAATCTGATTGTCATCGCCGGGGTCGTGGCCAGCCTGTTCCTGTTCTGGTATCTGCACCTGCTCACCCTCAACCAACTCACCCAGTTGTCGGGCGGCCAGGCAATGCCCGACTCGTTGGTGGGCGGCTTTGACCTGGGGTTCGTGGAGCATTTGCGCGCGGCCATGGACGCCGATGCCCGGGGCCAGCTGAACTATGTCCACAAGACGGCCGGGATGCTCTTCCCGCTGATCTTTGGCTTCACCTGGCTGCTGCTGATCGGAACCAACGTGGCCCGGAAATCCCTGCGCTGGGCGCTGTGGTCGCTGCCGCTGCTCTTTGCTGCGGTCCGGCTGTGGGGCAGCACGGTGATCGATGAAATGATGTCCGCCGACACTCTCGACGGCGGTCAGGTCGCCCTGGCCTCCGGGCTCACCGTGGCCGGCTGGGTCCTTCTGGCGCTGAGCGTCGTGGCCGGCGTCGCCGCCGTGTTACTCGGACGCAAGGCTGCCGCGGCTTCGGCCACCCCGGGAAATGTCCAGTCCTGATTCGCGCGGCAGGGCTAGTTCTCTATTCCCGGCTTAGGACACCGGACATGTCCATTCCTGGTCGCGGCGGCAGGGCTGTTTCCCGATCCGCGGCATAGGACACGGGACATGTCCATTCTTGGTTGCGGTGGCTGGAGTCGTCCCTCGCACCCGGCCCCGAGCACAGGACATGTCCAGCGTTCGGCCCGGCCGGTGGGCATCTTGCCATTATGTCCATCCCTCAAGTCCAGCGGAGAGCATGTCCAGTTCAGTGCTAAGTCAGGGCAGTTCGGTCAGGAATTCAAGGGCCTGTTCCGCACGTTGGGAGGCTCCTGCTTTCTCAAAGTAGTCGGCGGCCCCCATCAGGTACTTCCGGGCTTCGGCCCCGTTTCCCAACGCGGCGTGCGACCGGCCCAGAAGAAGATACGCCTCGCCCAATATTTGCGGGGACGTCTTTTCGGGGACCGGGAAAATGTCAACCAGGGTGTCGACCGCCGATTTTTGATCCCCCGCCAGGAAGTTCCAGTGGCCGCGGTTCAGCTTGAGCAATATGTGATCTTCTTCGGTGCCGCCAATGACATCCGTGGCTAATTCCGCGCGTTCAATGCAACGAAGGGTGTCCGCGTCCGCAACATCAGCGGCGAGCCTCATGGCAGCGGATGCCTTATTGAACTTTGCCCAAACGGTGAGGTTCCTGGCCGGTGAAAAGGTGCCAGCGGCGAGTTCGTGATAGTGCAGCCCCTCGGCGACTTTGCTGCAAAGAAACGCGACGTTCCCAATGACCCAATACGCTTTGCCCACCAACTGGTCATCGACTTCGCCCGAAATGATGTCGGCCATGATGAGGCTTTCCGCCCACGCTTCGTCAAGCCTTCCACTATCGGCAAGCGCCGCAATGAGGGCCTGCCTGGCCTTGACTGCAATTTCGACGTCGTCCTCGTCAACCATGAGGTCCGCTGCAATTCTGGCCTCGTCGGCGGCCTCTTCGAGCAGGCCCATGCCCCGGCGAGTCAGGGCCAGGAGGATGTGCACCTGCGCCTGAAGCTGCCGGTTCCCATCCCGGGGTTCCGCAATCAGTGTGCCGGCAAGTTCCGCGCAAGCTTCAATTTCTCCGGCGGCAATGAGGCTCTCGGCCCGGAACAGCGTCATGTGCCACCATGACGACGCATCACCTTCAGCATCGGCAATGTCCGCGGCCATCTGCGCGGCGTTCGCGGCCTCGCGGAAGTCGTGGCTGGACCGGAGCTCGCGCGCCTGCAGCTCTGCAGCGGCGTACGAGGGTGAAACGGAACTTTGTTGCATGTCTCAATTATCCGTTGCCGGGGGAGCGGAAACGAACAAACCGCGCAAGCAAGACCTGCGCAATATTGACTCAGGTCTTCCGAAGCTTCGCGCGAATAACACGACTTCGCAGATCGCGGAGCGAATCGTTATACAGCGGCGTGTCGTTTGGCCCTATACTAAATCTGCACCACAAGTCACATGAGTCACATCAGCCTCTTACGTATCAGGAGTCCTAATGAAGAAGACCCTTGCAACACTCCTCGTCGCCGGTGCGCTGGCAACCGCGGGCATGTCCGCCTCCGCAGCGATTTCTGCTGCAGCTGACACCTCCGGACACAGCTCGGTGGCCGCTATCGGTTGGTGGCCGGACTCCATCAAGAAGTAACGGAGACTGCATTGACAGGCGGCGGGTGTCGGAAGTGATTCCGGCACCCGCCGTCGCTGTTTAACCATCGTCCAGCTCCGCCCCAACAACCATCAACCCAGGGCTACAAGAGCTTTCCACCCCCCGCAAACAACGCCACGATCTCGCCGGCCGGCGCGGGCCGGCCAAAGTAGTAGCCCTGCCCGCTGCCGCAGCCCATCTCGCGCAGGACTTCCGCCTGTTCCGCCGTCTCGATCCCCTCGGCCAGCGCCTTTAGGCCGCAGGCGTGGATGAGGTGCAGCACCGCGGCTACGAAGTCCCGCTGTTGCTCGTCGTCGCCGAGGCCGCTGATCAGGCTTCGGTCGATCTTGACCACGTTCACCGGCAGCTTGCGCAGGTAGCTGATGGAGGAATAGCCGGTCCCGAAGTCATCGATCTCGAGTTGCACGCCGAGCCGGCGAAGGCCGTTGAGCGAATACTGGTCGACGTCGCCGCCGTTGACCGCCATGGACTCGGTCAGTTCCACGATCAGGTTTGATGCATCCACGCCGGTCTCCCTGAGGATGTCCCGCACATGTTCGATCAGCTCGAGGTTTTGCAGTTCGGTGGTGGAAATGTTGACCCGGACGTTAAAGGTGCTGTCCACCTGCAAGTCCTGCTGCCATTTGCGCAATTGGCGCACTGCATTGCGCAGCACCCAGTGGCCCAGGTCCACGATCATGCCGGTTTCCTCGGCCAGGGGAATGAACTGGTCCGGCATGAGCAGACCGCGCTCCGGGTGGTTCCACCGGACCAGCGCCTCCACACCCTCGATCCTGCCGGTCGCGAGGTCCACCACCGGCTGGTAATGCAGGGTCAGCTGGTCCTGCCGGATGGCTTCGCGCATTTCCGTAATCATGACGCTCTGCAGCCGGCGCGCGTACAGCAGGGCCGGCTCGAAGACTTTGATGCTGCTGTGCTGCTGCGCCTTGGCCGCGTACATGGCCGTGTCGGCCTCCATGACCAGGTCATCGACGGACTGGCCGGGTTCCGCGATCCGCAGGCCGATGCTCGTTCCGCAGGTGACTTTCAGGTCCCCGACGTCGAGGCTCTCACTGAGTGCCTTGAGGATCCTGTTCGCCACCCTGCGTGCCCGGACCAGATTGGACTTCGGCAGCATGACGGCGAATTCGTCGCCGCCAAGGCGCGCCACGGTGTCAGTCTCGCGGACGGCGTCCTGGAGCCGGCGTGCGATGGCCCGCAGGACGTCGTCGCCGGCGCTGTGCCCCAGGGTGTCGTTAATGCCCTTGAAGGAATCAAGATCCAGAATCAGGAGGGCCGGCGGCATTTCGCCGCGCGAGGACTCCGCGAGGGCATGGCTCAGGACCGAGTTCAGTGCCGTCCGGTTGGCGAGTTGGGTCAGTGGGTCGGTCAGCGCCATGCGTTCGAGCTCCACCTGTGCCTCGCGCAGCATTGCCGTGCGGCTTTCGACCCGCTCTTCCAGCTCCTGGTAGATGGTCTGCAGGTCATCGGCCATCAGGTTGATGCCGGCGATGACGGCGGCGACGTCGTCGCGGGCTCCCGAATGCGGGATCCGGGTGCTCAGATCGCCGCCGGCGATCCGCACGATGCCTTCCACGAGGGCGTGCAGCCTGGGGTCCGGTGATTCATTCTTCACGGGTGTACTGCCTTAGCCACTCAACGGCCGCGGATTCGGAGGTGAAGAACTGGGCCGGGATCGTCTCGCTTCGGGACCGCAGGAGGTAGTGGGCAATGACCCTGTCCACCGGGCTCTCGCCCACCAGGGCGAACGCTGTCGCCGCTATGGAACCGCTGTAGACCCGGCGGGCCTCCATGCTGACACCGACGACGCCGGTGATCACCAGGAGCACCGGCATCCGCCGTCCCGCGGCGAGCGTGCGGACGATGTCGCCGGCGATGCGCGCTTCCGGACCCTCGATCTCCTGGTTGGCGGGCAACAGGACCTCGATGATTCCGCCGTCGATCATCCGCACCCCGATGCTACGGGCGGCACCGCCGTCGGCGAGCGCACCGTCGGCCGCCCGGGCCGCGGTGACCGCCGCCGCCCCCAGAACGACGCCGGCCGAGGCCGCTGCCGTGTCCGGCAGGCCCTCCGGCAGCCGCCCCTCGGGCCCGGCCAGGGCCTCGAGAGTCATCGGACCGCAATTCGACGGCGGCGGTCCGCGGAGCCCCGGAGGTCACGGTTCAGCCGTCGGTCGCCGTGATAGAGAATCGTTTCCCAGTCGACTTCCTCGGCTGTCTTGGCAATCACGGGACTCTCCTTCACTTTCTTGGGCCTGGGACTGACATACAGCCAGTTAACCACCCCGAGGAAGACATCCACCGCGGAGTTGAAGACTCCGATGTAGGCGCGGATCGCGCCGGCAGCGAGGATGGCGTTGACGGAGGCGAAGGCCACGTTGCCCCAGTTCCCCACTTGCGCGTCCCGCCATACGGTCAGCAGCGAGAAGGCGACGATCGCGTACGGGGTCAGGACGTAGATCGCCGGGGCGGCGGTGCGGTCCTTGACCTTGGGCGTGCGGGCGAAGGGAATCTTGTCGCCTGTGACGGCCTGCTGCAGCGATTTCAGCACGCCCGCCAGGTTGACCGGCAGCAGCACGAGGTTGAAGCCGTAGATCCGGAGGATGTCGCTGAAGCGGTGGCCGCAGTCGCGCAGGTCGCTGCCCATGGCCAGGAAGTACGGCAGGGCGGCGATGAATACGATCGGGCTTAGCAGCCGGCTGTCATAGGGGTACGCCAGGAGGAAGACGAGGCCAAAGCTGGCCCACGCGATGGAGGCCATGTAGTTCACCCGCAGCAGCACCTCCCGGAACAGGATCGCGCGGCGCTCGGACCGGTGTTGGCGGAGCTGGACCCACAGCTTGGGCAGGATCAGCAGGCCGCCGTTCGCCCAGCGCCTGCGCTGGACTACGAGGGAGCCGAAGTCCGGGGGTGTGGCGCTGTAGCTGAGCCGTTCCGGATAGTTCACCAGGGTCCAGCCGTGCTGGCCGAGATCGATGCTGGATTCGGTATCTTCGATGACGGTTCGGTCCTGGATGTACGTCCGGATCTCGAAGGCTCCGTTGGTTTCCACCTCGACGATGTCCTCCAGGGCGCGTTTGCGGATGACGGCGTTGGCGCCCACCCAGAACGTCGCACCGTAGTAGGTCATGCCCTGGTGGAGGATGTGCTGGAGGTCGGTGGTGGCTCCGGCGACCCGCTCGATGCGGGTGGGGGCACCACGGAAGGAGGAATACGGCGTCTGGGTGACCGCGACGCGCTCGTTGCCGGCCGATTCCAGGAAGTAGACCAGCCGGAGGCAGTAGTCGCGCAAAAGCAGCGAGTCGGCATCGAGCGTCAACAGGTAAGTCGTGTCCCGGACGTCCATGATCTCGCAGTCCAGTTCCGGGGCGACGCCGGCGCCCACCTTGCGCAGGATCACGCCGTCGGCGGTGGTTTCCTTCTGCCAGGTGTGGCCCATCAGGGAAATGTAGGCATTGAGGTTCATTGCCTTGTTCGCCTCGTGGGAAAGGCTCTCGTATTTTTTGCGTTCGAACGTTTCGGTGGAGACGTTGAAGATCCAGGTCAGCCGGAGGTACAGCTCTTCGATCCGGGTGCGCGGCGGCGAGGTCTGCTGGGCCAGCGCAGCGTTCAGTCCCAGGAGTACGAGCCTCAGCTCGCGGGCCAGGCCCATCAGGACGAGGTCGACGAAGAACTCGTCGACGTGGTCCTCCACCGTTTCGGCAGCAGCCATCGATTCAAGCCATTCGGCGGCTGCCTCATATTCGGCGATCAGCAGGGCCACCTCGGCGGCAGTGCCGCGCCCGTGCGCCTTTTCCCGGTTGCGGAAATCGGCCAGGGCAGCATTGAAGCGCGACGCCGGGACGCTGAGTTCTGCGGCGATCTCCGCGGTCAGTGCGCGGGTCTTGTCCAGCCGGACCCGGTCACCAAGGTCAGAGGGATGCGGCGGGTCATCGAGCAGCAACACCACTTTGAGGTCCGGGAACTCCTGCAGCGCCGCGGACCACAGCGTCGCCCGCACCACCTGGGGTTCTTCGGCGTAGGAGGGCACCAGCACGGTGATGCCCTCGGCGTACTCGGCGAAGTGCCGGTCAAGCTCGCCGCGCGGCACCCTGGCATGGTCCCGGAACCGGTACAGGGCGCCCTGCCGGGCCATCAGGTACATGAGGGCGGAAAACGTCAGGAATGTTACGACGATTAGGTAGGAGACCGTCTCAAACTGAAACCGGAAACCCGCATTGGGGTTGTCCGCGAGCTCTTTCAGAATGGTGGAAATAACGTATGTTACCCAGGCCGCCAGCGTCGTGAGAATTCCCAGGCGGCCAAGGATTATTTTGCGCCGGGACGGTCTCGGATGAACAATTGACAGCGGCTCGGAACGCCGCTCTGCTCCCCATTGACGGCGCCGGACCGCACCTTTTTGTTCGGTGGTCGCGCTTTCCGAATCCAAGCGCGGCAAGACAAGCTGATCTGGCATTAGTCCCCATAAGACTGCAAAGTCGGCATATTGGCGCGCGCCTACGGCAAAACCCGCACGCCGCACCGGAATGTTCCGGTGAGTGCCCTTATGATAATGCAAGGTCAGAGGCTTGCCGGACATCAGACACCCCGGAAATTTCACGAGCTGATGCCGGCTGCCGGCGCGTGCCCGGCTGCCCAACGAAAGACGCACAAGGGGGGCCCCGTGTCCGAACGATTCCCAGGCCGCAAACTATCTGTGGTCCGGCTGGGTGTACTCATCGGCGCCGTGGTGGCGGCCGCCGGCGGCGGCGTTGTCGCATGGGGCAACTTCCAGGACGTCCGGGCGGCCGAGGCCATCCCGTCCGTTTTCTCGGGATATGTCGATGTCACGGCCACGCCCCGGTACGCATTCGAGGACCCGGTGTCCAAGGAAGCCGAAAAGGTCGTGCTGTCCTTCGTGGTGGCTGATCCCAAGGAGCCGTGCTCACCTTCCTGGGGGGCGGCCTACTCCCTCTCCGACGCCGCGGCCTCACTGGACCTGGACCGGCGGGTGGCCCGGCTTCAGCAGCTCGGCGGCAGCGTGGCGGTGTCCTTCGGCGGGCTGGCCAACCAGGAGTTGGCCGTCACGTGCACCGATCCTGCCCAGCTCAAGTCGGCGTACCGGACCGTCGTCGACCGCTACCAGGTCAGCAGCATCGATCTGGACGTGGAAGGCGAGGCCCTGTCCGACCCCGCGGCCCTTCAGCGGCGCTCAGTGGCCATCGCCGCGCTCCAGCAGGAGCGCCAGCGCGAGGGCAAGTCCCTGAGCGTCTGGCTGACGCTGCCGGCGGATCCCAACGGCCTCACGGCGACCGGCAGCGACGCTGTCCAGAAGATGATCGCTGCGGGGGTCGACCTCACCGGCGTGAACGCCATGACCATGGACTACGGCGGAAGCATGCTGCCGGGCCGGTCGATGTACGAGAACGCGGTATCCGCCGCGGAAGCCACCCATCAGCAACTGACCGGCCTGTACCGGGCCGCCGGCACCGAACTCGGCAGCGGAACGGTGTGGCGCAAAGTCGGGTTGACGCCGATGATCGGCCAGAACGACGTCGCCGGCGAAATTTTCACCCTCAAGGACGCCCAGGAACTCAGCGCCTACGCCAGTGCCCGCGGCATCGGCCGGCTTTCCATGTGGTCCCTGAACCGTGACCGCACCTGCAGCCAGAACTTCCCGGACGTCACGAAGGTTTCCGATGGCTGCAGCGGCGTGGACCAGGGAAGCTCGTCCTTCGCCACGATCCTCGGCGCGGGTGTCATGGCCAGCCCGTCGTCTGCGCCTGCCGCCGCGGCTGCGCCGACGCCGGTCCCGGCCGTCAGCGACAATCCCTCCACCAGCCCGTACCCGGTGTGGTCCGAGAACACCGCCTACACCGCCGGGGAGCGGATCGTATGGCATTCGAACGTCTACGAGGCCAAATGGTGGACCCGCGCCGACACCCCGGATGATCCCGTCCTCCAGGGCACCGCGACCCCCTGGCGCATTATCGGTCCGGTCCTGGCCGCTGACCGGCCTACCCCGCAGCTGACGGCACCGGCCGGGACCGCCCCGGCGTGGCAGCCGGCCACGGTCTACCGCAAGGGCGCACGGGTGCTCTTCGAAGGTCGGGTCTTCGAAGCAAAATGGTGGACCCAGACCGACAGCCCCGAAGCTGCGCTGCAGGGATCGCCGGAATCGCCGTGGTCAAAGCTGCGGGACGAGGAACTGATGAAGCTCATGGCCCCGGCGACGGCGACTGCCACCCCGCTTCCCAGCGCGACGGCGTCCGCGCCGGCGCCCTAAGGGCCCGCTTCACCGGGCCCGGGCCCTCCAGCCCGGGCCCTGTGGCCTGCACGGGCCTGCCTCAACGTGCCTGCCTCAGCGGGCCTGGGCCCGGGCGAGCTTGCGCGCCGTGCGTTCGTGTTGGACCCGCTGGGCGATGACAAGGCCGGCCGCGGCGACGCCGACGGTGATGGGATAGCCCATGAGCCGTTCCAGGGCACCGGGTTCCGGCACGTGCATGCCCGTCAGCCCGCCCGCAATGAGCGCCGCCAGGGACACGGCCCCGCAGCCCAGGATGAACCACCCGAGCGGCGTCTGCCGGAGCCAAAGCCAACCGAGGATCAGAAGGGCCAGGGCGCCGGCGGCGAAGTACATCAGGGCGCCGGCCAGGTGCCAGGCCGATCCCGTGTCCTCGGGCACCAGCCCCACGATGACCGTTCCTGCCCCGGCGGCGCCGGTCAGCAGCCGGGCGGCGGCCGCTGCCACCACCCCTGCGCCCCAGCGCGCGCGGCCGTGCGGCCGCCCCGATACCCGGCCGCGCCGGAGGGGCACTCCGGTCCGCGCGGCACAGCACAGGAGCGCCGAGCCGAGCAGCAGCGCGCCGACCACCATGCCAAGGCCTTGGACCACAAATGACGCGTTCATCAGCAGGTGCGCCGGCGAGCAGACGTCCCGGCCGGAAAACTCTCCGCACGCCACGGCGCCGAGGTCGCTGATGTAGCCCGTGCGGCGGCTGTATGGCTCCGCTCCCGCCCAGGCACCGATCACAGCCGACTCGGCCACGAAATACTGCAGCACGCTCAGCTTCGCCAGGGCCCCGACGTAAAACCTGGTCGCGGCCACATCGGGGTAGTAGAGGGCTCCGGCGGAAAGCTCGGTGGTTCCTGCAGTCATGCCAAGAGCGTAGTACGCGCGCTCACCTTGTATGCTTATATCCGTGTCCGACCGGACCGGCCCCGGCCGCCCGCGGATACCCGCCCTCGTAGCTCAGTGGATAGAGCACGGCTCTCCTAAAGCCGGTGTCGTTGGTTCGATTCCAATCGAGGGCACTTGAACATTCCTGCCCCGGACGAAACCCCGGACACGGGTCCGGGCTTTGACCTCCGCGCCTACCTGCGCGGCTCCTGGTCCGTCGACCGCACCCTGCTGGACCGCAGCACCGGCACCAGCGGAACCTTCACCGGCGTCGTACGCTTCACTGCCGACGACGACGGCGGCCTGTGGTGGCGTGAAGAAGGCACCGTGCGCTGGGCACCCCCGGGCGGCGCGCCGTTCTCCGGCCCGGCGAGCCGGGAATATCTGTTGCAGCCGGCGGACACCCCCGATGTCCTGGACGTGTACTTCCCGGACGGCCGTCCCTTCCACCGCATGGGCTTCGCCGGGCAAACCAATCAGGACGAGCACTGGTGCGACCCGGACACGTACCGCGTGACGTACACCTTCCGCGGTCCGGACCAATGCGGCTACCGCTGGGACGTCACCGGGCCGGCCAAGGACCAGCTGCTGGAGTCGGTCCTGCGACGGCTGAAAGCAAAACCAGACGCAAGACCAGAGGCACGACCAGGAACAGGCCCGGATCCGGATCCGGATCCGGAGACAAAGCCACGCGTGATGCCGGATGTGACCCCCGATGCGACGCCGGATTCAGGGCGCGCCGGGTGAACCCGCGCATCGTCGTCTCCGCCGTCTGCGTTTTCGATCGCTCCGGACGCCTCCTGACCGTCCGCAAACGCGGCACGGACAAGTTCATGCACCCCGGCGGCAAACCCGAGGCCGGCGAAACAGCGGCCCAGGCTGCGGCGCGCGAGCTCCAGGAGGAAGTGGGGATCGTGCTGGCCCCGGACCGCCTGGACCTGCTGGGTTGCTGGCTGGCGGATGCCGCCAACGAGGCGGCCACCCAGATCGAGGCCACGGTCTTCACGGCGCCCGGGGTGTGGAGCGCCCGGCCGTCGGCGGAAATCGCCGAGATCCGTTGGCTGGACCTGTCCGCCGAGCTGCCCGGCGACCTCGCCCCGCTGCTGACGGACCATGTGCTGCCGGCCCTGTCCGCCAAGCCGTCCTGCTAGGACCTCCACCGGCCAGGACCTCCAACGCCGGCTTCCAAACGGCGGCTCAGTAGCCGGGCACGGATTCCTGTGCCACCGCGCTGGCCTCGGAGAACTGCGTCCGGTACAGCTCCGCATAGCGGCCCTCGGCGGCGAGAAGCTCCCGGTGGGTGCCGCGCTCCACGATCGAGCCGTCCTCCACCACCAGGATCGCGTCCGCCGCACGGATCGTCGAGAGACGGTGCGCGATCACGACGGCGGTACGGCCTTCCAGCGCGGCGCCCAGCGCCTCCTGGACGGCGGCCTCGTTGGTCGAATCCAGCGCGGCGGTGGCTTCGTCGAGGATGACCACCCGCGGCTGGGCGATCAGCAGGCGGGCGATCGTCAGGCGTTGCCGCTCGCCGCCGGAGAGCCGGTAGCCGCGCTCCCCCACCACAGTGTCCAGCCCATCGGGCAGGGACCGGATCATGTCTTCGAGCCGGGCACGGCGCAGCGCATCCCACATCTGCTCTTCGGTGGCCTCCGGCCGGGCCAGGCGCAGGTTGGAGGCGATGCTCTCGTGGAACAGGTGACCGTCCTGCGTCACCATGCCGAGGGTCGCGCGCATCGAGTCGAACGTGAGGTCACGGACGTCCACGCCCGCGCCGGGCGTCGTGCCGCCGAAGCGGATGGCGCCGGAGTCGACGTCGTACAGGCGCGACAGGAGCTGCGCAATGGTGGACTTGCCCGCCCCGGAGGAGCCGACGAGGGCCACCGTCTGGCCCGGCTCCACCCGGAAGCTGATGCCGTGCAGCACTTCCTCGCCGCCGCGGGTGTCCAGGGTCAGCACGTCCTCCAGGGAGGCCAGCGAGACTTTGTCCGCCGAGGGGTAGGCGAAGCGGACGTTATCGAACTCCACCGAGAGCGGACCGGACGGGGAGGCCACCGCGTCCGGCTTCTGCTGGATGAGCGGCTTGAGGTCCAGGATCTCGAAGACGCGTTCGAAGCTGACCAGGGCGCTCATGATCTCGACCCGCGCGTTTGAAAGTGCCGTGAGCGGCGCGTACAGGCGGGTGAGCAGCAGTGCCAGCACGACGACGTCGCCCGCGTTCAACTGCCCGGCGAGCGCGAGCCAGCCGCCCAGGCCGTAGACCAGTGCCAGGGCCAAGGCCGAGACCAGTGTCAGCGCCGTGACGAAGGTGAACTGCAGCATGGCGGTGCGGACGCCGATGTCCCGGACGCGGCCGGCCCGGAGGGCGAACTCGCGGGATTCCTCGTCGGGGCGGCCGAAGAGCTTGACCAGCGTGGCGCCGGGCGCGGAGAAGCGCTCGGTCATCTGGGTGCCCATGGTGGCGTTGTGTTCGGCGGCTTCGCGCCGCAGATCGGCCAGCTTGGAGCCCATCCGGCGGGCCGGGATCAGGAAGATCGGCAGCAGGATCATGGCGAGCACGGTCACAAGCCACGATTTGTTCAGCATCACCGCGAGGGTCAACGCCAGGGCCACGACGTTGCTGACCACGCCGGAGAGCGTGCCGGCGAAGGCTGACTGCGCGCCAATGACATCGTTGTTCAGCCGGCTGACGAGGGCCCCGGTCCGGGTCCGGGTGAAGAACGCGATCGGCATCTTTTGGACGTGGTCGAAGACCTTCGTGCGCAGGTCCACGATCACGCCTTCGCCGATCGTGGAGGACATCCAGCGCGTCACCAAGCCGATTCCGGCCTCGGCGATCGCGACGACGGCGATCAGGACGGCGAGCCAGATCACGGTTCCGGCATCCGCGTGGGCGATGATCGCGTCGACCACCTGCCCGGCGAGGACCGGGGTCGCGACGGCCAGGAAGGCCATCACGATGGACAGCAGCACGAAGGCGATCAGTTTGCCGCGGTGGGGGCGGGCAAAACTGAAGACGCGCTTCAGGGTCTCCTTCGAGAACGGCTTGGACCCGCTGGAGGCGCGGGTGATGTTGTAGAGGGAGCTCCAGGCGACCCGGTCCATGCTCATTTGGTGTTGCCTTTCGGGGCATCGGCGTGCAGTTCGGTGACGACGCCGTTCTCGACGTTCCAGCGCACGTCCAGGCGGACGTTTTCCAGCAGCCGGCGGTCGTGGGTGACCAGCAGTAGCGCGCCGTCATAGCTGTCGAGGGCTTCCTCGAGCTGTTCGATGGCGGGCAGGTCAAGGTGGTTGGTGGGTTCGTCCAGAACGAGCAGGTTCACGCCGCGGGCCTGCAGCAGCGCCAGGGCTGCCCGGGTCCGTTCCCCCGGGGAGAGGGAGTCCACGGCCCGGTTGGTGTGATCGGCTTTGAGGCCGAATTTGGCCAACAGGGTGCGCACCTCGGCCGGGGTCTGCTCCGTCAGGACGGCCTCAACGGCGTCTGCAAGCAACAGTCCGCCGGCCAAGAGCCCGCGCGCCTGGTCGATCTCGCCGACGGCCACGGACGCGCCCATGGACGCGTCACCGGAGTCGGGCTGCTGGACGCCGAGCAGGAGCCGGAGCAGGGTGGATTTGCCGGCGCCGTTCGGACCCGTGATCCCGATCCGCTCCCCCGCATTCAGCTGCAGATTCACCGGGCCGAGAGTGAAGTCGCCCTGCACCGCGACGGCGTCGCGCAAGGTGGCCACGACGGCGCTGGAGCGGGGTGCCGCCCCGATGCTGAACTGCAGCTGCCATTCCTTGCGCGGCTCTTCCACTTCTTCGAGCCGGGCGATGCGGGACTCCATCTGCCGGACCTTCTGGCCCTGCTTCTCGGAGGACTCGGTGCTGGCCGCCCGGCGGATCTTGTCGTTGTCCGGGTTCTTCTTCATCGCGTTGCGGACGCCCTGGGAGCTCCACTCGCGCTGGGTGCGGGCCCGGGAGACGAGGTCCGCCTTGGTGTTCGCGTACTCCTCGAAGCGTTCCCGGGCGTGCCGGCGGGCAACGGCGCGTTCCTCCAGGTAGGCCTCGTAGCCGCCGTCGTATACCGCCACCGAGTTCTGGGCCAGATCCAGTTCCACGATCGTGGTGACGCAGCGCGCCAGGAACTCGCGGTCATGCGAGACCAGGACGGCGCCGCCGCGCAGGCCCTGCACGAAGGCCTCGAGCTTGGCCAGGCCGTTGAGGTCCAGGTCGTTGGTGGGTTCGTCCAGGAGCACGATGTCGAACCGGCTCAGCAGCAGGGCGGCGAGCGCCACGCGGGCCGCCTGGCCACCGGACAGGCCAGTCATTCCGGCGTCGGGGCCCACATCGAGGCCAAGGTCCGCCAAGACGGACGGGATGCGGTCCTCCAGGTCAGCGGCGCCGGAGGCCATCCAGCGGTCGAAGGCCAGGGAGTAGGCGTCGTCGGAGCCCGGAGCGCCGGAGCCCAGCGCCTCCGCGGTGGATTCCATCTCCAGGGTCGCCTGGGCACAGCCGGTGCGCCGGGCGATGTAGCCCGCGACCGTTTCGCCGGCAATCCGTTCGTGTTCCTGCGGCAGCCAGCCGACAAAGGCGTCGGCGGGGGCCAGGCTCACGGTGCCTTCCTGCGGACCGTCGACGCCGGCCAGCAGCCGCAGCAGGGTTGATTTGCCGGCACCATTGGCGCCGACGACGCCGACGACGTCGCCGGGGGCTACGGTCAGGGACAGCTTCGAGAAGAGTGTGCGGTGATCGTGTCCACCGGAAAGATCCTTGGCAACAAGGGTTGCAGTCATTACTTCATCCTCTCACTGCGGCCCAAAACGGGCCTCCCGTCTGGGAGAAACTGCGGGTCCGGACGGGACAGAAAACCGGCCGGGCATAGAAGAACCCGCCGGTCCGGACTTGGGGGGTGTACGGACCAGCGGGTTCGACCATTTAGCATAGTTGAATTAGGACCTCACGCAAAATCCCAGCCAACACCGCCACACCGCCGCCACCCCCCGCCTCAATCGCCGCTGCCCCACCGCATGCCAGTAGCCATACTGCCCGTCGACTCCGCAGGAAGCCCTAGATGCCACTACCCGCAAAGGCGTTCCAACTCTGGCTTCATCGGGTTGCCCCGTCCGCGAGCACAGCCGATCTCTGCCGGATCTCCGGGATAAAGCGCACCACCTTCGCCCAGCAGTTGGTCCGCGGGAAGGTGGCCGAAACCACCCTGGTCAGCATCAGCCGGGCCCTGGATTTGAGTCCGCTGGCGGAACTCGCTTCCTTCGAGCACTATGCGGAGCTGGCCGCCCCGCCGCAGCCGCCGACCCCGGCCGAACTCGTCAGCCAGGTCGCCACTATGGACCTGTTGCGCGCCGTCATTTCGCGTTCTTCCCCGGCCTACGGCGGCTACGGTGACCAGGGCAGCTCAATGACCCCGGCTCTGAGCCCCGCACCGCACGCCACGTCGGTCCGGAACTGGGTGGATGCGATTGACGATGGTGAATTGCGCCACCGGGTTTCGGCCGCCACCGGGGTGGCACCGCAAAATTACTCCGCGCAGCTCACGGCAAACCGGCTGTCCCCCGAGCTTGCGGTCGCGACGGCCCGCGCGGCGGGCGTAGGCTTCACGGGCGGGCTCGTCGCCACGGGCCTGATAACTGAGGCTGAGGCCGGCTGGACGGCCGGAGCGAAGCAAGCCGCGTTGGACGCTCTTTCCGACGGCGACCTTAGCGCCCTGGCCGGGGAACGTCTTCAGGCGCTCGGAAAATCGCTGCGGCGCCATGAGCAGGAGCAGGCACAAACACAAACGATTTGGGAGAACCTCGGATGATCGCGATCCTGCAGTGGACCACACTGGCGATGTGCTGCGTCGCCACGCTCGTCCGCGTGCCCAGTGTCCTGCGGGGTGAAAACCGGTCCCTGTTCTGGATCCTTGCGCTGATGACCCTGGCGATCCTGCTCAGCATCGATGCCCCGTATCTGGCCGTGGACCAAGCCCTGGGAGGCATGAACGTCGCCAACCTGCTGCTGCGCTTCGTCATTTTCGCCGTCATCTTCTTCCTTGGTCTCCGGATGGCCCGGGGCTTCAGCGCGTGCGACGCCCTGCGGCTCATCACCGGCCCCATCGGCATCGCAGTAGCCGCTGCCGCCTCGGCTGTGGTGGTGGTGGTCTTCCTCATGATGGATACCGCCGGCTCCTCGGCGGGTTTGGTCGCCGTGTTCGCCAAGGACGGCCGCAATGCCGCCCTGGTGGAGTATTACGGGGCCGCCGGGCGCCTGTACCCCGCGTTCATCACCGCGGCCCTGTTTCCGGCGATGCTGCGGACCCTGCGCAGCGGACTTCCGGCCCTTGTCCGGTCCAGCGCCGGGTTGCTGGCCGTGGGCACCGTGGCCATCTGCCTCAGCCTGCTCTCCCCGGTCATCCCTCCGCCCCTCGGGTTCATGCGGTTCGTCATCAACTACTCGGCGGTCGTGTGCCTGGTCCTGGGACTGTGCATGATCTGGCTGGCTAAGACGCTTGCGAAGCGTGCGCCGAAGAAGCATGCTGGCATGATCTGACCACTTTGGGGCTGAGCAGGCAAGCGATGTGGGAGAACCGGGAATGATTGCAACCCTCCAGTGGGGCACGCTGATCATCTGCACCGTGGTGCTCCTCCTCCGCGTTCCGGATGCGGTCCAGGGGCGGAACAGGACCGTCTTCTGGATCCTGGTGCTCGCGACCCTGTGCAGCCTGCTCTCGGTGCCCGGCCCCTATGAGGCGATCGATGGGGCGCTGGGGGGATGGAACCTCGCCCACCTGATCTTGCGCTTCCTCGTATTCGCCGCGGTCCTGCTGGTCGGTCTGCGCGTGGCGCGGGGCCTGGCAGACGAGCCCGGCTACCGCCTCATCGCTGGGCCGGCAGGGCGCTGGGCCCTGGCCCTCAGCGCCGTCGTCGTGGCGGTGACCTTCTTCTTCATGGACACCCGCGGGTCCTCGGCCGGCATGCTGGACATCGCGGACAACGGGGGACGCAATGCCGCCCTGGCGCCGTTCTACGCCGCGGCCGGCCGCACCTATCCTGCTTTCGTCTCCCTCGCCCTGCTGCCGGCATTGGTGGCCACCACCAGGAGCCAGCTGCCGCGGCTGGTGCGTGCCGCGGCCCTCCTGACATGCCTCGGCGCCCTCGCCACCGCCTGCAGCGTACCTGCCTCCTTCGCCCCGAAAGCGTGGACCCTCGCTCAGCAGACGGTCAACTATTTGGCCGTCCTGGGCTATGTCCTGGGCCTGGGACTGTTCTGGGCTTCCGGGCTCGCCGCCAAAGAATCTCATAACGCTCGCGCAACATTTCGCAAGAACCAAAAGTAGGCATTCACAAAATCATTAGACCGTGAGAGAATCATGAATGTGTGAATGCGGCAATCGCTTCGTGTACGGAAGTCAGCCGTGCGAAGCAGAGGCAGCCGTCCAAGCGCCATTGGGGGGATGAGTGGTAGCGGTCCGGTAGGACCGCTCCCACTCAGCCTGTTTAAGGGGTTTTCCGGTTGTTCCCGACAGTATTCGGATTCCCCGACACTGCCGGCCGGATTCCCCTGCGGGAAAGGCGGCGTCAGGCGGCCCTGCCTGTTAGCGCACAAACCTCAGCGTGACCAGCTGGAAGGGCCGCAACGTCAGCTCGGCGGAATTGCCGCCCGCCGTCACTCCCGGGGCATCGACGGGCCGTTCCAACAGATCCACGGCGTGCAGCCCGCGGACCGGGAAATTGGCCTTCACCGCGCCGGTGGACCGCTCCCCCAGTGCTTCGTAGAACCGGACAATCACATCCCCGGAACCGTCTTCAGCGAGTTTGACCGCTTCAATGACAAGGGCCTGATTGACCACCGTGACCAGCGGTTCCACCCCGTGCGCCCCGTGCACCATCCGCGGCGCCAGGTTGGTGCGGTAGCCCTCTTCGACGGCGTCGGCGATCGTGGCGCCCGGACGGACCGTGACGTGCAGCTCGTGCCTGCCCTGGTCCGCGCCGGGATCCGGAAACTTCGGTGCCCGCAGGAGCGAGAGCCGCACTGTGGTGGTGGTGCCGCCGTCGTCCTCCCGGACATTGCGGGTGACGTCGTGGCCATAGCTGGAAGCGTTGGAGATCGCCACCCCATAGCCCGGCTCGGCGACGTGGATCCAGCGGTGGGCGCAGATTTCGAATTTCGCGGCCTCCCAGGACGTGTTGACATGGGTCGGGCGGAACACGTGCCCGAACTGCGTCTCCGCCGCCGACCGGTCGGCCCTGACATCCAATGCAAAACCCAGCTTGAGCAGCTTTTCGCTCTCCTGCCAGTCCACGGCCGTAGTGATCGCGAGCGAGTCTGCACCCGGCGCTAGTGTAATCCGTTGGGTCACCGCGGAGGACCCGGCCATCCGCTCCACCACCACGACGGCGGCCGGGTTTTCGCCCCGGGGGTCGCGCTCCAGCGCCACCGAAAGCGCCTGTTCCAGACGGACCACGTTCCTGCGGTAGAAGGCGTCGATGTCCCACGCGTCCCATTCATTGGGCGTGTCCCGGTGCAGCTCCAGGAGGTTTCCCACCTCGCCGGGAGCAATCGCCTCGCGTCCGGTGGCCCGGTCCGTGAGGGAGACCAGCAGTCCGCGGGCATCCACCACGGCACGGATGATGCCATTGTCCAGGATGTAGCCGCCGCCGTCCTCAGTGACCTCTACCGGCTGCCCGGGCCGGACCGGTTCAGCAGCCGCCAGGGCAGGCACGCCCAGGCGCTCGTGCGGGGCGGCGTTGAGCAGGAATTTCCGGCTGCCGGTGCCGAGGGCCGCCGCCGCGGCGTTCGTGATGATCGCTTCCAGTCCCCGTTCGACGGCGGCGTAGTTCCGTTCGGCGTCCTGGTGGACCCAGGCGATGGAACTTCCCGGCAGGATGTCGTGAAACTGCTGCAGCAGGACCAGCCGCCAGAGGCGCTTGAGCTCCGCAGCCGGGTAGCGGTGCCCGGTCCGCACAGCCGCGGTGGCACTCCAGAGCTCGGCTTCCCGGAGGAGGTGCTCGCTGCGCCTGTTCCCCAGCTTGGTCTTGGCCTGGCTGGTGTAGGTGCCGCGGTGCAGTTCCAGGTACATCTCCCCCACCCAGACCGGAAGGGGCTCATACTCGGCCTGGGCCTGGCTGAAGAAGCTGGCCGCCGAGCCGACCCGCACCTTCGGGGATCCTTCCAGATCCGCCGTTCGCTGCGCTGCGGCCAGCATCTCGCGGGTTGGGCCCCCGCCGCCGTCGCCGTACCCGAACGGAACCAGCGACGTGCCTCCGCGTCCGTGGTCCCGGTAGTTCCGTTCTGCGTGCGCCAGGTCCCGGGCACTGAGGTCGGAGTTGTAGCTGTCCACCGGTGGGAAATGGGTGAAGATGCGGGTGCCGTCGATTCCTTCCCAGTTGAAGGTGTGGTGAGGCATCCTGTTGACCTGGTTCCAGGAGATCTTCTGGGTCAGGAACCAGCGGCTGCCTGCGGCCTTGATGATCTGCGGCAGGGCGGCGGAATACCCGAAGGTGTCCGGCAGCCACGCCTCCTGGCAATCGACCCCGAATTCGGCCAGGAAGAAGCTTTTACCCTCGAGGAACTGCCGTGCCATGGCCTCGCCGCCGGGCATGTTGGAGTCGGATTCGACCCACATCCCGCCGACGGGAACGAACTGGCCGGCGCGGACCTTGTCCCGGATGCGCCCGAAGAGCTCCGGATAGTACTCCTTCATCCACGCGAGCTGCTGGGCGGAGGAGCACGAAAAGATGAAATCGGGATTCTCGTCCATCAGGGCCACGACGTTGGAGAACGTCCGGGCGCACTTGCGGATGGTTTCCCGGACCGGCCACAACCAGGCCGAATCGATGTGGGCGTGGCCCGTGGCCACGAGCTGGTGCGCCGAGGCATAGGCCGGCCGGGACAGGGCTCCGGCCAAGGCGGCCCGTCCGGCCTCCGCGGTCCCGGCAACGTCGTCGGGGTCCATGATGTCCAGCATGCGTTCGAGCGACCGCAGGATGTCGTGGCGGCGGGGCAGGTCCATGGGCAGTTCGTGCATCAGCCCGCTGAGCGTGAGGATGTCCTGCTGCAGTTCCCAGACGGTCTGGTTGCGTTCGGCGATGGCGATCCTGCCGAGGCGGTACTTCGGCTCGCTGCCCGACGTCGCCTTGTCGCCGTAGGGGGTGGCGGCGAAAGTCCAGTTCTGGGACAAGTCGGGATTGGCCGCGGCTTCGACGTAGAAGTCAACGGCCATGCCACTGCCCAGGAGCTTGAGCGGGATGTACTGGTTCCGCGGCGAGATCGCCTTGATGATGGTCCCGTCGGACCGCCAGGCAATGCCTTCGCACTGGAATCCCGGGAGGTCGCCGCTGAAGCCGAGGTCCACGAGGACTTCCACGGAGGTTCCGGCCGCGGTTCCCCAGGCGTCCGGCACCTCACCCCGGAGCCGGAGCCACTTGGTGCTCCAGGGCCGGCCCCAGGCCACGCCGTGTTCCTGGGGCGTGAACTCCTGCCGCAGGGCCTCGAGCACTGGCACGGGTTCGTCCGGCGCGTCCCAGTTGCTTAGCGTCAGCGGCACGCTGCGCGGGTAGACGGCCGGGCCGATCCGGTCACGCAGAAAGCGGTCCAGCCGGACTTCCGTAAGACGGCGGTCGTCGTGCAATGTGATCCTCTTCAGCGCTGGGGGGTCCGATCGACTCCAATCGATGGATAAAACTTACGCCGCGGAGAACCCGTTGGCCAACTGTTGCCCCTAGCCGGCCGCGGGCGCCGGAACGGCTACGCGTTGCTGGCCCGCGTACACGTTCAGGCTGGTCCCGCGGCTGAACCCGGCCAGTGTCATCCCGCTGGCCTCGGCGAGCTCGACGGCCAGGCTGGAGGGGGCACTGACAGCGGCGAGGACCGGGATGCCGGCGAGGGCAGCCTTTTGGACGAGCTCGAACGATGCACGGCCGGACACCTGCAGTACGGTGCCCCGGAGCGGGAGCAGGCCTTCGCGGAGCGCCCAGCCCACCACCTTGTCCACCGCGTTGTGCCGGCCCACGTCTTCGCGCAGGCACAGCAATTCGGCCGAGCCGTCGTCGGAGATCCTGAAGAGCCCGGCGGCGTGCACGCCGCCGGTGACTTCGAAGACCTCCTGGGCGGACCGCAGGGCGTCCGGGAGGGCCGCGAGCGTTTCGACGGGGACGGTCAGCGGATCGTGTGCCGGGCTGTAGTGCGAGGACTTCCGTACGGCATCGATCGAGTCAGTGCCGCAGATGCCGCAGGAACTGGAGGTGAAGACGTTGCGTCCGGTATCGGGTCGTACGACGTCGGGCCTGAGCTGCGCCTCCACCACGTTGAACGTCTGCATGCCGTCGGCGTCTTCGCCGGCGCAGAACCTGAGCGAGACCAGCTGTTCGGGAGCCCAGATGATCCCCTCCGAGACGAGGAAGCCTGCGACGAGGTCGAAGTCATTGCCCGGCGTTCGCATGGTGACGGAGAATGACATGTTGCCGAGCCGGATTTCCAGCGGTTCCTCGACGGCAAGGACGTCCTCTCGGTGCCGGACCGGGAATTCGAGGGCCTGCGGGGACCCGTCCAGGACGATCTTGTGCACCTTGCGGCGCTGTGTCACACGGCCCATCCGGTGCTCCTAAGCAACATAGTGTGCCGCTGTTTGAAGCTAGCGGCTGTTTGAATCTTTGGCTGGTTCCATCATTGTAAGTGCCTGATCCTGGCGGCGTGCCTTGTCTCCGCGCCGGCGCAGCGGGCCAGGACTCAGCCCAAAAGGGCACTCCAGTCCACCGGCCCGTCACTGGCCGAGGTTTTCCTGGCGGTCCGCTTCGCCGCCGGCTTCTGTTCGGCGGCCGCTGCCGACGCGTCAGGCAACGGCGCACCCCACGGGAGGGCGAAGGCGGGGACCAGTTCCCCCAGCTGCACGCCATGGGGCGGGACCACCAGCACACCGTCGGCGGCGGCCAGCCCCCGCATCATTCCCGGGCCGGTGTGCTGCGCCGGCGATGCCATGCCATAGAGCAGCCGGAAGGGCATGAGCCGGGTCCGGCCCGGGTCGGCGTCAATTGTCGAGCCACAGGGCACCTCGCTGAGCGGGGGGATCGCGCCGTGCCCGAGTGCCGCCAGGAGTGGGGCACCGATCGTGGACAGCGCCATCATGGCCGCGAGCGGGTTTCCTGGCAGGCCGAGGATGTAACGGCCGTCCGGCAGCTCGGCCAGCACGGCGGGGTGGCCCGGGCGCATGGCGATTCCGTCGATCAGCAGGCGGCCACCGAGCTCGGCGACCGAGCGCCTGAGGTGGTCTGTCCCGGAGCGCCCCGTGCCGCCGGTGGTGACCACGACGTCGGCAGGCAGGTTTTCACCGGCAGGATCGGTGTCCTCGAGGGCGGCAAGCCACTCGGCGTAGGTGTCGCCGACTTTCACTTCTTCGGTACAGATCCCGCCGAGCATTCCCACCACGGCGGCCAGTTGGGGTCCGAAGGTGTCGCGGACCTGCCCGGGTGCCGGTATCCCGCTCGTCACGACCTCGGAGCCAGTAAAAACGAGGCGGACCACGGCCTTGCCGAGCACGGGAAGGGTGTCACTTCCGGCCAGCGCGGCGAGGGCCAGATGGGCCGGGTTCAGGACCGTGCCGCGCTTGATCAGTACGTCCCCGGCGGCGGCTTCCTCCCCGGCCTTCCTGATGTGGTCGCCGTTGCGCGGGTCTCCCGGCTTCGCGGTGCCGCCCAGCTTCAGGACGGGCAGGCCGTCCTCGTCGACGTCGATGATGCCGCTTTCGCTGCGCAACACGGCCTTGGCCCCGGGCGGGATGAGGCCGCCGGTGGCAATCGGGCTGGCCTGATGTGGTGCCAGACGCTGGCCGGGTTCGGCCAGGATCCAGGGGCCGCTGCCGTTGACGGCCCAGCCGTCCATGGCAGAGGAAGCGTAATGGGGCATGTCCTGCCGGGCAACGACGTCCGCCGCGAGCGTCCGGCCGAGCGCCTGCCGCAGCGGAACAGGGGCGGCCGGGATGGGAACGGCGCACTCGAACGCGAGTTGCCGGGCCTCCTGCCACGTGTGGGCCAGGTGCCTGTGCGGCTCCGCGGCAGTGTCCTCGTCCGCTGCGTCCTGGTCCGCGGCTTCCTGGCCCGCGGCGCCCTGGTCCCCTGCCTCCTCGTCCGCTCCATCCTGGTCCGCAGTGTCTTCGCCCGCTGCATCCTGGTGCGCCGCGATGTGAGGGCCACCAGGGCCGTCTACGGGAGCCTCTCCACCGCCAGTTCCGACGCCATTTCCGCCGGTATCGTTGACGCCATCTTCACCGCCATCTCTGACGCCATCTCCACCTGCGGCGGTGGTGGGGCCGTTGCCGTCCGGGGCCGCAGCCGTCATGCCCCGGAAGTTTCGGCGGCTGCGTAGTCCTTGGCGAGCTGGCGGGCCACGGCCATCGCGGACTCCATGGACACGGAGTCCGTGGCCTGCCCGGAGCCTGAGGCCAGGCCGGCCGCAAAGCCGGCAATGAATGTGGTCAGCGGTGCCGCCGGGCGCACCACGGAATGGGCGGCCACGCCGGCCAGGGCGAGGACCTCATTCACGTCAATCTCAACTTCGTCCAGCTCCAGGGCCTGGAGCAGGGCACGGCACCAGTCTTCCAGTGTTTCGTCCTGGCTTTTCACCGTTTGCCTCCATGGTCGAGTTCAGCTGTGCAGAGCCGGGCCGGAGCCCGGACCGCCGTCGGGAATCCTGCCGGATACCCCCAGTGCGAACGCGTCATCCCAGGTGTCGACGTCATCCGTGGAACCCGGGGGAACGCGAACTTCCCGCACGTCCAGCCTAGCAAGAAGGGCGAACACCGACGCGTTTTCCAGCCGGTCCCGGGACGCGGCGTCCGCGACAGAACGTTGTAGCACGGCCGTGCCATAAAAGCCCGCGAGCGGCTGTTTCCGGCCGTCGGCCGAGACGGCCATGACGCCGTCGGCCGCGTCCCTTTCCGGCGTGCCTGCACCGGACGTGGCCAGCGCCTCGGCCAGGGCACGGACCGCGCCGGCCGACCGGGGCATGTCACACGCCAGGACGAGGGTATAGGGCGCGGCTGCTGCGTGCCGGCTCGCGTGATCGGCGGCCAGGGCGGCCAGCCCCGCCGCGATGGCTGCGGCCGGACCCGCGAAGGGCGGCTCTTCCCGGCAGGTCAGGACGCCGCCGGGCAGGCCCCCGGGATCGGGGCCGACGACGACGGTGCGCCCCGCCGCGCCGGCGGCCCGCAGTGACCGCTCCAGGAGGGTGGCGCCGTCGTAGACCAGCCCGGATTTGGGCACGCCGCCGAGGCGTGAGGACCGCCCCCCGGCGAGAATGATGGCATCGAACTCCATCGTTTCAGCCTAGCGCGGCGCCAGCGGCCACCGAACAAGCCGTCACGTGCGCCGGCAGCGTCTTCACCGGCTGATCAATCAGCAAGGGGGCAGATCAGGCAGCCGATTCAGGCAGCAGGAACGGATCCCAGGCCGGCGTCGGCTTCTCGAGTTCCTTGATCTGCCAGATGGCACCCTTTGGCGGGCCCGGAACAAAACCGATCTTCCAGCCCATCTCCGCCGGCGTATGGTCGCTCTTGGCGTTGTTGCACCGCAGGCACGCCGCCACCAGATTCTCCCAGGAGTCGGCCCCGCCCCGCGATTTGGGCTGGATGTGGTCGATGGTGTGGGCAGCCTTGCCGCAGTACGCGCAGCGGTGGGCATCCCGGCGCAGCACGCCGCGGCGGCTCACCGCAGTCATCGTGTTGTACCTGGGCCGGATGTAGCGGTTCAGCAGGATCACGGACGGGCGGCCCAAAATGTCCTGGGGGCCGACCACGGGGTCGTCCCCTTCGGCCACCACGCTGGCCTTTCCGGTCAGGACAAGGACGAGCGCCCGGCGGAAGGTGATGACCGCCAGCGGTTCATATCCAGCATTCAGAACGAGAGTGCGCATCCGCATACCTCTTCACGGCCGCACCCGCCAGCGGCACGAGGGCCGGCTGCCCTCTGCATGGTCGGGCTATGGATCGACAACACAAGAGTAAACACTCAAGTGCCGGATCACCGAATATTTTTTCACCGGCGCGGTCCCCGGCGCGGAAAGTTCACTGCGCGGCAACGCAAAAGACCCCCGCCTGCAGGCGGGGGTCTTTTGGAATGCTGGGGTTCGTGCTTAGGCGCCGACGCGGATGAAGACCGGGCCGGAGCCGACGTTGACGCTGTACAGCGCGGTGGTGCCGCCGTTCCAGCCGCCGTGCACTGCCATGCCGTTGCCGACGTAGACCGCGATGTGAGCCATGCCCACGCCGCCGTTCTGGTAGTAAGCGAGGTCGCCCGGGCGTGCCTCGGCGGCGCTCACGGTGCGGCCCAGGGACAGGTAACCTGCCGGCCAGCCGTGGTAGTGGATGCCTGCCGCGGCCAGGGCGTTGGTGGCGAGGGCGGTGCAGTCCTGCGCCACGCCGATCTGTGCGTAGGCAGCGGCGGCGATGGTCGCGCCTGCGCCGCTTCCGATGCCGGCGGGGGCCTGGGCAGCGACGCCGCCGCTAACGCCAAGCTCGGTGCCGCCGGCGCGGGTGGCCGTGGCGTCCTGGACCTTGACGACGGGCTTGGGAGCCTCGACGACGGGAGCCGGCGTGGTGGTCACGGCGGGCTTCTCGTAGGAGATCGCGATGGTGGAAGCGGCCGAGATGGTGGCCGGAGCTGCGGACTGGACTTCCAGGGCCGAAGCGGAGGTGGATTCGCGCTGAACATTGGTTTCAGCAGCGTTGGCTGCGATTCCGCTGGTCAGGACCAGACCGGAAGCTGCGGCGATGACCGCAGCCTGACGGCCCACGCCGCCGGCGTTGTCGCCGACAGCCTTAGCAATAACAGCCAGCGAGTTGGTCTTGGTGACCTCGGCGCGGTGCCGTGCAACGTTTGCACGAGTAGTCATTAAGTTCTCTCTTTCGTGATCCTTGGACCGCGCGCTTTCGGGCGCGGACTGAGGACGCTCCGGCATCTTGGGGGTACGCCGGATCGCCCCGAAATGGGTTACTTAGCGAAGGGTGTACTGCGAAGACGCGCCAAAAGCGGAAACTGCATGCTGTCCGGGCTCGCTAGAGATTGAGCCTGCGGAACGTGATCCAATCCGGGCGCCGGCAAGGGCGGCACGTGATGTGGATTCCAGCGGGCTCGACAGAGCCTCGCCGGTGCGCATGCGCGCAGAATTGTGGCGTGAAGACACGAAAGTAGCCTCTCCCAATGCCTACGAGGTGAGCTGTCGGATTCGGATGGGAGTCACCCGGCCGCGCTGCTTCCTGGGAAGCTTTGCGACTTAACCCCAAGGCCTTCTTTCGAAGGCCAAAATTGGTTCCCCCGCCCCTGCCAGACGATGTAATGCGAACGGACCTTGAGCGGTGGCAGAGCTAGGCAATCCACTCAAGAGCGCCAACTTCGGAAAAGTTGGCGTGCTTCAAACCCTACAGCAGTCCGGATCCAATGTCACATTCAGATCACGGCGTGTCACAGGAAGTTGAGAGCAGCCCATCGTCTTTTCAGAGCCAGCCGAGCGGGTCAACGACATCGCCGTTGACCATCACTTCAAAGTGGAGGTGGCAGCCCGTGGAGGCGCCGGTGGTTCCGCTCATGGCGACGACGTCACCGCGGGAAACCTTCTGGCCGACCTTGACCGAGGCCGAGGACAGGTGGTTGTACGTGGTCTCCAGGCCGTTGCCGTGATCGATGACCACGCGGTTCCCCCCGCCGAAGGGATGCCAGCCGTTGAAGGTCACGGTGCCGCTGGCGGCCGCGTGGACCGCCGTGCCGCACTGGGCGGCGAAATCCTGGCCGCGGTGGAACTCCCCCGCGCCCCCGGTAATGGGGCTGACACGGTAGCCGAAGGGCGAGGCCGTGACCAGCTGGTCGAGCGGCGCACCCAGGGTGCCGGCCGATGCCGCGCGGGTGATGGTGCCCACAGACTGGGCGCTCAGCAGCTGCTTGAGTTTCCCGTCCGGATCGCCCTTCGTGGTGACGGCCGTGCGGTTGAAGTCGACTTTGGCGGCGGCGGCAGCGGTGACATCCGGCTGCACGGCAGCGGAGAGCGCGCCGGACCCGCCCGGATTCGAAGCCATCACCGGGCTCGTGACGGGGACCGTCACGGTCAGAACCAGACCAGTTGCGGCCAGGGCGATCCCGGCCTTCTGCCCGACCCCGCTGGCCGCGGCAAAGTCCGTGACCTGGCGGAACGGACTGCGACGGCGACGGCGTTCATCCCGGTGCACGTCCCGCGGGCGTTCGGCCGTGTGTGCGACGACGGGACGCGGCTCCGGAGCGGGACCGGTCGCGCGGCGACGGCCCCTGGAGGTCTGGGTGGTCAAGAACGGTTCCTCTCTGGATGGCCTGCGAAGTTAGCTGTCGGATTCGGGTCAGAGAGATCAAAGACCCGGTCCGCCGTTGCAAGCAGCCACGCACAGATGCATCCCCAGGGGATCCTTCGGTGGAAGCTGCTTGCCGCTGACGGACTTCACCCCAAGGCTGCCGAAGTAGCAGCCGAAAGTGGTTCCCCCGCCCCTGCCAGGAGGTAGTTCTGCGACTGATCCGCTGGCAGGGCTCGGCTTCGGATCAGGTAACGCTTTGGTATCGGTACTGGGCACTAACTATAGGCGATTAAGCCGCCCGGTAATAAATCCGTAACCGCAATTGTGGACAACTCATGGGTCGTCCCATGACCGGCGCGTAGTGGCTGGTCAGGCGACTGTTACAAAGACGTGCGCGGCAACCTCCGGCGGCAGCTCCAGGGCACCTTCGATATCGGGGACGCGGACCGAGATGTACTCCCCCACCCGCTCCAGCGAGACAAGCGCGCCAGGCCTGATTCCGCCCTCGTCGAGCTGGGCCAGAAGCTCCGGCTCCACCTGGATCGGCTCCGCGAGCCGGTTGACCGTAACCCGGGAAGTTACCCCGTAGCCGGCCATGGCCTCCAGCAGGTTCACAGGCCTGTCCACGGGGGCGCCATTGGGCACGCCGCCAAGATCCGCAAGCCCCGGAATAGGGTTTCCGTAGGGCGAGACCGTCGGGTGGTTGAGCATCTCGAAGATTCTTCGCTCGACGCGTTCGCTCATGACATGTTCCCAGCGGCACGCTTCCTCGTGGACGTAGGCCCAGTCGAGCCCGATCACGTCCGCGAGGAGGCGTTCGGCCAGACGGTGCTTGCGCATGACACCGATTGCACGTTTCCGTCCGGTTTCCGTCAGTTCAAGGTGCCGGTCGCCGGAAACGACCACCAGCCCGTCGCGCTCCATCCGGCCGATCGTCTGGGACACAGTGGGGCCGGAGTGGCGGAGCCGTTCGGCGATGCGGGCGCGGAGGGCAACGATGTTTTCTTCTTCAAGTTCCAGAATGGTCCGAAGATACATCTCCGTGGTATCGATCAGATCCGTCATTCAGCTCAGCTCCTCGAGCGCAGTCCTAGCGTCATTCCCACCGTACCGCGTGCGGGCTGCATGCAGGATGCGCCCAGGCGGGAACCGCCGTACGTTCGCATGCCAGCCTAGCCTATTTTGAATTACTCCGGATAATCTTTCGATCGACCTGGAGCTATTGTCCCAGCCCCAGCCGGCCGGCCGTCCCCGGCGTCTCAATGACCGGACTATGACAGGCCTCTTTCCGTATCGCCGGGAGCTGTCAGGCAAAATAAGACCGGCAGAATAAAACAGGCAGAATGAAAAGGGGTGTCCGTGGTATTCATCCCTGCCCGCCACCTCCCAGCCACGCTACGAACCAGCCGAAAATTGGAGCCACTGTGAGCGACACCAGCATCACGATCCCCGCCAACCTCCTGCCCAAGGACGGACGGTTCGGCGCCGGCCCGTCCAAAGTCCGGCCTGAACAGATGGACGCCCTGGCCGCGGCATCGTCGAAGCTGCTGGGGACCTCGCACCGCCAGGCACCCGTGAAGAACCTGGTCGGCTCGGTGCGCAGCGGCCTCAGCGAATTCTTCCGGGCACCGGAAGGCTATGAAGTCGTGCTGGGCGTCGGCGGATCTACCGCGTTCTGGGACATTGCCAGCTTCGGGCTCGTGGAGAACAAAGCGCAGCACCTGTCCTTCGGCGAGTTCGGCTCGAAGTTCGCCTCCGCCACCAACAAGGCGCCGTTCCTTGCCGAGTCCTCCATCATCAAGGCCGAACCCGGCACCCGCCCCACCGCCCGGGCGGAGGCCGGCGTCGACGTCTATGCGTGGCCGCAGAACGAGACCTCAACCGGCGTAGCCGCCCCCGTCCAGCGGGTGGCCGGCGCCGACGAGGGGTCGCTGGTGCTCGTGGACGCGACCTCGGCCGCGGGCGGGCTGGACGTGGACGTGGCAGAGTCGGACGTGTACTACTTCGCGCCGCAGAAGAACTTCGCATCCGACGGCGGCCTGTGGCTGGGCCTGTTCTCCCCGGCCGCGCTGGAACGGGCGGCACGGATCAAGGCCGGCGACCGCTGGATTCCCGACTTCCTTGACCTCCAGACGGCGATCGACAATTCCCGGCTGAACCAGACCTACAACACCCCCGCACTGGCCACCCTGGTGACCCTGGACGCCCAGGTGCAGTGGCTCAACGCCAACGGCGGCCTGGACTTCGCCGCCGGCCGGACCGCGGATTCTGCCGGCCGCATCTACCGCTGGGCCGAAGCGTCCGAATACGCCACGCCGTTCGTGGCCAAGGCCGAGGACCGCTCGAACGTGATCGCCACGATCGACTTCGATGACTCGATCGACGCCGCGGCCATCGCCAAGGTGCTCCGCGCCAACGGCGTCGTCGACACCGAGCCGTACCGCAAGCTGGGCCGCAACCAGCTGCGCATCGCCACCTTCGTGGCGATCGAGCCCGACGATGTCTCGGCACTGCTCGAGTGCATCGATTTCGTCGTGGCGGAACTGAAGAAGTAGCCCCGCGTCCGGCGTCGTCACGGCCCTGAGAACCTAAGCCGTGACGGCGCCGTCGTCGTTTCAGGTCCGTCCGCCCTGCTGTGCCTCCGGCAGCGCGTCCCTGCCGGCACCGGCCGCCCCGGTCCGGCTTTCGACGCGGAAGTACCGCAGCCCGTGGGCGCGGCGGTTGAAGTGGAGCCGCAGGTGCTTCGCGCGGATGATCCACACCAGCCCGATCAGGGCCGCCAGCAGGCCGGCGCCCGCCGCGACCGCCATGGACCAGCGGGGGCCGGCGGTGTTTGCCACCCAGCCGACGAGCGGCGCACCAAGGGGGGTTCCGCCCATGAAGATCGCCATGTAGAGGGCCATCACCCGGCCCCGCATTACGGGCTCTGTGGTGGTCTGGACGTACCCGTTGGCGCTCGTCATCATGGTGATCGCGAACAGCCCCACGGGCACAAGTGCGACGCCGTACCAGAAGTAGTTCGGGGCCATCGCTGCGATGCCCGAGGTCACGCCGAAGGCGGCGGCCGCCCCGAAGATGACCCGCAGCCGTGGCTTGCCGCGCCCGGCGGACAGCAGGGCCCCGGCTACGGATCCGATGGCCATGATCGAATTCATCAGGCCGAAGGCCCCCGCGTCCAGGCCGAATTCGGTCCCCACCATGGCCGCGATGAACAGGGCGAAATTCAGCCCCAGGGTTCCCACGATGAAGATCGCCACCAGCACCACGACCAAATCCGGACGGTACCTCACATAGCGCAGCCCCTCCCGGATCCTGCCCTTGCCCGCCGGTGCCCGCGGCAGCCGGCGCAGCGACGACGACGGGATTTTCGCCAGGCTCAGCAACAGGGGCACAAAGGTGAGCGTATTAATGAGGAAGACCCAGCCGGGCCCGACGACGGCCGTGAGCACGCCGGCGACGGCCGGACCGATCATCCGGGCAACATTGAAAGACGCGCTGTTTAGGGCCACGGCGTTGGGCAGGTAGTCGTCCTGGACGAGTTCCGAGACGAAGGTCTGCCGGACGGGGGCGTCCAGGGCGGAGACCACCCCGAGCATCAGGGCAAAGGCGTAGACGTGCCAGAGCTGCGCCGCGCCCGTGACCACCAGGATGCCCAGCCCCGCGCTCAGCAGCGCCATGGCGGACTGCGTCAGCACTAGGAGCCGCTTGCGGTTGAACCGGTCGGCGACCAGTCCGGCCACGGGTGCCAGGAAGAGTTGCGGGCCCAGCTGCAGGGCCATCGTGATTCCCACCGCCCCGGCATCGTGCGCCGTCAGGTGGGCGAACACCAGCCAGTCCTGGGCGGTGCGCTGCATCCAGGTGCCAACGTTGGAAATGAGGGCGCCGACGAACCAGATCCGGTAGTTCAGGATGTGCAGGGATTTGAACGTGGACATCAGCCCCAGCCCTCCCCAGACACGCTCCCAGACGCTTCCAACCGCTAGTCGGCCTCGCCCGTTGAGCGTTCCCGCTCAGCGTCGTCGGCGTCAGTGTCGGCGTCGGCGTCGGTGTCGTCGGCGTCAGCGTCGTCGTCGTCGTCGTCGGTGTCAGTGTCGTCGGCGTCGTCCGTGTCATCCTGCTGGTCGGCGTCGGACGCCTGTGACGGCGCTTCGGAACCGGACGGCGCCTCGGCAGCCTCGTCAGCCTGCGCGTCTTCCGGGCGGACCCGTTCAGCCCACGGAACCCAGGCCGGTGCCAGGATGGAGTCCTCGGAGGGCAGGAGCCCAAGTTCGTCCACCGTGACCACCTTGGAGCGCGAGTTGCGTGTCAGCACGGCGTACCACTGCCAGCCCAGGTAGCCGGGGAGCCTGGATTCGAACAGGTGGGTGACCAGGCGGTCGCCCTCGCTCCGGGCACCGATGTGCTCGCCGATCTGCTCGGCGGGGGCAATGCCCTCCACCGCGGTGCGGGCGACGTCGACGGCGGCGGCCAGGAAGGCGTCAGGCTTGCCGGTGCGCCAGACGGGCACGCCGGCGCGCGGGCGGATTCCCTGCTTGGAGCCGGTTGCTTTGGCCCCGGTGGGCGCTGCGGTTCCGGCATCCGGCGCCGGCAACTGATCAGGTTCCTGAGTCATCAAAAGCCTTATACGTCCAGCTCGTCGGCAACCTTACGGAGGGCCGCTGCGATCGCCTTGCCCTTGTTGCCTTCCGGGTACTTGCCCGCGGACAGGGTCCCGGACAGGTTATCCAGCACGCTGACGAGGTCCTGGACCAGCGGGGCAAGGTCCCTGGCGCTGGGCCGCTTTGCCTTGGCGATGGACGGCGTCTTGTCCAGCACGCGCAGGCCCAGGGCCTGGGCACCCTTGCGTCCGTCGGCTACACCAAATTCAACACGCGTGCCGGCCTTGAGCTCCGTGATGCCTTCGGGCAGCGCGGACTTGGGCAGGAAGACTTCCTGGCCGTCCTCGCCCGCGAGGAATCCGAAGCCTTTTTCCTTGTCATACCACTTGACCTTGCCGGTAGGCACGTAATCAACCTTCTTCGTTCTGCGGGGACACGGCCGGCGGTCACCGCATCCGCATGGATACGCGGGTTCAGGGTATGACTGCCCGGACCGTGTTGGTCTGTATCTCCAAGGTTATCCTGCCTGGTTCACTTTAACGGCTTGAGGCGCGGGCGATGCCGGACTGTTAGCGTTGCCCCCATGACACTGACGCGTTACCGGCGGCCTTTGATGATCGTAGCGGCCACCCTTGCTGTGCTGTCCCTCGTTGCCGTCGGCGCTGTCATGGCGATGGCCTTCAACAATGCCGTGGCGCCCGCCTGGATTACCTCGACGGCCCTCTACGGCCTCCCGGTGGCATTCCTGCTCATGCTGGCCCTCGTTGTCGACGCGGTGGCAGCCCGGCGCCGCCCGCGCGGGCCCGGCGAAAGGTAACGTTGGAGCGATGTCCCTCATCCGCGCGCTCAGCAAGGAACTTCAGGCACGAAGCGACGAATCGTTGCGGGCCTTGTTCTCCGCGCGGCCGGACCTGATTTCTCCCGGCGTCCCGGACTTCGCCGCCCTCGCCGCCCGCGCCAGCGGACGCGTCAGCGTCCAGCGGGCACTCGAACGGCTCAACCGCCCGCAGATGCAGGTCCTGGAAACCCTGCACCTGTGCACCAACGCCGATACCGGGCACAGCGCGTCGGCGGCGATGCTGAAGAAACTGATCAACGGCTCCTCGGTTGCCGCCGTCGACCGGCTCCTCCATTCCCTGCAGGAACTGGCCCTCGTCCACCGCGCAGATCCGCCGCACGGCGCGACCCCCGCCGCCGCCAAGCAGCGCCACTACCTTCCGGTCGGCAGCCTCAAGGACGTGATTGGCATCTACCCTGCGGGGCTGGGGCGCAGCTACACCGAACTGGTGCGGCTCCAGCCTGCTTTCGCGCAACGCGTGGTGCAGCTGGTGGGGGAACTTCACCGCGCCGGGGCGTCCATCTCTCCCGCCACGACGCCGATGGAAGCCGCCCTGTCCCTGCAGCACTGGACGGCAACACCGGAATCGCTCCAGCAAATCCTGGCCACCGCACCGGACCGGACCGCCGCCCTTCTGGCCCGGTTCGGGAACTGGGCCATGGGCGCCGTCCCGCAGGCGCAGCGCCGGGCGTCCGTGCTCCACGAAGGCGCCGACGTCGGCCCCGTGGACTGGCTGCTGGCGCGCGGGCTGCTGGTACCGCTGGACGCCGCGCACGTCGAACTGCCGCACAGCGTCGGAGTGTCGCTGCGCGGCGGGTTTGTCATCGAGAACTTTTCGCTCACGCCGCCTGTCCCCCGGCTGGGCAACACGAGCGCGGGGCTGCGCCGGAACGCCGCGTTGGGCGCCATCGCCGAGACGCTGCGGCTCGTCGGCGAAGTGCTCTACACCGTGCGCGAACAGCCGCTGGCGACGCTGCGAAGCGGGGGCGTCGGGGTCCGGGAGATGAAGCGGCTGGCGGATTCCCTGCGGATGGACGTGCACGAGGCCGGCGTCCTCGCGGAGCTCTGCGGAATGGCCGGTCTGCTGCGGCTGGACGTCGACAGTTCTGCGTGGGTGCAGCCGCCGCAGCTGGAGTGGCTGTCGCTGCCGCGGCAGGAGCAGTGGCTGTGGCTGGTCAACGCCTGGCTGGCCAGCGAGCGCGCACCGTCCCTCGTGGGCCAGCCGGTGAATGCTGCCGCCCCGGGCCCGGCCGGGCACCGGGGCCCGGCCGGGACCACCATCAATGCGCTCTCCGCCGAGGCGCAGCGGCCGGACGCCCCGGTGGTCCGGAAAAGGGTCCTGGAAATCCTGCACGAACTCACCCTTGAGGCCGTGGCGCCCGACGGGCAGGCCCCCGTCCTCGATGCCGCCGCCGTGCTGGAGCGTGCCGAGTGGACGCAGCCCCGGATGGCCAGGCGCTTCAGCTCGCTGATCCGCGGCATCCTCGCGGAGGCCGAGATGCTTGGCCTGATCGGCTCTGGGGCGCTGAGCCAGCTGGGCGCCGCGATCGCCGCCGAGCAGCCGGACGACGCCCTGGGGATCCTGGGCGAACACCTGCCGGCGGCCCTGCAGCACGTGTTGCTGCAGGCGGACCTGACGGCGGTGGCGCCGGGCTACCTCGACCCCGAACTGAGCGAACGGCTCCTGACCATGGCCACGGCCGAAGGGCAGGGACCGGCCACCATCTACCGGTTCTCCGTCACCTCCGTGCGCCGGGCCCTCGACACCGGCCAGGACGCCGCGGCGATGCTGGACTTCCTGCGCCAGCATTCGGCCACCGCCATCCCGCAGCCCCTCCAGTACCTTATCGAAGACACCGCCGCGCGCCATTCCCGGCTCCGGGTGGGGGCCGCGGCCAGCTTTATCCAAAGCGAGGACGAGGCTGCCCTGCTGGAACTGCTCAACGCCCCGGCCGCGGCTGGCCTCGGGCTGGTGCGCATCGCGCCCACCGTGGTCGTCTCCCACGCCGCGCCCCGGGAAACCGCCCAGGCCCTCCGGGGTCTGGGGCTCGCCCCGGTCCTGGAGGAAGCTGCCTCCGCCATCGTCCGGCTGCGCCGCAGCACCCCTGCGCCCGGCAGCGGCCGGCCGGTCTACACCGCCCCGCGGACCGCTCCGCCGGAGGCCGACATCGAGGCCCAGCTCGCCGTGCTGCGCACCAACGGGTCCCGGGCGCCGGGCTCCGGCGCCCACCCGCCCGCGGCACCGGGCAGCGAGGAAGCGACCCAGCTGGGCCTCGAGACCCTGCTGAAGGCGATCCGCCTCAGGCAGCGGGTCATCATGAATGTCGTGGACAGCATGGGGAATGCCACCCGCGAGACGGTTGTTCCGGTAGCTGTGAATGGCGGGCGGGTGCGGGTGTTCGATCCGGACAAGGAAATCGAGCGGGTCCTGTCCATCCACCGCATTATCGACGTAGAAGCTACAGAGGAATTGTTCCAGTGAATGACGGGCCCCTGATCGTCCAGAGTGACAAGACCATCCTGCTGGAGGTCGACCACGAACTCGCAACGGAGGCCCGGCACGCCATCGCGGCGTTCGCCGAGCTGGAACGGGCCCCGGAGCATGTGCACAGCTACCGGCTGACGCCGCTGGGGCTCTGGAACGCCCGGGCGGCCGGGCTGGACGCCGAAAAAGTGCTGGACACCCTGCTCACGTACTCCCGTTTCCCCGTGCCCCATTCCCTGCTGATCGACGTCGAAGAGACCATGTCCCGGTACGGCCGGCTCCGCCTGGAGAAGGACCCGCAGCACGGCCTGGTCATGCGCACCTCCGACTACCCGGTGCTCGAGGAAATCAGCCGCGCCAAGAAGATCGCCCCGCTGCTCGGGCCACGGATCGACGGCGAGACGGTGGTGGTGCATTCCTCCCAGCGCGGCCAGCTCAAGCAGCTGCTGCTCAAGCTTGGCTGGCCGGCCGAGGACCTGGCCGGCTACGTGGACGGCACCCCGCACCCCATCATGCTCAACGAATCGGGCTGGAAGCTGCGGCCCTACCAGCAACTGGCCGCGGAGAACTTCTGGGCCGGCGGCAGCGGCGTCGTCGTCCTTCCCTGCGGCGCCGGCAAGACGCTGGTCGGCGCGGCCGCCATGGCCACCAGCTCCACCACCACACTGATCCTGGTGACCAACACCGTCGCCGCGCGGCAGTGGAAGGACGAGCTCCTCAAACGCACGTCGCTGACCGAGGAGGAGATCGGCGAGTACTCCGGCTCCGTCAAGGAAGTCCGGCCGGTCACGATCGCCACCTACCAGGTCCTGACCACGAAGCGCGGCGGGCTGTACCCGCACCTGGAGCTCGTGGACGGCAACGACTGGGGCCTGATCATCTACGACGAGGTCCACCTGCTGCCCGCGCCGATCTTCCGGATGACGGCGGACCTGCAGGCCCGCCGGCGGCTCGGGCTGACCGCCACGTTGGTGCGGGAGGACGGCCGGGAGGGCGAGGTCTTCAGCCTGATCGGGCCGAAACGCTACGACGCGCCGTGGAAGGACATCGAGGCCCAGGGCTACATCGCCCCGGCCGATTGCGTGGAAGTCCGGGTGGACCTGCCCCGCGACGAACGGGTGGCCTATGCCATGGCCGAGGACGCCGACAAATACCGGCTGTGTGCCACCTCCGAGACGAAGACCCTGGTGGTCGAAGAACTCGTCGCCGAACACGCCGGGGAACAGCTCCTGGTGATCGGGCAGTACATCGACCAGCTCGACGAGATCGGCGAGCGCCTGGGCGCGCCGGTGATCAAGGGCGACACGTCGGTGAAGGAGCGCCAGCGGCTGTTCGACGCGTTCCGCGCCGGCGAGGTGCAGACCCTGGTGGTGTCCAAAGTCGCCAATTTCTCCATTGACCTGCCCGAGGCGTCGGTCGCGATCCAGGTCTCCGGTTCATTCGGGTCCCGCCAGGAGGAGGCCCAGCGCCTGGGCCGGCTGCTGCGCCCGAAGAAGGACGGCCGCTCCGCCCGGTTCTATTCGCTCGTGGCCAGGGACACCCTGGACCAGGATTTCGCCGCGAAGCGGCAGCGGTTCCTCGCCGAGCAGGGGTACGCCTACCGGATCATGGACGCCAAGGACGTCGGCACCGCGGGCTAGGCGGGGGCCGGGGATGCGGCCATGCAACACACAACCTCCATTCAGAAAACTCCCAGAGTCTGGGAGCATCATGGGAACATGAAGAAGAACGGTCCCGAAGCCAAGCTCCTCGTCGTCGATGACGAACCGAACATCCGCGAGCTGCTCTCCACGTCCCTGCGCTTCGCTGGTTTTGAAGTCGTCTCGGCCGGCAGCGGACGCGAGGCGCTGGCTGCTGCTGAGTTGCACTCCCCCGATCTGGCGGTGCTGGACGTCATGCTGCCGGACATGGACGGCTTCACCGTTACCCGCCGCCTGCGCGCCGCCGGCAAGCACTTCCCGGTCCTGTTCCTCACGGCCAAGGACGACACCGAGGACAAAGTCACCGGTTTGACCGTGGGCGGGGACGATTACGTCACCAAACCGTTCAGCCTCGACGAGGTGGTGGCCCGCATCCGCGCCGTACTCCGGCGCACGCAACCCCAGGTCGACGACGACGCCGTGATCCGGGTCGATGACCTCCAGCTCGACGACGACGCCCACGAGGTCCGCCGCGGCGGGACCGTGATCGAGCTCTCACCCACGGAATTCAAGCTCCTGCGCTACCTCATGCTCAATCCGAACCGGGTCCTGTCCAAGGCCCAGATCCTCGACCATGTATGGGAGTACGACTTCAACGGCGACGCCTCGATCGTGGAATCCTACATCTCCTACCTGCGCCGCAAAGTGGATATCGATCCCGATGCCCCGGCACTGATCCAGACCAAGCGCGGCGTCGGCTACGTTCTGCGGACTGCCGAGAAGCGCTGATCTTGCTGTACCGCTGGAAATCGGCGTCGCTGCGCTCTCAGCTCGTGGCCATCATGATGGCGCTCATGCTGGTGGCCCTCACGGCTACCGGGGCGGGCACGCTGACGCTGCTGCACAGCTTCCTGCAGGGCCAGGTGGATGACAAGCTCCGGGCCGCCGTCGAATCCGCGCGGCAGCAGCAGTCCTTACGCCAGTTGCAGGAGACCAACTCCACCGTTCCCACCGACTACTCGCTGATGCTCTTCAGCCCCGGTCTTCCGCCCTACACGTTCGGCGGCGACAAGGAATCCCACCCCGCGCTCAGCACCTTTTCCTCGGTCGAGGCCCGGGAACGCCAGCAGATGCCGTTCCAGGTCCGCGGATCCGAGGGCGGCAGCTGGCGGGTCGTGGCCGTCAGCGTGGTGGACAACAACAACCGCGGCGCCGTCGTCGTGATCGGGCTGCCGCTGGACCCCGTGGATTCGGTGATGGAACACGCTGCGCTGGTGGTGGTGGGTGTGGGCCTGCTGACGCTTGTGCTGGCGTTCTTCATTGCCACCTGGACTGTTTCGCGGTCCTTCCGGCCGCTGGCCCGGGTGGAGAAGACGGCCGCCGCGATCGCCGCGGGAGACTTGTCCCAGCGTGTGGAGGTGGAGAACCCGGGCACGGAGGTGGGCCGGCTTGGGAGCTCGCTCAATGCCATGCTCGCGCACATTGAGACGGCTTTCGCCGCCAGGATGGCGTCCGAGGCGCGGATGCGGCGCTTCGCCGCCGACGCCTCGCACGAACTGAGAACCCCGCTGGTGACCATCCGCGGGTTCTCCGAGCTGTACCGGCACGGGGCGTTGTCCACCCCGGAAGACGTGGCCACGGCGATGGGGCGGATCGAAAGCGAAGCCAAACGCATGGGGGCCATGGTCGAAGACCTGCTGCTGCTGGCCAGGATCGACGAACAGCGGCCGTTGCAGCAGAAGCCCGCAGACCTGCTGCTGCTGGCCAACGACGCCGTGGTGGACACCCAGGCGAGCGACCGCAAACGCACCATCACCCTCACCGGGATTGACGGCGCGGCCCCGGCCGCCGCCCCGGTGCTGGGCGACGAAGCCAAACTGCGCCAAGTGGTCAGCAACCTGGTCGGCAATGCCCTGCGCTACACGCCGGAGGGCACCCCGGTCGAAATTGGCGTCGGGGTCCGGACCGCACCGGACGGAACACGGCAGTCCGTGATCGAGGTCCGGGACCACGGACCGGGGGTTCCGGATGAGGAGGCGGCCCGTATTTTCGAGCGCTTCTACCGGGCCGACACCTCCCGGACCAGGGAGACCGGCGGCAGCGGACTTGGCCTGGCGATCGTGGCCGCCATCGTCGGCTCGCATTCCGGGTCCGTGCGGGTCGGGAAGACCGACGGCGGCGGTGCCACGCTGGTGGTCAGCATCCCGCTCCTGGACGAAGAGGCCACGGAACGGTCCACAGCGGACTTATCCACATAGGGGCCGACGGCGGTGTCCGGCCGGCGGGCCGCCCGCCTACGCTCGAGGTGTCCGGAAGATCCGGATGAGGCAGCCGCTCCCCGCCAGCTCTCACCGAAAATGTCACCGCAATACCTCACCGCAGACCCGCTGACGTTCACCGTGCTTCGCCGGGCCGCGGCCGCCTCCCGAGCATTCGAGAGGCATTTCCATGAGCATCATCTCCGTCGATACCGAACTCCTCCAGCTGAAGTCCGCCAACGTGCAGGCCACGGTGGAGAGGATCAGCGCGGACGTCCACGCCATGAAACGGGGGCTGGACGAGCTCCAGGGCAGCTGGCGGGGCTCCGCGGCGACTAATTTCCAAACCCTCGTGGCCGAGTGGACGCTGACCCAGGGCAGGGTCGAGGCGTCCCTGGCGTCCATCAACCTCGCGCTGAACTCCGCGGCCGCCACCTATGCGCAGGCGGAACTGGGCAATGCGCAGCGCTTCACGTGAGCCGCACGCGCCCTCAGGCCTCGGGTGTGCCCTGGTGGAAGCGCAGGCGCCATTGGGCGCCTTCAAGGACCCACAGGGAGCTGCGCAGGGCTGATCCCTCACGGGTGTGGCTGCGGTAGGTCAGCAGGATGGTCTTCTCACCCAGCCGGTCCGCGCCCAACAGTTCCAGCTCCACGGCTCCGCCCGGGTTGTCCTCGAGTGACATCATCATGGCGTCGCGGGTCCAGATCCGGCCGGAGCTGCCGATTTCGGTGAAGTCCGGGTGGAGCAGCACGCCCGTGCGGCCCAGGTCTGCCCGGGTTTCGGGGCGGAGCAGTTCGCGTTCGAGGGACTCGACGACGGCTTCGGCGCTGGCCTCCGCCCGGTCTACGGCAGGTTCTTCTTCGAGTTCGCTGAAGAGGTCCGGTTCGTCGTAGGTCCCCGGCGCGCCAAAGAGTTCCTGCTGGCCGGCTGGCGCCGGGGCTGCCTGCGGCCGGGTCGCGGGGGCGGGCTGTGGGGCGGCGGGCTGGGCGGCGGGCTGCATCTTGTCCTGCTGTGTCTTGTCCTGCTGTGTTTTGCCCGCTGGCGGTTTGCTCGCTGGCGGTTCGCCCTCCGGGGTGCCGAACCCGGGACCCTGCCGGACGGCCACGCCCTGCTGGTACGCCGTGGCCGCTGCCCGGGCGCGGACGTCGGCCGCCTCGTTGAGCTCGTGCCCCGCGTGGCCCCGCACCCACTCGAAGGTGTACTTGCGGCCCACGAGCGCCTGGTCGATGTCCTTGAGGAGGTCCACGTTCAGCACCGGCTTGCCGTCGGCTTTGCGCCAGCCCTTGCGTTTCCAGCCGGGCATCCACTTGGTCACGGCGTTGATGACGTACTGGCTGTCGCAGAGGATCAGCAGGTCTTCCCCGGGCATGTGCGCCGTTGCCCGGAACAGGTCCAGCACCGCCATCAGTTCGCCCTGGTTGTTCGTGCCGTGGGGCCACCCCCCGGCCCGCCAGCAGTCGTCATTCACATACCAGGCCCAGCCGGCCGGGCCAGGATTTCCTAAGGCCGAACCGTCGGCCGCTGCTGTAATCGTCACTGGCCTATCCTGCCAGAACCCGCCGACGCCCACCGACGCTCCCTTGGACAGGGGCCGCGCTTAACCGGCGACGGCGGCCCCACCCGAAGGTGGGACCGCCGTCGTCGAACAGCCGGTGATGGCTGGCGCGGGTGGTTAGAAACCGCCCATGCCGCCCATGCCGCCCATGTCGTCGCCGCCGCCCATCGGGGCGCCACCCTTCTCGGGCTTGTCGGCTACAACGGCCTCGGTGGTGAGGAACAGGCCGGCGATGGAAGCCGCGTTCTGCAGGGCAGAGCGGGTTACCTTGACCGGGTCGTTGATGCCGGCGGCCAGCAGGTCGACGTACTCGCCGGTGGCGGCGTTGAGGCCGTGGCCTGCGGGCAGGCCGCGGACCTTGTCCACGACGACGCCGGGCTCGAGGCCGGCGTTGAAGGCGATCTGCTTCAGCGGGGCGTCGATGGCAACGCGGACGATGTTCGCGCCCGTTGCTTCGTCACCGGAGAGCTGCAGGTTCGCGAATGCCTTGGCGCCGGCCTGGATCAGGGCAACGCCACCGCCGGCGACGATGCCCTCTTCGACAGCAGCCTTGGCGTTGCGGACGGCGTCCTCAATGCGGTGCTTGCGTTCCTTGAGCTCGACCTCGGTTGCGGCGCCGGCCTTGATGACTGCAACGCCGCCGGCCAGCTTGGCCAGGCGCTCCTGCAGCTTCTCGCGGTCGTAGTCGGAATCGGAGTTCTCGATCTCGGCGCGGATCTGGGACACGCGGCCGGCGATCTGGTCGGCGTCGCCTGCACCCTCGACGATGGTGGTCTCGTCCTTGGTGACAACAACCTTGCGGGCCTTGCCAAGGAGTTCGAGTCCGGCGGTCTCAAGCTTGAGGCCGACTTCCTCGGAGATGACCTGGCCACCGGTGAGGATGGCGATGTCGGCCAGCTGCGCCTTGCGGCGGTCGCCGAAGCCTGGAGCCTTGACGGCGACGGACTTGAAGGTGCCGCGGATCTTGTTGACGATCAGGGTGGCCAGGGCCTCGCCCTCGATGTCTTCGGCAATGATCAGCAGCGGCTTGTTGGACTGCATGACCTTTTCCAGGACAGCAACCAGTTCCTTGACGTTGGAGATCTTGGAGTTGACGATCAGGATGTACGGATCCTCAAGGACCGTTTCCTGGCGCTCAGCGTCGGTGACGAAGTAAGCGGAGATGTAGCCCTTGTCGAAGCGCATGCCTTCGGTCAGCTCCAGCTCGAGGCCGAACGTGTTCGACTCCTCGACGGTGATGACGCCTTCCTTGCCGACCTTGTCGAGGGCTTCGGCGATCAGGGCGCCGATCTCGTTGTCGCCGGCGGAGATGGACGCGGTGGCGGCGATCTCTTCCTTGGTCTCGATTTCCTTGGCGGAGGCCAGGAGCTCGACGGTGACCGCGTCAACAGCCTTCTCGATGCCGCGCTTGAGGGACAGCGGGTCAGCGCCGGCCGCGACGTTGCGCAGGCCTTCCTTGACCAGGGCCTGTGCCAGCACGGTTGCCGTGGTGGTGCCGTCGCCTGCGACGTCATCCGTCTTCTTGGCAACTTCCTTGACCAGCTCGGCGCCGATCTTTTCGTAGGGATCGTCCAGCTCGATCTCCTTGGCGATGGAAACACCATCGTTGGTGATCGTGGGGGCGCCCCACTTCTTTTCGAGGACGACGTTGCGTCCCCGCGGGCCGAGGGTGACCTTGACGGCGTCGGCGAGGATGTTCAGGCCCCGCTCAAGACCGCGGCGTGCCTCTTCATCAAATGCAATGATCTTGGCCATAACGGCAGTAGTCCTTTCGGGACAGTCGTTAAGAATGAACCTTCGCTGTGGTGCCCGCGACGGACGATCCCAACCCCGCGGCCTCTGTATGCCGCCGGGTCCGGGATCTCACCCCAGCAAGGTGTTTCTTTAGCTCCTGGACCGGCTGCCCCACTTCGCGGCCGGGCGGACCGGGCGTCGTGTTAGCAGTCAGTGCGCTGGAGTGCTAAATCAATAATTAGCACTCCCCCGGGGAGAGTGCAAGCAGTGGCCGGCCGGAACCGGCCGCCACGCGGGCACAATACGCTACGAGCGATCAGCCGCCGCTGCTGCTCGCGGCTTCTGTGCCGTCCACCGTGGGCAGGTTGTCCTCGCCGTAGGTCGAAACCATGTAGTTCGCTTCGGTGATGTCGCCGTGGGCATCAAAGTTGATCCGTCCGGACTGGCCGTCGTAGTCCGGCCGCTGGCCTGCCCGGAGGACGCCGACGCAGTCCTTGTAGCTCGTGCATGACTCGCTGGGCGGCTGGCTGCCGCCGGCCCCGGTTCCGCCTGCTGCCGGGGTTCCGCCGGAGACCGCGACGAGGGACGCCGCGATGGAGGTGCCGGCGTCGTCCTCTGCGGCGGCGGCGGCGACGGCGGCCAGGACGACGGCGTCGTACGTCTCGGCGGCGAACACCATGTCCTTCAGCCCGGGATCAACGGCCACGAGGTCCGCCTGGAAGGCTGCGGAGGGAAACACGCCGGGCAGGATCCCGCGTGCACCCTCGAGCGCCCGGGCGCCCAGGCCAGAGCCGTACTTGCTGACTGCTCCGTCACTGAGGACCAGCTTCTTGCCGGCGAGGCCGGCGTTGTTCAGCTCGGCGATGGCGCCCTGTGCGCCGTCGCGCGAGACCAGGATGACGGCGTCGGGGTTGGCGGCCTTAGCGGCGGCGACAGCCTGCTGCGCCTGGCCGGGGGTGAACTCCGAGTCCGCCACGACTTCCAGTCCGGACTGTTTCGCCGCACCAACGACTGCGGCGGCGACGTCTTTGCCGTAGTCGCCTTCCTCATGCAGCACCGCCAGGGTCCTGGCGCCGCCGTCTTTGACCAGTTTGGCGAGGACGGATGCCTGGGCGATGTCGGCGGCCGAGGTGCGGAAATAGTAGCCGCCGCTCTTGTAGTTGCTGAGCGCGGCGGCGGTGTTGGCCGGGGAGATCACGGCTACCTTGGCGTTGGCCAGCACGTCGATGGCGGCCGGGGCACGGCTGGAATCGGTCGGGCCGATCACGACGTCGGCCTTGGCGGCAACCAGCGCTTTCGCCTGGGCGGCGGTGTCCGTGCTGATGGTTTCCGGCAGCAGCTCCACCGGTTTGCCTTTGTGCCCGCCGGCAGCGTTGATCTCCTTGACGGCAAGTTTGGCCGCCGCGAGCTCGGAGGCGTTGAGGAAGTGCTGCTTGCCCGTGTTGTCCAGGATCAGGCCGATGCGCAGGGTGCCGTCTCCGCTGGCGTCGCCGCTGGCCACGCGGGCACTGCCCGCGGGGCCCAGGCACCCCGTCAGGGCCAGGGCCGCTACGGTGCCCGCCGCCAGGGCGCGGCCCAGCGGCAAATGTCCTCCGCGGCGCCCGGCCGCGTTCCTTGGGGCGTTCGTGACGGCAGCCAGTACCACTAGGCGGGCCGGACGCTTTCGGCCTGCGGGCCCTTTTCGCCCTCGCCGACTTCCAGTTCCACCCGCTGGCCCTCGTCCAGGGCGCGGTAGCCTTCCCCGACGATCGCGGACCAGTGCACGAAGACGTCGTTCTCGGAACCGTCCACGGCGATGAAGCCGTAGCCCTTTTCGGCGTTGAACCATTTGACGGTTCCCAGTGCCATGGTGTCCACACTTTCAGCTAGCTTGCGTGCGGCCCACCTCGATGTGCGCCGCGGACTGCGAAGAGAAATCCGCAGATACTGTACCCACAGCGTCCCCCAGGAACGCCGGCGGCGGGCAGGGCCGCCGCCTAATAGTTATTGAGGCGTAACCGGATTGACTACTGGTAGCCGGGGCCGAGCACGACGACAAGGGGCATGTTGAACTCGGCAGAGTCCACAAGGGTGTCGACGCCGAGGAGGGCTCCGAGTGCCTCCGCATTGTCCTTCTGCTCGACGCCGCTGTAGAAGATCACCGACGTCTGTTGCGGGACACCGCCCCAGTTGCCTGTCTCGCCCAGGACCCAGCCGTCGGAGGTGACGGTGCCGCCGACGCGGGTGGCGAGGCCGGCGGTGGTGGTCGCGTTGTAGATCGTCACCGGCTGCGTCTTGTCGACAGCGGCGGCTGTGGCGCCCGGCGTAGCTGACGGCGAAGCCGCCGGCGCGGCGGCGGCATCCGTGCCGGCCGGCTCCGGACTCGTCGGCGTGGGACTGGGGCTCACGGTGCTCGTGGCGGACGGGCTGCTGCTGGCAGATGCGGACGCGCTGCCACCGGCGGTCACGGCCGCGGCCTGGCCTGCGGAGAAGCCCAGCTTCGGCAGGATCAGGAAGGCCACCAGGCCGATGGCCAGGGCTACGCAGCCGGCCGCCAGGATCGGCGCCAGGCTCCGCCGCCGTGATGCCGCGACGGCCCGGTGGACTCCCTGCCGGGTAGAGGTCTCCGGGACCCGATCAAATTCATCCCGAGCGTATTTGGTCATGGTAAAACGACGTCCTTGCTGATTTCATACGGGGTGCCCGAGGCCGGAACGGACGCAACAGGACGTGCGCATCCGGCTGCTCGTGACGCGACTTTACGAATCTGTTCCCAGACGACGGGCAGTGCGGGCACGTTGGCGTGATGTACGTAGTCTACGCAATCTCTTGACCAGCATGGGATCGTGGGCCAGCGCATCCTCGGTATCGATGAGGGCATTGAGGATCTGGTAGTAGTGCGTGGCGGACAGATCGAACAGCTCGCGGATGGCCTGTTCCTTGGCCCCGGCGTACTTCCACCATTGCCGCTCCAAGGCCAGCATCTGCTGGTCGCGGGCGCTCAGCGCAGACTCCGCGGACACCCCGTCCGGGCCCGCGCCGGCGGTTGGGAATCCGGCAGAATCCCCCGCGAGCACGTGCTCTTGCGCTGTTTCGGCCACGACACACTCCTGGTTGATTCCGAAAAACCTGGCTGGTATTTGTTAAAAAGTCAGTCCCAATGCTACGGCCGAATGACAGGGTTGTCATTCGGGCGGGCGCAGAAACGGGCCGCAGCTGGGGAAGAATGGGTGCTGTGTTTGATGCCGAGTTTGACCCCGCCAGTGAACCCGACGCGCTGTTCGAGCTGGAGCCCGCAGCCGCGGACACCCTTAGCTTCGCGGACCTGGCACGCAGGCCGCTGGACGCGCTGGTTGCTCCGGACTGGGCGGGACAGCTGGCGCCGGTGGAGGCGCAGTTGCGCGAAGCCCTGGCCTTTGTCGCGGGCGAAGTGGCCGCCGGGCACGGCGTACTGCCCTCGCCGGCAAACCTGCTGCGGGCTTTCCGGCAGCCCCTGGCCGGCGTCCGCGTGCTGGTGGTGGGCCAGGACCCGTATCCGACGCCGGGGCACGCCGTGGGGTTGTCCTTCGCCGTGGACGGCGCCACCCGGCCGATCCCCCGCAGCCTGGCAAACATCTACAAGGAACTTCAGGCCGATCTCGGCTTCCCCCCGCGCGTCCACGGGGACCTCAGCCACTGGGCGGACCAAGGCGTACTGCTGCTCAACAGGGTGCTCAGCGTCCGTGCCGGCGCGGCGGGCTCGCACCGGAACAAGGGCTGGGAGGCTGTGACGGCGGCGGCCATCCGGGCAGTCGCCGGCCGCTCGTCCGTATCCGGCGCGGGCCATGCCCCCGTGGTGGCGATCCTGTGGGGGAAGGATGCCGAGTCCGTGCGGCCGCTGCTGGGGTCCGCAGCCGTGATCGCCAGCGCCCACCCCAGCCCGCTATCGGCCTCGCGCGGCTTCTTCGGGTCCCGGCCGTTCAGCCGGGCCAACGCCCTGCTGCTGCAACAAGGCAACGGGACGGTCGACTGGGAGCTTCCGCCGTTGCCGTAACAGGCCCCCGCGCAAAGCTCCCGCCGGGGGTTCTTGGTTAGGCTTAGCTGCATGACATCCGTCCCCGCAGCCTCCACCGCCACCCGGAACTCGCGCCCCCAGACCGATCTGACGGTCCTGCGCAGGGAGCAGCTCTCCCCGCACATGGTCCGGATCATCGCCGGGGGCCCCGGCTTCGCCGGGTTCGTCAACAACGACTATGTGGACCGGTACGTCAAGATCGTCTTTCCGCAACCCGGCGTCGAATACCCGGATCCGCTGGATTTGTGGGCCATCCGGGAAACCATGCCGCGCAGTCAGTGGCCGCATACGCGGACCTACACGGTCCGCTGGGTGGACCCGGAGGCGCAGGAACTGGCCATTGACTTTGTGATCCACGGCGACGAGGGGCTCGCCGGCCCCTGGGCGGCCTCGGCCCAGCCCGGCGATCGCCTGACTTTCACCGGCCCCGGCGGCGGGTACAACCCGGATCCGGCCGCGGACTGGTACCTGTTTGCCGGCGATGAATCAGCGTTGCCGGCCATCGGCGCGGCGATCGAATCCCTGCCGGAAGATGCCCGCGGCCTCGCCCTGCTCGAAGTGGACAGCGACGCCGACGTCCAGGCCATCGCCGGGCCGGCCGGCGTCGAATTGCGCTGGCTGCTGCGCGGCGGCGCACCCGCCGGTGAGAGCGAACTGCTGGTCACGGCGGTGCGCGACGCCGAGTGGCCCGAGGGCCGGGTGCAGGTCTTCGCCCACGGCGAGCGGGGCTACATGAAGGGCCTCCGGGACGTGTTCTACGTGCAGCGCGGGCTGGAGCGGGCCCAGGTGTCCCTCTCGGGCTACTGGGCCAAGGGCCGGGTGGAGGACGACTTCCAGGCGGAGAAGAAGCTGCCCATCGGCAAGATCTAGCGGCGCAAGCTTCAACAGCGCAAGATCTAGCAGCGCAAGATCTAGCGTTACCAGATCCAGCGGCTAGATCCAGCCGCACCAGCTAGCGGCGGCGGGCCCTGCGCCGTTCGTTGCTCGCCAGGCTCCGCGTCAGGGGCCGCGCCAGGGTGTCGCCGAGCACGACGCCGGCAGCGACACCGAGCACGATGGCCCCGGCGTTGAGCATGCCGCCGGCGCCCATGAGAATCTCCGATTCCTCGATGGTCAATACATACATCGACCGGAATATAGTGAGCCCCGGGAGCAGAATCAGCGCGGCGGGAACGGCCACAACCAACTGTGGGGCGCCCATCCGGAGGGCCACGACGCGGGCCAGCAGGCCGATCACCACGGCAGCGAGGGCCGGGGCGAAGCGGGATCCGATGCCCAGGGCGTCGCCGCCGATGAGGACCAGGTAGCCCACCACCCCCACGGCCGCCGTCGGCAGCAGCAGCTTCCAGCTGGTCTGTTCCGTGATGCCGATCATCAGCACCGCGATGGCGATCAGGATGACCACGGCCCACCACGGATACGCCGGAGGGAATGTTTCGGTGACATTGATCGCCTCCATGCCGGTCATATCCCCGACTACGAAGCCGACGGCAATGCCGGCAACGAGCGCGCCGAAGGTCAGCATGGTGGAGAGGAAACGGCCGGCCGCCGTGACGGGGAAGCCGTTGATCGCGTCCTGCACCGAGGAGACGAGCCGGCCGGTCGGCAGTAGCAGCAGGATTCCGCCGACCACCACGATGGCCGGCGGTATCTGGATTCCTACCATGCCGCCGAAACGCCATAACAGCAGGGCGATGAAGGTGACCAGGAAGGAACACGAGGCGGTGACGAAGAAGTCAGGTGTGCGCCACCGCCCTAGCTGCCTGGCCAGCAGGCTCACCAGCAGGTTGGAGACGAAAGCGACCGCAGAGGCTCCGAGGTCGCCGCCGAGAACACCGACGAAGACGGCCGAGAACACGCCGAATGCCACGGTGACCATCCAGCGCGGGAATGGCTTGGAACTGTGGGTGATGTCCTCAAGCCGTCGCACAGCCTCCTCACGTCCCACGCCGCCGGAGACGATGTCCGTGACGAGCTGGTGCACCTTGGCCAAGCCCGCGTAGTTGTTGGTCCAGGACCGCACGACACGAAGCAACGTGATGGGCGTCTGGTCCTTGGGGGCATAGTTGATGGCCACCGACTGGTTGGTGATGTCCACTTCGATGTTCTTCAGTCCCAGGGCGGCCGTGATGGCGATGATGCTGGTCTCAACTTCCAGGGCTCCGGCGCCGTAACGGAACATCGATTCCGCCAGATGCAAGGCAAAGTCGATCGTCTTGCGGGCCGAGGCGTCGACGCCGCCGACCTGGATCATCGGGTTCGCATAGGGGCTGCCGGCGAGCCGGTCAACGATGCTCATGGGCGCCGTCGGCGGGTTCTCGCCCTGTACCAACCTGCGCAACATGCGCTTCGCGGCGGCGTTCTGGCGCACCTCCACCGGCGACATCGGCTGCGTTCGGGGCAGGCCGTCCGTGGGCGGCCTGCGGTGGCCGCTGTATCCGTTATTCATTCCGGCCTCCTCACTGTCCTCGTCGGCTGTTTAGTAAAACTGCTGGCCCGTGCGCCGGGTGTAGACCTGGCGGGCCACGCGCTCCCCCGCCATCATCCAGGCCTTGTACTTCAGCGGGCTCAGGACCTGGTCATAGCAGCCGACAAAGTCGGTCACGGTTTTGCTGAAGCTGGTCTTGAACAGGCCCAGGCCATGGAACGGGTTTGAGGTGTCCTTGAGCTTGTCGCTCGGCGGCGTGCCGCAGAAGTCGTATTCGGTGCAGCCAAGGTCCTTGACCTGGTTGATTGCGGTCCACTGCACCAGGTGCGAGTCGCCGTACTGGCCACGCTTCTGCAGGGAGCCGCCGTCCTTGTACGTTCCCTTGCGGCCGTAGTTGATCACGAATGCGCCCACCGAGGGCACCCCGTTTTCGTACACGAAGAGCAGCCTGCCCTGATCCCGCTTCAGAAAGTTGGTCCAGAACTGGCGGTAGTACTCGTACTCGCGCACCCGGACCTGGGACTTGGCTTCCACCGTGGTGGTCATCAGGGCATACATGGCCCGGAAGTTCTCTTCCGTGGGCTCGACGTTGTGGACTTCCACGCCCTCGCGGATGGCGCGGCGCACGGCGTTGCGGCCCCGGGAGTGCAGGTTGCGCAGCAGCTGGTTTTCCTCGGGCGCAATATCGAGCAGCGCCGTGGAGTCGTTCGGCTGCAGGTTGTGGGTCTTGACCAGTCCGGCGGCCTCAAGGATCCGCGCGGCGTCGTCGGACAAGACAACATCCGGTTCGATCTTGATCGCGAAGACGCCCAGCTTGGCCCTTTTGACGAAGTCCGCGTTCGCCGCGACGATCCCGGGGATGTCCTCGACCGACGCCACGTCGGGTCCCTTGATCAGGTACCAGAGCTTGCCGAGGACCGGAAAGGACTTCTCCAGGATCAGGTTGTAGCTCGTGTAATCGGCCGACTCGTACACCAGGTGCAAGGGCTTCCAGCCAAAGTGCTGTTTGACCTCGGCGAAGGCTTCCGATTGCAGGAGATTGCCGCCGTTGGGGTTCGCCGTGACGTGGGCATCCCAGTTGGCAATCTCTTCGGCAGAGGCAAAACGGGCAGTGAATTCTCGCAAGGGTGCGGTATCCAATCATTGCGGTACGAGCTTCGGCGGCATGCGGACATGCAGCCCCAAGTCTATCGGTCCGCACCCTGCCGCCGGTCCGGGTCAGGCGGTTAGGCTGGTCTCATGCAGGCTCAGCAACAACCGCTGGAAGGCCGTCCCGGGGCGCCCGGCGGCCACTCTAAGGGCGTCGGAAGCGGCGCGGGCAGCGGCTTGTCCCAGGTGGTCGCGCTGCTTCTGTTCCTCGGCGCGTCGGCGCTCGTTGCGGCCTTGGGCGGCCTGGCCACGGCCAACCACGTCAACGGCTGGTACGCCACCGCGGACAAGGCCCCGTGGTCCCCGCCGAACTGGGTTTTCGGGCCCGTCTGGACGGTCCTGTACGCCGCCATGGCCGTCGCGGCGTGGCTGGTCTGGCGCAGCCGCGCCCCGGGGTCCAAAGCGGCCCTGACAGCCTACGGCGTGCAGTTGGGGCTGAACCTGCTCTGGACGCCGGTCTTCTTCGCCTTGTACCCGGCGCTCGGGACGCCGGCGCTGTGGATCGCGTTCGGGATCATCGTGGCTTTGGCCGTGGCCGTGGCCGCGACGGTGGTGCTCTTCGGACCGATCAGCCGGGCGGCAGGACTGCTGATGCTGCCCTACCTGTCGTGGATCGTGTACGCATCCTCGCTGAACCTGTGGGCGGCACTGCACAACTAGCGCCTGCACAGCTGCAGGCCGCACAACTGTAGGCCGCATGGCTGTAGGCCGCACAGCCGGAGCCGCCGGCCAGCGCCACGTCAGCCCCGGCCAGCGGCGGTCAGCTTCCTAGCACTCCACGACGTTGACGGCGAGGCCGCCCATAGCGGTTTCCTTGTATTTGGAGCTCATGTCCTTGCCGGTTTCGCGCATGGTCACGATAACTTCGTCCAGGGAGACCCGGTGCGTGCCGTCGCCCCAGAGCGCCATTTTGGCGGCGTTGATGGCCTTGGCGGCGGCGATCGCGTTGCGTTC